>DASXOV010000287.1:0-30634 GCA_036494005.1 Pseudonocardiaceae bacterium | reverse complement strand
TCGACCTCGCCGGAGCCGACGGCCCCACCACCGACGGCATGACCGGCACCGACTGACCCACCCTGCAGGCGCCGAGACCCCGGATCCACACCGGACCGGGGTCTCGGCATGTCACGCATCCATGCACGGTGTGTCGCGCGCAGGTGCACGGTGGGCGGCACCCGGTGGTGACTCAGCCCGGTTCGGCGGAGGACGGTTCGGCGGACTGCACGACCTCGAACTCCAGCAAGGCGGAGCCGGTGGACACCGGCTTCGCCCGATCTCCGGAATGCGCCTCCATCGCCGGTCCGTCCCGCCAGGCTTGGAAATGCTCCTCGGTCTCCCACCGGGTATAGACGAAGTACCGGTCATCGCCGGCCACCGGGCGGAGCAGTTCGAAGCCGAGAAAGCCCGGTGCGGAATCCACCGAGCCGTGGCGGGCGGCGAATCGGCGTTCCAGCTCGGGCCCGGCGCCTTCCGGAACTTCGATTGCGTTGATCTTCACGACGGCCATGAGGCCAGCCTACGTGCGCCCGTGTGGTGCCGGTCACCGTTGTCGCAGCACTTCCGCCGTACCGGTGACCGTGTCCAGCACAGCGACCGGACCGAGGGCGGCCCGGATCGGGGTCACCGGATGCAGCAGCGCGAAACCGGTGGTCAGTTGGGCCAGTGTGATGCGCTCGGCGAGCCTGCAGTGCGGTACCCAGGAACCGGGCAGGTGCGGCCCCGAGGGATGGCGGACCCGGCCTGCGAGGGCGTCGTGCACCGCGGAATGCACGGCGAGCAGTTCGGTGTCGACGACCGCAGCGAGCACCAGCACGTTGTCGGCGTTCGGAAAGGCGGCCAGGGTACTCAGCCACAGGCCCGGCAGGGTGAGCAACGCCAGCTCCTCGCGCACCGCCGCGCGCGCCCTGGCCGGGATCGACGCACCAGCGCCGAACGTGACGTGCGGCGGAAACCGCCGACGGCCGGACGGGACTCCGGCCTGCTGCAGCGCCTGCCACAACTCGCGAATCTCCTGATCCGCCGTGTCGTCGAGGAATGCCACCAATGCGTGCACGAGGTTCTCAGCACTCCGTTCTCAGCACTTCCGTTCTCAGCACTCCCCGGGCAGGGCGAAGCGGCCGTCGACGGTCTGCTCGACCAGGCCGTCGACCAGCAGGGAATCCAGGCATCGGTCACGCTGCACGACGTCGACCCAGACCGCGTCCAGCTGCGCCCGCGCTACCGGGTGCGCCGCACCGCGCAGCACGTCGAGCAACAAGCCGCGCACCTGCCGGTCGGTGCCGGTGAAGCGCTGTGCCGGTCGGCCGGGTGCGGTTGCCGTCGGACGCCCGGCCCGCACCCAGGCGCATTCGTCGCGGAGCGGGCATCCGGCGCAGTTCGCCTGCCGCGCCGTGCACACCACAGCGCCGAGCTCCATCAGCGCGGCAGAGAAGCGAGCTGCCTGCTCACGGGGCAGAACAGCAGCCACATCAGCCAGATCACGGCTGACGGCCGGCGCCGCGGCGTCGGCCATGCCGTGCACGGCCCGAGCCACTACTCGCCGGACGTTGGTGTCCACCACCGGCACGCGCAGACCGTAACCGAAGGCGACCACAGCGCGGGCGGTGTAGCTGCCGATTCCCGGCAGCGCGAGCAACGTGTCCACATCGGAGGGGACGACATCGTCGTGCTGCGCGGCGATCACCTCCGCCGCGGCGTGCAGCCGCAGCGCTCGGCGCGGGTAGCCCAGCTTTCCCCAGGCCCGCACGACGGTGCCCGGGGTCTCGGCGGCCAGATCCGACGGCCGGGGCCAGCGCGCCAGCCATTCGATCCACACGCCGGCCACCCGCTGCACCGGCGTCTGTTGCAGCATGACCTCGCTGACCAGCACCCCCCACGGGGTGGTGCCCACCGCGCGCCAGGGCAGGTCACGCGCGTGCGTGCCGAACCAGGCGAGCAGGCGCGCCGAGTTCACGGCTGCGACGGCGTCACCTCGGTGAGCCGGCCCGTGTCGATATCGACCACGAAGCCGCGCACATCAGTGGTATTGGTCAGGAACGGGCTACGCCGTACCCGTTCCAGGCACTGCCGCACATCGGATTCGGCATCGCGGAATGTCTCCACCGCCCAGGTCGGTCGCAACCCGGTTTCCTCCTGCAGCTCGGACCAGAAGTCGTCGTCGGTGAACGTCGCCATGCCACATTTGGTGTGATGCAGCAGCAGCACCTCGGTGGTGCCCAGCTTGCGCTGGCTGACCGCCAGCGAGCGAATCACGTCATCGGTGACCGCACCGCCCGCGTTGCGGATCACGTGCGCATCACCCGGCCGCAGGCCGAGCAGCTCGACCGGGTCGAGGCGGGCGTCCATGCAGGCCACCACGGCCACCCGCAGGCCCGGAGGACTCGGCATCGGACCCGGGCCGTCGCCCGAGCGCGTGGCGTTGCGGGTCAGCAGGTCCTCGATGGCCGTCACGGTTGGTCTCCTCGGCAGCGGTGGTGATCGGGAGCAGCGGCCGTTCCTGGGCATCAGGGCTGATGGTTCGACCCTGCAAGCAGGTCTCACGGTCGCGGAGGCTGACACTAGCGCGCGTGACACCACCATTGAGCGACGACGTGGTTCCGTGGTCAGCCGGGAACCCCGGGTTACCGTTTTGACCATGTTGGACCCGCTCGGCCCCCTTCCGGAGTCGGTGTACTGGCGGCGCAGAGGTGCGGCGTTCGGTGCGCTGACCGTCGTGCTCGTCCTGGTTCTCTGGGCAATGACCGCACTCACCGGGGGCGGCGATCCGGAGGTACCGGGTACGGCCGGTTCGACGGGACCGATCGGCGCGCCTGCCTCGACCACATCCGCCACGTCCCCGAGTTCGGTAGCGCCCAGTTCGGTGGTGCCGAGTTCGGTGGTGCCCGGTTCGGTGGTGCCGAGTTCGCCGGTCGCTTCGCCGTCGCGGTCCTCCGTGCCCCCTGGCACCTGTCCGGATGAGGGGATCGGGCTGAGCGCGCAGCCCAGCGCTTCGGAGTATCAGCCCGGCCAGACCCGAGAGTTCCGGATGATCGTGGCGAACCTCGGCTCGACACCCTGCGTACGCGATCTCGACGCCGCGTTGCAGGAGGCGGTGGTCCTCAGTGCTGACGGCACCCGGCTGTGGTCGAGCAACGACTGCGACGCGGGCGGTTCCACCTCGATGCGCACGCTGGCCCCTGGTCAGCGACTGGTGTTCAGCGTGGCGTGGGCCGGGCGGACGTCTCAACCGGGCTGCTCCGCGCAGCGGGTGGTCGTGCCGGCCGGGACCTACCAGCTGATGGTGAAGCTGGGGCAGCTCGCCAGCAGGCCGGCGTCGTTCCGCCTGCTGGGCTGACGGCACCACCGGGCCACCACCGGGCCCCGTTCACCCGTAGCGCTCGACGATGCTGGATTCGGCCAGCCGGGAAAGCCCTTCCCGGACCATCCGGGCGCGGGCGTCGCCGACGCCGTCGACATGCTGCAGATCGTCGACGGTGGCCGCCATCAGTGCCTGCAGTGACCCGAAATGCTCCACCAGCCGGGTCTGCACCCCGCTGGGCAGCCTGGGCACCCGAGCCAGCAACCGGTGTCCTCGTGGCGACACCGGTTCCTCCAGCGTCTCGGGGCCGGGCGGGTAGCCGTAGCACCCCGCGACCGCGGTGAGGTCGAGCAGTTCGCTGCCCGAGAGCCGATCCAACGCTGCCGCCGCGGCGTCGACCGGATGACCTTCGGGCAGGTAGTCCTGCAGGATCAGCTCGCGGTCGGCCTCCATCCCGCCCACCAGTTCGTCGAGCTGCAGGGTGATCAGCCTGCCGTCGCTGCCCAGCTCGACGACGTCCCAGGCGATCTCCTCGGAGATCCGGCGCACCATCTCCAGCCGCTGCACCACCGTCATCGCGTCCTTGAGGGTGACGAAGTCCTCGATCTCGAGCGCGGACAGCGTCTGCGCCACTTCGTCGAGGCGGGTCTTGTAGCGCTCCAGGGTGGCCAGCGCCTGATTCGCCCGGGACAGGATGGTGGCCGAGTTGGACAGCACGTGCCGCCGCCCGTCGACGTAGATGCTGACGATGCTCATCGACTGACTGACCGAGATGACCGGGTGCCCGGTCTGGATCCCGGTGCGCTCCGCGGTGCGGTGCCGGGTCCCCGACTCCTCGGTCGGGATGGTCGGGTCGGGCACGAGATGGACGTTGGCCCGCAGGATCCGGTCCGCCTCCGTCGACAACACCACGGCACCATCCATCTTGGACAGCTCGCGGAGCCGGGTCGCGGAGAACTCGACATCCAGCCGGAATCCTCCGTCGCAGATCGAGTCGACCGCGCGATCGTGACCCAGTACCACCAGACCGCCGGTACGGCCGCGCAGGATCCGCTCCAGGCCGTCGCGCAACATGGTTCCGGGAGCCAGCCGCGCCAGAGTTTCCCGCAGCAGGTCGGCCTGCCCCCGTGCGTTCACCGTTGCCTCCAGCTGTACTTCACCCGCGGCCAGTTTACGAAGCATGGTGACGGCGATGCCCCGCCGACGCTGCGCCACCGGCCCACCAGCCCACCGGCCCACCGGATCGCCGGAAGGTGCTGACTGAAGGATCACTGAACCTCTCCGGTGCCGCATGGCGACATCAGGATCTCCTCAGCTGCACGGCTCAGGGTTGGTGCTGTCCGAACGAAGGAAGAAAGGACTACTCGATGGTCACGAGGACCACAAAGACGTTGCTGGCCGGGGTCACCGTGTTGGCGATCGCCGGTGTGGGTTCGGGGATCGCCTACGCCCAGAGCACTGATCCGTCCCCAGCGCCGTCGAACAGTGCGCCGGTCACCAGCGTGCCGGGCAACGCCAGCTCGGCACCCGCCAAGGCCGCCAAGCACTCCCGGGCCTTCCTGAGCCGGGTGGAGCACGGTGAGTTCACCGCCCGGGTGCGGGCCGGCGAACGGGTGCTCGATGTGCAGCGAGGCACCGTCACCGCGGTGAACGCCCAGTCGATCAGTGTTCAGTCCCCGGACGGATTCAGCGCCAGCTACGCCGTCGACTCGCAGGCCAAGATCCGCAAGAACAAGCAGAGCGCCACCATCGACCAGGTCGCGGTGAACGACCGCGTCATGGTTGTCGCGGTCAAGAACGGCACCACCGTCACCGTCAAGCGGATCAGCGACGCCGGACCCGGCAAGTAGAACTTGTGGCCGTAGATCATGGGTGGGCGGCCCGGTGGTTCCCGAACTCGATAAGTGAGCACTCCCAAGCTGTAGGCAGAACTCTCTTGTCGAGTTCGGGACGCGCCCACGGTGCCATCCGCGTGGCTCAAGCGCGGCATTGAGTCGCGATCAGGTCCTGCAGCTGGGCCCGCAGCTCGTCACCGGAGATGGCTGTCTCTCGCAGGGTCTGGAGGTGCTCGAGGTAGTCGTGCACCTCCTCCTGCCCGCGGATGGCCAGGCCACGGGTGAGTGTCTCGGCCGGCACCAGCGTGTCGTCATCGGTCCCAGGGTCACCGAGAATCGCGAAGCCGTGGTACTGGTGGGTGCGTTCCTGTGCGTCGAACATGATCACGGCCAGGTCGATGTGCGGCTGGGTGCTCAGCTCGATCAGCCGGGCGAGCTGAGCACCCATCGCAGCCGGGCCGACTAGCCGCCGCCGCAGCGCCGTCTCCGACATCAGCAAGCAGAACCGTTTCGACGTGTCCGCCAGGACCTGCTGCCGGGCGAGCCTTTCGGCCACCACCTCGTCGAGGTTCTCCCCAAGGTCGATCTGGGTCGATCTGGCGGCCGAGCCGGAACATCGCGCAGTCCGTCGAGGGTGTGAGGGGACAGCCCGACCGAGATGGGTCGCATGAGGCTCGCCAGAAAGTGATAACTGCCGTGAAGGTGGCCCGTAGTCTTCGCGATGTCATGTGGCTGCGCGAGAACACTGCAGTGTATGTCCGGCCAGTAGTCAAGGACATCTACACAATATTCGTTAAGAACGAAAAGGCTCGCGGTCATTATTGTCCACTTGACGGCAAAGTGGATTCCTCTTCGAAGGCTGGCGAGGTGACTGTCGGTATGTGGGCCGACGACGCCGCACGTTTCGTCGAATGGATCAATAGTCTTTTCGATGATGGAACAGCCTTCCGGCTACCAACTCAAGGTGAACTGGCCGATCCTGAGATGGGGCTGGTGGCTGATCTGGCCGGTCATTCGGTGTGGATGCACGGAGACGTACATCCACTCCTATATTGCTCGGACGGCCTGTCGTGATGTCCGCGATCTCGTGACGCCGATCATGACGTGGCAGGCCCAATATGATGGTGATATTATGACCTGCGCCCGCATCGGGCTTGTCGCCGTCGCGGCGTTCGCCCGTCACGTTACCGGTATGGAGGAGGCATACTCGTTGTTGTGCGGAGCAATCTGCTGTCTCACCGCCGTGCAGCAGCGCGTCGAAGGTGGGAGAGATCACTGCTGCAGGTGGTCGAGGTCCAGACGAACCGGACATGGCGCAGTGGTGGAGAAGGTCCCGGCGAGGCTGCCGCTATCGACGTAGCCGAGTGGTCCTGCGAGGTGGCAATCCAGCAATGTCACCGGCTCGTCGATGTCGATGATCCAATAATGGCCGATGCCGGCGTCGGCGTACTCGCTTCGCTTGACGACGTGGTCCAGACGCCGGGTGCCAGGAGAGACGATCTCCACGACGACCAGCACATCGCCGGCGAAAAGCAATCCGCCGTCCCGGTCCACCCGGTCGACCGCCTTGTTATCGACCACGACAAGATCGGGCCGGCGCGCCAGGCCGGGCTGGTCGGCGGGAACCAGTTGCAGGTCGATGTCCACCTCTTGCACCGCACACAGGTTCGCGGGCAGCTGGGATTGGATCTGCAGCAGCAACCGGCCCGAGGCGATCATGTGGCGCGGCGTCGAGCTCGGCGACACAATCAGGTTGCCTTCCTGCAGCTCGGTGTAGCCGGTGGCGGTCTCGCCGAGCCGGGTGTACTCCACGACGGTCAGCAGGTGAGCAGGTGGCTCGGGTAGAGCGGTCACAGGTGGGTCCTCATCGCAGATTTGATGGTCGGCGTCGTCTGCTGTAGTGCATTGTCGCTCAGGGACGTAACCAGTACAGCGCCGCGCTCAGGTCGGGGACCTCGTGCAGGCGGATATCCGCGGGCGGTGAGTCCATCGCCAGGTCGAGAACACTGTCCGGCGGTACCAGCGCGTGCCGGAAGCCCAGCCTGGCCGCCTCGACGAGCCGCCGGCGCATCCCGGTGACATTCCGGACCTCCCCGGCCAGGCCGACCTCGCCGATCGCCACCGCGTTCGGGGGGAGCAGCAGGTCACCGGCCGCCGACGCGACGGCCAGCGCGATCGCCAGATCGGCGGCCGGCTCGGTCACCCGCATCCCACCCACCGTCGCGGTGTAGACGTCCGAGCCGGACAACCGCACCCCTGCCCGGCGCTCGGTGACCGCCAGGATCATCGCCACCCGGGAGGAGTCCAGCCCGCTCACCGCGCGGCGCGGGTTCGCGAGCGCGGACTCGGCGACCAGTGCCTGCACCTCACCAAGCAGCGGCCGTTTGCCCTCCACGACGACGGTCACCGCGGTGCCGGGCACCACACCGGCGCGCTGGGTGAGAAACAGCCCGGACGGGTCCGGGAGCCCGGTGATCCCCTGGTCGGAGAGCTCGAAGCAGCCGATCTCGTCCGCGGGCCCGAATCGATTCTTGATCCCCCGGACCATCCGCAACGTGGAATGCCGGTCACCTTCGAACTGCAGCACCACGTCGACCAGATGTTCCAGCACCCTCGGCCCCGCCACCGTCCCGTCCTTGGTGACATGCCCGACCAGCACCACCGGCAGCTCGCGCTCCTTGGCCGTGCTGATCAGCTCACCGGCCACCGCGCGGACCTGGGACACCCCGCCGGGGCTGCCCTCGGCACCCGCGCAGGACATGGTCTGCACCGAATCGACGATCAGCAGTCCCGGGTCGACCGCGTCGAGGTGCCCGAGCACGGTGGCCAGGTCGGATTCCGCGGTCAGGAACAGGTCGTCGTGCAGGGCGCCGGTGCGCTCGGCCCGCAGCCGCACCTGCCCTGCGGACTCCTCACCGGTCACGTAGAGCGCCCGCCTGCCTGCCTTCGCGCAGCAGTGCGCGACCTCCAGCAGCAGGGTGGACTTGCCGACGCCGGGTTCCCCGGCCAGCAGCACCACCGCGCCGGGCACCAGTCCGCCGCCTAGTACCCGATCGAGTTCGGCGACGCCGGTGGGCGTCGCCAGCGCGGACTGCAGGTCGACCTGGGAGATCGGCCGGGCCGGGGTAGAAGGGGCACCCGCCGCGACCCGCTCCACCGCCCGCCCGCCGACGGCCGCCACGCTGCCCCACGCATGGCATTCCGGACAGCGGCCCACCCATTTCGCGACCTCGTGCCCGCATTCGGCGCACCGATGGGTCGGACGGGCGCCGCGCGCGTTCACCGGAGATCTCGCCATGGCCGGGCACGGTATCCGCCCGCACCGACACCGCGAGCCTGGATCCGGGCCGCCGCGAGACCGGAGCCGGGCCGCGGCCTCAGCTCACCGCGGGGGTGCTGCTCTCGCGGGGCGAGCGTTCGGACTCGGAAGGGGATGCCATCGGCACCGACAGGGTCGCCTTGCCCGCATGCTGGAAGACGAACGTGAGGTTGATGTTCTGCCCGGCGCGCAGCGGCCGGGTGGTGCCGGAGAGCATGATGCGCAACAGGCCGGCGTCCAGGGGGCTGACCGGTGCGGTCGGCGTGGCGGAGGAGCCGGTCTCGCCGGGAGTGGTCACCGATGTTCCCGGTGGGATGGTGGTCCTGCCCTGCAGCAGCACCTGACCGGCTGCCGAGGTGGTGACCGACACCAGCGTGTCGGGAATGTTGCCCTGATTGACGATGGTCAGTTGCAGCGGCACGTCCGACCCGGCCGGGTAGACCCCGTTGAGGTCCTGGGGATACGGAATCGACACGTCGCGTATCGCGATGCCCCCCAGGTTCGCGCTGGCTCCGTCGATCGCGGCGACCTGGTTGTCGGTCTGGGTCACCAGTCCCGCCCCGCAACCGGCCAGTGCGAGCACGGCGGCGAAGCAGGCCACGATCTGGGCGGCGAGGGCGAGGGGCAACCGCATCGATTTGTGCCTGCGGCTCACGGGCTGAGTCCTCCTCGGGGTGCTTCGAGCACGTCCGGCCAGCTCGTCTGACCAGCGAGAAGCCTAACCGGCGGTGTCGCGCCGCCGCTCACCCGCCCTGGCCCCACGAACGTCCACCATGGACCAAGGCGAGCCGGTGCGGTGCCTTATGGCACGGGTAGGGGTGTCTTGTCAACCCCTTGACCTGCGACGACGCCATGCCCTCCTGCCGCGGGGGCGGCCGGGCGTGGTAACCTGGATGACAGCGAAAGGGGCAGAGGACACATGGTTTTCAAGGTCGGAGAGACCGTCGTCTACCCGCATCACGGTGCCGCTCTCATCGAGGCTATCGAAACCCGAGTCATCAAGGGCGAGGAAAAGAAGTACCTCGTGCTGAAAGTCGCTCAGGGTGATCTCACCGTCCGGGTTCCCGCTGCCAACGCCGAAGTGGTCGGCGTCCGGGACGTGGTCGGCCAGGAGGGTCTCGACCGAGTTTTCGAGGTGCTGCGCGCTCCCCACACGGAGGAGCCGACCAACTGGTCACGACGGTACAAGGCCAACCTGGAGAAGCTCGCCTCCGGCGACGTCAACAAGGTGGCCGAAGTGGTGCGGGATCTGTGGCGTCGTGAGCGCGATCGCGGCCTGTCGGCCGGCGAGAAGCGCATGCTCGCGAAGGCGCGGCAGATCCTGGTGAGCGAGTTGGCGCTGGCCGAGGGAACTCAAGAGGACAAGGCCGAGGTCCTCCTCGACGAGGTCCTCGCAGCTGCCTCCTGACGATCGGCGGTCACCGTGCGCCGGGCCCGGGTCGTGGCGCTGGTGGCTGCGGCGGGCCAGGGTGTTCGGCTGGCAGCGGGTATGCCCAAGGCATTTGTCCCGCTGCTCGGGCGCCCGCTGCTCTGGCATTGTGTGCAGGGTTTGCTGGCGGCCGAGTGCGTGGCGCAGATCGTCGTGGCGGTTGGTGAGGAACACCGCGACCGGGCCCTGACCGTGCTGGCGGATGCCCACCGGGTGCGGATCGTGGCCGGTGGAGCGACGCGTTCGGATTCGGTGCGCTGCGCGCTGGACGCGGTTCCGGACGCCGATGTGGTCCTGGTGCACGATGCTGCGCGCTGCCTCGCCCCGGCCGGGATGATCCGGGCGGTGGCCGGCGCGGTGCTGGCCGGCGCGCCCGCCGTCGTCCCGGTGCTTCCCGTCGTCGACACGATCAAGCGGGTCGACGCGCTCGGCGACGTCGAGTCGACAGTGGACCGATCAGACCTGCGGGTGGTGCAGACCCCGCAGGGGTTCAGCGCGGACCTGTTGCGCCGGGCGCATCAGGCACCCTCCGGGCCGGTGACCGACGACGCCGGGCTGGTCGAGCAGTTGGGGGATCGGGTCGCAACGGTGCCGGGCCATCCGCATGCCTTCAAGATCACCACTCCGTTCGATCTGATGATCGCCGAGGCCGTTGTGGCAGAAGCAGCCAGGGAGGGCGGGGACGGTGCCGTGCCGCGGGCCATGAGAGCCGAGACGCGGTGAGGGTGGGGATCGGGACCGACGTGCACCCTGTGCAGGCCGGCCGGGAATGCTGGATCGCCGGACTGCACTGGCCGGGGGTGGCGGGCTGCGCGGGACACTCCGACGGCGACGTGGCCGCGCACGCCCTGTGCGACGCCGCATTGTCCGCGGCCGGGCTGGGTGACCTGGGCGCTGTCTTCGGCACCGGCGAGCCGCGCTGGTCCGGGGCGCACGGTGCCGACCTGCTCGCCGAGGTGTGTCGCAGGCTGGCCGGTGAGGGCTGGGTGCTGGCGAACGCCGCAGTGCAGGTGATCGGGAACACGCCCCGGATCGGGAGCCGCCGGGCCGAGGCGCAGCAGGTGCTCTCCGCGGCGCTGGGCGGGCCGGTCTCGGTTTCGGGAACCACCACCGACGGCCTGGGGCTCACCGGTCGCGGCGAGGGCATCGCCGCAGTGGCCACCGCGCTACTCGTGAGTGGTTGACCGCATATCCCGATCGTGCTGCGATTCGCTTCTCGACTGACTCGTTCATGACGGTTCCGTCACGTCTCACAGTTGTGTATGCCGCCGACGGGCAGCGTGACGCCTGCCTGAGCGCACTCGACGCCGCTCACGCTGCGCTCCCGGATGCCGGTGATGGCATGGTGGAATCTGTCCTGCTCGTCTATGACGAGGCACGACCCAGCCGGACCGGCGCCGCCGCTGATCGTGCGGTGTGCCGGGCATTCGGACAGCGACGTCGCTGTTGCGCAGCGCTAGCGCCTACGATCGCGACGTGAGCTTGCACCTGTACGACACGGCGGCCCGCGGCCTGCGGGAGTTCGTCCCGCTACGACCTCGTACGGCGTCGATCTACGTGTGTGGCGCCACGGTGCAGGGCATCCCCCACATCGGGCACGTGCGCTCGGCGCTGAACTACGACGTGCTGCGGCGCTGGCTGATCGCCACCGGCCACGATGTGCTGCTCATCCGCAACGTCACCGACATCGACGACAAGATCCTGGCGAAGGCGGCGGAGGCGGGGCGCCCATGGTGGGAGTGGGCCTACCTGCACGAACGGGCTTTCGAGGACGCGTACACCGCACTGGGGTGCCTGCCGCCCTCGGCGCTGCCGCGGGCCACCGGTCACATGACGCAGATGGTCGAGCTGATGCAACGGCTGATCGACCGCGGACACGCCTACCCGGCGGATGGGGACGTCTACTTCGCGGTGGACTCGGTGCCGGACTACGGGTCACTGTCCGGACAGCGGATCGAGGACGTCGCTCAGGGCGAGTCCGCGGCATCGGGCAAGCGCGACCCGCGGGACTTCACGCTGTGGAAGGGCGCCAAGCCCGGTGAGCCGTCCTGGCCGACGCCGTGGGGCCCGGGCCGCCCCGGATGGCACCTGGAGTGCTCGGCCATGGCCACCACCTATCTCGGGCCTGAGTTCGACATCCACGGCGGTGGCCTGGACCTGGTCTTCCCGCATCACGAGAACGAGCGGGCGCAGTCCCGGGCGGCCGGCGACGGGTTCGCGCGGTACTGGTTGCACAACGGCTGGGTGACGCTCTCCGGCGAGAAGATGTCCAAGTCGCTGGGCAACACGCTGTCCATTCCGGCCACCTTGCGCCGGGTCCGCCCGGTGGAACTGCGGTACTACCTGGTGGGCGCGCACTACCGATCGGCCATCGAGTACTCCGACGGTGCGCTGCAGGAGGCGGTCGCCGCCTACCGGCGGATCGAGTCGTTCCTGCGCCGGGTCCAAGAACGCTGCGAAGTACCTGCGGCCGGCCGCTGGTCCACGGAGTTCGCCGCCGCGATGGATGACGACCTCGGCACTCCCGCCGCGTTCGCCGCGATCCACGGTGCCGTCCGGGAAGGCAACGTCGCGATGGATGCCGGGGATCACGGAGCGGCCGTCGCGGCTGCCGGTTCGGTCCGCGCGATGACCGCGGTGCTCGGCCTGGACCCGCTGTCGGAGCAGTGGCGGGCGACGTCCGGCTCGGGCGCCGTTTCGCTGGCCTTGGCGTCCCTGGTGGATCGCTTGCTGGCTGATCGGGCCGAAGCCAGGAGCCGTCGTGACTTCGGCGCGGCGGACGCCATCCGGGACGGGTTGCTCGCCGCGGGGATCGCCGTCGAGGACACCCCGGATGGACCGCTCTGGACGGTCAAGGGAAGCTGAACCCATGGCAGGCAACTCCCGGCGGCACGGCGCGATGCGCAAGCCGGGCACCAAGAAGGGTGCCGTCGTCGGCTCCGGTGGGCAGAAGGCCAAGGGCCTGCGGGGTCGCGGCGCGACACCTCCGGCCGAGCTGCGCCCCGGCCATCCCGCGACGCGGCGGTTCGCGCGGGCCGACGCCGCCCCCCGGTCGCGTCGCGGTGACATCCAGTCCGCTGAGACGGTGTTCGGGCGCAACCCCGTGCTGGAGTGCCTCCGGGCCGGCGTGCCCGCCACCGCCTTGCACGTCGCGATCGGGGTCGACCTCGACGACCGGGTCAGCGAATCGGTGCAGCTGGCCGCCGACGCCGGACTGGCCATTCTCGAGGTGCCGAGGGCCGACCTCGACCGCCTGGCCGCGGGTGCGCTGCACCAGGGCGTGGGGTTGCAGGTACCGCCGTATTCCTACGCCCATCCCGACGACGTGCTGGCCACGGCCCAGGACTCGGCGCACCCGCCGCTGCTGGTGGCGCTGGACGGGGTGACCGACCCGCGCAATCTGGGCGCCGTGGTCCGCTCGGCCGCCGCCTTCGGCGCACACGGGCTGGTGCTGCCCGCCCGCCGTTCGGCGGGGATGACCGCGGTGGCCTGGCGGACCTCGGCCGGGACAGCGGCGCGACTGCCGGTGGCCCGGGCCACCAACCTGACCCGCACCCTCAAGGACTGGGCGGCGGCCGGCCTGATGGTCGTCGGGCTGGACGGCGGCGGTTCGATGTCGCTGGACTCCTTCCCGCTGGCCACCGGCCCCTTGGTGCTGGTTCTCGGGTCGGAGGGGCGGGGGCTGTCCCGGCTGGTCCGTGAGACCTGCGATGCCACGGTGTCGATTCCCATGGCGGGGCCGGTGGAGTCACTCAACGCGTCGGTCGCTGCCGGTGTCGTGCTCTCGGAAGTCGCCCGGCTACGCCGCTCAGGGACCGTCAGGAACGCCTGACAGTGTGTTGACGGCTTACCGGCGGGTTATTGCAGAATGGCATCGAGGCGAGTTTCCTTTCTGGAAGTGTCGTCATGAGCTGGGGGAGCGGTCATCGCGGGTTCTCGACGACGGTGCCACTCATCCCGGGGGGAAACCGGGGGTCGTGCGGTGAGTTGAATGCACCCGCACGGCTCTCGGCCTCCGAACATGGATATGCCCTCCGATAAATGGGTATGCGCTGCCGACGTCGTTATCGGCCTCACCCTGAACGGGTGAGGCCGGCCGGATCACATTCCTGAGCCTGCGGCATTGAGCCGATGCGGGCGCACCGGCGTTGGCCGCTGTGCGGAACGAGTGATACCGGGGGCCGGCGGCGCCGGCTCACCGGTCAGGATCGCGTGCTCCAGACGTTGCAGTTCGGGCCCGGGTTCCAGCGCCAGCTCGTCGACCAGGGTGGTCCGGGTCCGGTGGTAGACGCTGAGTGCCTCAGCGCGCCGGCCCGCCTGATAGAGCGTGGTCATCAGCAACCACTGCAGTCGTTCTCGGAGCGGGTAGCCGGTGGCCAGTTGGGTGAGGCCGGGCACAATCGTGGCGGCGTGACCACAGGCGAGCTCAGCGGAGTACAGCTGTTCCAGGCCGATCAGCCTGCGCTCGGTGAGCCGGTCGATTTCGGCCCGCACCAGCGGCACGTCGGTGACACCACCGAACGGGTCCCCGTGCCAGAGGCCGAGTGCGATCCGCAGCAGCTGCACCGCGCGGGCCGGGTCCGAGGTGACGTTGCTCCTGGCGAGCACCGCCTCGAAGCGCTCGGCGTCGAGTTCGCCCTGCTCCAGCCGTAGCGTGTACCCCGCGTGCTCGAATCGAATGCGGGACGGGTCGTCCAGCGCCCGGCGCAGCCGGTGCACGTGCAGCTGGAGCTTCTTGGTCGCCCGATGGTCCCGTTTGCCCGCCCAGAGCGCATCGATCAGTAGGTCCACCGGTACCGATGTGTTCGCCTTGGTGATCAGAACGGCGAGCAGCGTGCGTGGCATCATCGCGGTCAGCGGGGTCGGTTGCCCCCCTCTTCGCACCCGAAGCGGGCCGAGGACCTCGAACTCCATCCGTCACCCCCGGGATCGAGCCTAGGGACTTCCTGCGGCGTCATTCGAGCGGGTCGCCGAGAAATCAGCCGAAAGCGGTCACGGCAATTCGCAGTAATTGATGAGGTCATTCGAGGGCAGGAGCTGACTAGTCGAGCAGGACGAGAGCCGCGTCGGGCGGACCCGGGAGTGCGAAGAATCCGCCCTGCCCGATGTCGACGCCTGCCGACCGCCACCAGTCGGCCTGACGCCGGGTATCGATGTCGCGGACCATGACGGTGGCGCCACAGCACTGCATCAGCGTCACCAGCGGGGTGGCCGACCTGGCGACCGCCGAGTCACCACCCCGGGTGATGACCCGCCGGACCATCCGCGATGCCAGCTGCACCGCCAGCACGGGCAGGTCCTCCAGATGGGCGACGGCGTCCGCTCCACTGCACTCGAGCAACGTGATCGCGACGCCCATGTCCGCGAGTATCTGCAGGTTCTCCGTGGCTTCCCCCTGCTCGTCATCCAATGCGGATACCGGAATCCCCAGCTGCAGGCACGCCGGGGCGATGTTCACCCGGTCCAGGGCACACCGCACCGTGGTGACCAGGTCAGGGTCGTGCGCGTGCTGCCGGGAGAGGTCGACGTGCACCGGCGGTATCACCCCGGCCTGCTGGTGCCACGAGGCGATCTGCGCACAGACCTGATGTAGCACCCATTGTCCCAACGGGAGGATCAGGCCGGTCAGCGCGGCGAGCTCCAGACACTCCTGGTGGGGAAGCCGGCCACGCTGTGGGTGGTCCCAGTGCAGCAGCGCGTGGAATCCGACCACCGTCCCGTCGCTCAGCCGGGCCAGTGGCTGGTAGTCCAGGCCGATCTCGCCGCTCTCCCATGCGCCCGGCATGGCAGCGGCCAACCGGCTGTGCGCTCGGTGGCCGGCGTCGAGCTGCGGATCGAACAGGCCCCACTGGTGTTTGCTGCGGCGCTTGACCCCGTGCAGGGTGGCCTCCGCCGCGCGGAGGAGCTCAGCCGGATGGGTGGCGGCCCCGCCCTGGTGCACCGCGATACCCATACCGCAGGAGACGGCCAATCCGTGACCGTTGATGTACACCGGCTCAGCGAGTTCGGTGTTGATCCTGGTGGCCAGCGCGGCGACGTCCGGTGTCGTGGGTGAGTTCTCGATGAGGATTGCGAACCTGTCGGCGCCGAACCTGGCGACCGTCGCCTGCTCCCCGGCGACCACCGATCGCAGGCGCGCGGCGACCCACTGCAACAACTGGTCACCCACCTGCCTGCCGTATCCGTCGTTGACGACGGCGAATCCGTCCAGGTCGATCGTGCACACGGTGACCCGGCCCCCGGTGCCCAGAGCGCGTTCCAGACTGGTCACGAAGAACTGCTGATTGGGCAGACCGGTGAGAGCATCGTGCAGCGACTGGTGCCGCAGACGTTCGCCGAGCAGATGCAGCTCGGTGACGTCCTCCACGATCGTCACCAGGTGTGTCGCCGCACCGTCGGCGTCATGCAGTACCGACATGGCCAGGTAGGCCCAGGCGGGCTCCCCCTCCTTGTCGATCAGCCGCAGGCGCTGTGGCAGCCGGCGCCGGGGCTGCCCGCGGGCGACGAGATCCCGCTGGGCGGTGCGTAGCAGTCCGAGGTCGCCAGGGTGGAACAGGTCGTACAGCGAACGACGGGCGAGGTGTGCGGCAGGGGCACCGATGATCTCGCTCAGCGCCTGGTTGACCTCCACCAGTTCGCCGTCGAGGTCGCTGATCGCGATCCCGACGGCCGAGGAG
The DNA here is from genome assembly GCA_036494005.1 of Pseudonocardiaceae bacterium. Taxonomy (GTDB): domain Bacteria; phylum Actinomycetota; class Actinomycetes; order Mycobacteriales; family Pseudonocardiaceae. The sequence goes on along the minus strand of DASXOV010000287.1, from coordinate 14,091 downwards.
GTGAACAGTTCCCGGAACTTCGACTCGCTGACCCGCAAGCCCCGTTCGGCGTCCTCACGGGCCCGCAGCAGCGCCCGCTTCACCTGTTCCTGCTGGTCGAGGGTGCGGGCCCGGAGCGCGGCGGCGAAGCCCGCCGACAATGCGCCGAGCACGGAGTTCACCTTGCTCGCCAGCCGGTCCACGTTCTGCAGGTCCGGATGCACCGGCAGAGCCTGTCCGAGTACCTCCACGGTGTGGCTGAGGCTCTGCTCGGCGGTGAAGTTCTCCGTGACCAGCCGCACCCCGACCTCCCGGGCGGGGCCGGGGGAGAACCCGTCGGCGGTCACGGATTCGAACAGCTCGTTGAGCAGGTCGCTCAGGAGGCGTTCGACGTCGCGGCGCGTGCTCGGCACGTATGCGGTGCTGCTCAGTGCCTTCGCCCACATCCGAGCCAGGTCGGATCGGCCGGGCCGAGCCGGCGGGCCCTGCCCGGCGGGGCCCGCCGGCTGGAGTCGTGTCGTCATAGTTGTCCGGCCGTCATGGTTGCTTGACGATCGAGGGGGACTCGGAACCGTGGCCCGCCCATGACCTGACTGGGCTGGAGCCTGGTGATCACTGTCCGCCTATCGACGCCGGCTCGGTTACTACAGTCTACTCTCCGCAGTCACCGTCACCGTCGAAGCCGGGCCACGAACGCGATCACCCCGGCACCGGCGAGCAGGGTGGCGAGCACCGTGGCCAGCCGTCTCGGAGTGGATGTCCTGGTCTGAGTACCCGGACGGGACTCGTTGTGCTTCATGTTGTCGGCCCCCTCTTATCACGGCAAGTCACGAGGAATTCGTGCTCATCCGTCCGTGCAGCGTGGCAGGGTCCGGTTTCCGCTCGCTTTCCTGCGCTGGTGGGCGGGGTCAGGCGATCCGGACGGTGGCGGTGACGTCGGCCGCCAGTCGGAGCGTGTCGCCGTCGGAAAGGCCGATCCGGGTCCCGGGGGCGACCGGCACGTCGTTGACGTAGGTGCCGTTGAGCGACCGTTCGTCGCGGACCCAGGCGCCGTCGGAGTCGACGCCCACCGTGGCGTGCAGCCGGGAGATGTTGCCCCGGTCGGCGAACACGGCGGCCACCGGTGAACTGGCCGGGTCGCGGCCCAGCGGCATGGTCTGCGCGATGCCGACGCTCACCTCACCACCGACGAAACTCAACCGCAGCGGCTCGCCGCGGCTCAGCGGGCGGTGGCACTCGACGCAGACCCGGTTGCGCGGGTCGGGCACGTCCTCGCCGCAGTGCGGACAGGTGTCCGGGGCCTCGACCGGCGCGGCGGACGGTACCGAGATCTCGGCGGGAGCGACGGGCCCGTCGGCGGACGGCAGGACCGCAGGCTCGGGGGGCAGCTTACGAAAGCACGCCCGGCACAACTGCTCGCCGGGCGCGTTCTCCGCTCGGCAGTAGATGCAGGTCAGGCTCGCCATGTGACGTCCTCCAGCAGCACCCCCGCGTCCGCCAGGTGCTCGGTCAACCGGTCCATGTCGCCGGCTCGCGGGATGCCGATGCAGTAGATCCGGCCCATGGTCACGTCCACCTGCATCCGCTGACCGGTGTCCGGACTGCGGTAGCGGCGCTCGCCCAGCGGCGTGCAGGCCACTACCCGCTGGTTGTCCGAGCCGCGCAACGGCACCGCGGTGTTGCGCCGGGCGACGTAGGGTCCGGCGATCACCGCGTCGCAGCGGGCCGCCATGGCGGCCAGCCGTGGGGTACGGGCCAGCCGGGACCATGGGTACCCGGAGTACACCAGCACGTCGATCTCCGCGGTGTCGATCACCCCGGGGCCGATCTCCTTGGCCCGGGCGCGCCGCCAGTCGTCGATGCCGTCGAGCAGTTCGGCCAGCGCCGCGGGCTGCTGGAACGGCTCACCACCGGAGATCGTCACGCCGTCCAGCGGCCCTTCGATCCCGTCCAGCCAGTCCAGCACCGTCGCGACGTCGACCTCCGCGCCGCCGTCGGCGTCCCAGGTGTCCCGTGCCACGCAGCCCGAACAGCCGATCGTGCAGCCCTGGAACCAGATCCCGGCGCGGACGCCCGGGCCGAGGACGGTGACCGGATAGTGGGTCCGGTTGAGCCGTAGTACGGTCACCGCTGCTCCAGTTCCAGGCTGGGACCGACCGGGTCGATCGCGACGATCTCGACGCAGGCGCCGGGTGGATGGTCGCCGTCGAACAGCTCCCGGGCCAGCGGGTTGATCAGATGGGACTCCAACGCGGTTCCGATACCCCGGCCACCGCGGGTGCGGTCCTCGGTGCACCGGGTGAGCAGCTGGGCGCGCACGTCGGCCCGCAGCCGGACAGTGATCCGCTGCTCGTCGGCCACCCGGCGCAGAATGTTGCGCAGCTGCCCATCGAAGATCTTCTCGGCGGCCTCGGCCCCGATGAAGTCGAAGATCACGAAGTCGTCGCCGAACCGGTTGAGCAGTTCGGGGCGGCCGAGCTTGGTGGTGAAGTGCTCGGCGATGGCCCGGCGCATCGAACTCTCCAGCTCGGCGTACGGCATACCCGGCCGGACGCTGGCCACCCGGCGCCCGTTGTCGTCCTCGGTCATCGCGCCCAGGTTGGAAGTGAAGATCAGGATGCACTCGGAGAAGTGCGTCGTGGTGCCCCGGCCGTCGGTGAGCCTGCCGTCCTCCAGGATCTGCAGGAACTTGTCCAGGATCCGATGGTGCGCCTTTTCGATCTCGTCGAAGAGCACCACCCGGAACGGCTGCTGGCGCACCGCGTTGGTCAGCTCCCCGCCCGCCTCGTAGCCGACGTAGCCGGGCGGCGCCCCGATCAGCCGGTCCCCGGCGTGTTCGGCGGCGAACTCGCTCATGTCGAACCGCAGGTAGGCCGACTCGTCGCCGAACACCAGCTCGGCCACCGCCTTGGCCAGCTCGGTCTTGCCCACCCCGGTCGGCCCGGCGAAGAACAGCACCCCGCGCGGCCGGGACGACGAGCTGGTGGCCTGCGCACCGGACAGGCCCAGCGCGGCGCGCTTGAGGATGTCCAGGGTCTTGGTGACCGCACGTGGCTGCCCGACCACCCGGGCCGACACCGTGGCCTCGCCGTCGGCGATCCGCTTACGCAGATAACCCCGCCGCCACGGGCTGTCCAGCACGCCGAGCTTGTAGGTGCGCACCGCGTCGGGCAGGTCACTCAGCGCCAGCCCCCGGTCCTGGGCCAGCCGGGTCACCTCGATCATCTCCTGCAGGGTGAGCCCGTCGGCCTGCTCGGCGAAGCGCTGGCAGCTCTCCACCGCCTCGGGATCGGAGTCCGGTTCCGGCACTCCCATGAGCCGGGCCAGCAGCCGGGCGGTGTCCTGCCGGTCCCCGAAGTCCGGCCGGGGAATACCGATCGTGCGGATGCGCTCATTGCCCGCGGTCAGCCACACCGGCAGGTCCTGGTCCCGCTCCACCAGCCAGATCACCGGGTTGTAGAGCGGGCTCGGCCGCTGTGGGGGGCCGGGAGTGGGGCCGACCTCGCGGGAGAGCTTCTCGCAGAACAGGAAGAAGTCCCGCTCGGGACGCTCCAGCCGGGTCGGGTCCAGCGAGATCCGGGAGGCGTAGTCGACCAGGAACGCGGTCCGGCGTGGCGCGATGGCCACCGTGCGCAGATGACCCCGCAGCCGCTCCAGCGACGGCACCGCGTCGCCCCCGATCCCGCCGCCGAGGATGTTGTTGGCCACCGCCTGGGTGCTCGCCGGGTAGGCACCCAGCCCCGCCACCGGGTCGAAGGTGACCAGGCACTCGTACCCGCTGGGCTGCAGGGTGCGCCACAACAGTTCGGTGAGCGTCACGAACTGCGCGCGCCCGGTGGGCGAGCCCGGTCCGCCCCCGTGCGGTTCGAGCAGGAACACGTCGCGCAGGTTGCCGTGCAGCACGTACTGGGCATGCACCGGCAACGTGGTCGACAGCTCCTGGATGAAGGCCGGACTGCCGTCCCGGGCCCGGGTGCCGTCAGGCGCTGTCACCGATCACGCTCCAGCCCGTTGCCCGGGGGCCGGTTCTGCTGACGAGCGCTCTGTCCGCGGGTGGCCTTGCGCTGTCCCCGTCCTGCCAGTGGCACGTGCCGCTCTCCCGGCGCGACGAGCCGTTGCACGTCGAGGCGCAGTCCGTCGACGGCCACCTGCTCGCGCAGCTCCTCGAAGTCGGTGCACCACTGTTGCTCGCGCTCCAGGTCGAGCCGGGCGGCGTCGTCGCCCTCGGCGCTCTCGGTGCGGACCACCATGGTGCGCAGCTCCGCGCCATCGACGATCATGCTCACGGCGTGCTCCGGCCACTGGTCGCGGACCAGCCGCAGCCGCGATCCGTCGCCGGTGAACGTGTCGAAGCCCTGGTCGACCTGGTAGCCCAGCTTCTCCAGCGCCCGGGCGAGCGACTCTCGCACGTAACCGCTCTCCCGCTCCGCTCTGACCTGTGCGCAGGCCGCCAGCGCCTCCTGGCGCAGGCCGGGATCCAGCACGCGATGGCCCGCGACGACATCGGCCAGCTCGGCGCGCAACTGCACCGCTCGTGGCCCACCGGAGTCGGCGAGCGCCTGCAGCATCGTGGCCGCGGTCCCGGTCTGCTCGCGGCGCCGCTCCGCGGCCCCGTTCGCGACCCGGACCCGGACCCGCAGCTCCGCGAGCCAGCTCTGCCGTTCGGCGGCCGTGCGGCACTCCCGGACCTGGGCCACCGCGGCGAGGACCTCCGCCCGGTCGTCGGCGGGCACGTCGGCGCTCAGGCCGGAGAGGATCCGGCCGCACGCCTCGATCAGCTCGGGCGGCGCAGCGGCGTCCGCCTCTCGGTGCTTCGTCAGCAGGCCGGCCGCGTCGGTGGACCCACCGGCCACCGACGTCAGCACGACGGACAGCGCCGAGGCGGCCTCGTCGAGCAGGGCGCGCTCCGCGCCGGCCAGCGCCCGGTCCGCGGCGGCGCACCACTCGGTGAGCTGGGCGAGGCGCTGGCCCTGCACGGCCAGTGGCGGGGGCAGCCCCGGCATGCCACCCGGCCGAGCGGCCAGCACCGACAGCCGTGAGTTGCGCTCGACGACCTGCCGCGCGGCGTCCTCCCACTCGGCGAGTTCGGCTTGGCGGTCTCGCTGGTGGACGTAGCCCTGCTCCATCCGGCGGCCCACCGCGCTCAGGCCTGCCCCTGGCGCCTGCAGACCGGTCCTGGCGACACCGCCCACTGCCCGCGCGGCCACCAAGGTGGCGTCGGCGGCGACCGCGCACACCTCCATGACGCTCGCCGACTCTCCGCTCATCGTTTGCCCAACGCCTCTCGCTCCTCGCGGGCGTGCGCCCTGCTCCAGGCCTGCTGCCGTCGCCATACCCACACCAGGTGCGCGCCCATCACCGTCAGCGGCACGGCGAGCGGGACGGTGAGGGTCAGGATCACCAGTGCCGTGGCGCCGGCCGCGGCGAAATAGAGTGCCTTGCCACTGGCCTTCAGCTGCAGGATGTCTCCGGCCCGCAGCGCCACGTTTCGCAGCTGCCACAGCAGCGCATGGTCCGGGGAGTAACTGCGCCCGAGGCGCCAGGCCAGGAACACCTCCGCGGCCGTCGCGACCACGATCGTGAGCAGGCCGAGGAACCCGGCGGCAGGGCTGGGGACGAAGGCGAGGTAGATCAACCACGGGATCAGCAGGATCGCGATGCCACCCAGTGCCCAGCCGATCGCCTCCGTCCGGCCCGCGAGGCGGTGGCCCTCCTGCCGATACCACTGGGCACGCCGGGCGGCGGGCTCCCGGGCCGTCACCTCCCGCTCCCGGACCATCTTCTCGGCCTCGGCGAGTGCGACGGAGCTGATCAATTGACCGATGACGACGCGCTGCGGGTTGCGCCCCATGCCGCGGAAGTAGTTCACGAACCACGGCACGGGCGCCGGAAGCCTGCGGCGGGTCTGCCGCACGTGATCGGCCAGCGCGGCCGTGACGTTCTGCGAGGTGGCCGCCTGCGCCAGCAGCACCGCCCTGGCCCACGTGAGCGCTTCGGGGTCCGACAGCCGCTCCGCCACCCCGGGAGAGGCCTCGCTGATCAGCTGGCGGGCCAGCCGGTCGAACTCGGCGAGCTGCGCCCGCCACCGGTTGTCCAGTTCGGCCAGTGGTGCAGCGCCCGCGAACCGGGCGAGCACCGGCAGCAGGCCGTGGCACCACAGATCGTCGACGACCGTCCCGGACTTGGGATCGCCGTTCGCCGCCGCCATGGCGACGGCCACGATGTGCCGGGGAGCCAGGGACAGACCCCGGTAGGTGGGTGGCAGCGACGGGTTGAGCCAGGCCAGCAGCCGCAGCAGCTTGCCGTCCTGCGGGCCGGGTTCGGACAGCTCGTCCACCATCTCGCGACGGCTCGCGACGTCGAATCTGTCCGGGTCGTCGAACTGGCCCAGCCATCTGCGCAGATCGTTCCAGTGCTCACCCAGCCTGGCGAAGTGCAGCCGGGCGGCCACCGTCCAGTTCTGTGCCATCGCCATCCCGAGTTGGCGCGGGTCGGTGTAGTGCTCACCCAGGAACAGGAACGGCCGGGCGTTGCTGTCAGGCTGATCGGCGGGCCCGCGGTTCTGCGGCACGGCGGGGGAGTGGCCGTCGAGCCATTCCTGGACCTGCTTCGAGCCCCAGCGGGCCTCGAAATCGTGCACCAGCAGGCCGCGGCACAGCAGGCGAAGCCGCGGGTCCTGCACGTCCTCGATCGGGAAGGCGTGCCTGGACAGCTGCATCATGATCGGGTGCTCGCTCAGCCCCTCGAAGGGCCGTTTCCCAGTGGCCAGCTCATGCACGATGACACCGAGCGACCACCAGTCCCTGGCGAACGACACGTGGTCGTAGAAGGTCTCCGGGGCCGTGTAGATCAGGGTGCGCGCTGCGGTGGAGAAGATCATCGACTGTTCGAGATGGCGGCTCAGCCCGAAATCGGTGAGCACGAACTCCATCGGGTTCTCGGAGCGCAGCAGCACGTTCTCCGGCTTGATGTCCCGATGGGTGATGTTGGCCGCATGCAGCGCAGCGAGACCCGCGCTGACCTGGCGGACCACCTCGACGATCGGGTCGGTGTCCAGCGGCCGCCCGGTCAGGGCACGCAGGTTGCCGCCGGGCAGGTACTCCATCACCTCGTAGCTGCGCCCGCCCGCCTGACCGGTCTCGTGCACCCGGACCAGGTTCGCCGTCCTCAGCCTCGGCAGCGCACGCCAGACGTGCGGGTCGGGGCTGATCTCCGGGCGATACAGCTTGATGACCAGATCCTGGCCCGCTGGGTCGCGCACCCAGATCACGTCCGCTTCCGCCCCGTGCTGGGGCAGTGCCCCCACCACCTGAAAGCGGGCGGCGAGTTCCACGGGAAGCTGCGGGGTCGCCGTCGTGGTCCTCGGCTCGCCGTCGTCGCGCAGGGTCACTGCCGGCATCGGGGGCAGGTCGCGCCGGGTCGCCGTCGCGGTCGAGGACGGGTCGCGCCACGTGGGTGCGGGCCGGAGCTGGCCAGGATGAGTCGGAGTGCTGCGCATGACCGTATCCCGCCTGGTCGGGGCCGGTTCGGCCGCTGAGCTCATCGTGGTCCTCGCTCAATCCTCGCGTCCGGAGTCCGCCATTCTCTGCCGATCGTCGAGCCGCTGCACACAACCCCCATACAACCTATTGTGGCTGATCTCCGCGGCTGCGGTATCCGGGCGTGTCGGCATGTGCGGCCGGTGGTGGTCGGATTGCCGGCCCCGCCGGTGGTGGTCGGATTGCCGGCCCCGCCGGCGGCGGTCCGATTGCCGGCCCCGCCGGCAAGTGCACGTGCAAGTCGACCCGTCCGCGCAAGGAAGATACCGCCTGTGGACCCGGTGCACGAGATCTCGGCGTTCCGGCCCCTGGCGACGACGGTTTGTCACCTGGCGCGTTGTGCGCAGCCGATACAGGTGCTTGCGGCTGGACGTGCGGCGAGGCGTTGTTCGGTGATGTCTTCCCCGCAGCGTTCACACCGGAGGTAGGTCCCTTCGCGTAGCCGCGTGGTGGCTCGGTCCAGATCGTCGAGGTCGCTTCGGGCCTGACGGAGCAGTGCCTGAATCTGAGCTCGTTCGAACGCGACCGTCGCACCCTCCGGATCGTGCTCGTCGTCATGGGTGGTCCAGGTGGAGGACTCGACGACGGATTCGAACTGACGGGTCAACGATTCGATACGCTGGATTGTGCCGGCCCGCTCCGCAGCCAACCGATCCTGTGCGGTCCGGTGCACGTCCGGGGGAATTCGGTCGATCACTGCGTCGGCAACGACACGACGGGATGGGAAATTCCCTGCGCCGTGCGGTCCCTGGATGCGTGTCGGGTCGTTCCGAGGGGCGCGCTGGGCGCACGATGCGGCAGGCGTCACGGGACGCTGCTTCGAACCGATCGGCCGAGCGCTGCGAACAACCGGATGTAGCACCGCCACCACCGAGCAGCCCGGTGGGTGGGGTCGAGACCCGGCTTCGCCCCATCCACCGGGCGTCCAGCAGTATTGCGATCTGTGAACGACCCGACGCGCCTCGGCTAGGCTGCCGCTCCAGCCATGTCATTCGCCAGCCCCGTCTTCCTGTGGTACTTCATGCCGGCCGTGCTCGCGGCCGTGCTGATCGCGCCCCGGACCTGGCGGAACGGGATCGTGGCGACCGCCAGCCTGGTTTTCTACGCGGCCGGGGCGGGCGTGACGACCCTGTTGCTGCTGAGCTGCATGGTGGTCAACTATCTGGCCGGCGGGCTGCTGGAGCCCGATGAGTGGGACCTCGAGCCGGGTCGCCGCCGCCGGGTGCTGCTCGCCGTCGTCGCCGTCAACCTGGCGGTGCTGCTGGTGTGGAAGTACGCCGGCTTCGCCAGCCAGCAGGCCGCCACGCTGGCCTCGCTGACCGGCCTCCACCTGCCGATCGTCGAGATCGCGCTGCCGATCGGGATCTCCTTCTACACGTTCCACCACATCTCCTATCTGGTGGACGTCTATCGCGGTGAACGGCCTGCGCTGCGCAGTCCGCTCTCGTTCGTCACCTATATCGCGATGTTCCCGCAACTGGTCGCAGGGCCGATCGTCCGTTACCGGGAGATCGCCGACCAGCTACCACAGAAACGTAGTCACCGGCTGGACGATATCGCGGCTGGATTTCCACGTTTCGCTCTCGGCCTGACCAAGAAGGTAGTGATCGCGGACTCGCTGGCGCCGATGGTGGACGCCTGTTTCTCCACTCCGGCGCACGAAGTGAACACCGCCATCGCCTGGCTGGGGGCGATCGGCTACACCCTGCAACTCTACTTCGATTTCTCCGGCTACTCCGACATGGCCATCGGACTGGGCAGGATGCTCGGCTTCAAGTTACCGGAGAACTTCACCCGGCCCTATTCCTCGGCCACCATCACCGAGTTCTGGCGTCGCTGGCACATGTCGCTCTCGCGCTGGTTCCGCGACTACCTGTACATCCCGCTCGGGGGCAACCGCCGCGGGGTGTGGCGTACGTACCGCAACCTGTGGATCGTGTTCACGCTGACCGGCCTCTGGCACGGTGCGAACTGGACCTTCCTGGTCTGGGGCCTCTACCACGGCACCGCGCTGGTGATCGAGCGTCGTTTCGGGTGGGCGGTCGCGATCGCCGAGCCGGCGCCGTGGCTGATGCGCCGGTTGCTCACGTTGTTCATAGTCGTATTCGGCTGGGTGATCTTCCGTTCGCCGGATCTGGGCACCGCGCTGGTATTCCTGCGCCATATGGTGATCCTCGATGTCGGCGGTCTCACGGACGTGGTGGATGCTTCGCTGACCAATCAACGGCTGACGATCCTGCTGCTGGCGGCCTTGGTGTTCCTGTTGCCCGCCCGGCCGGTGACCGGGCCGTACCTGGAAGCGGTACGGTCCAGACCGGCCACCGCGCTGCGGGTCAGTGTGATGACCGTCGGTCTGCTCTACTCCGCGCTACTGGTCGCCACCGGCACGTTCAGCCCGTTTCTCTACTACAAATTCTGACGCCCGGTTCTTCGGCGGTTTCAGCAGTTTGATCCATACCGGACGTTGATTGATGCATCCGAATGCCGTCTCTCCCCAGGCCGGATGTGCGGGACGCCCGGTGTGGCTTGCAGCGCAGCGCTGATTGTCTGACTCGTGGTGTTTGGGTACTGCTGGACGACAGCGTTCGCCTGGCTCGCCGGGCTCTGGCCGGCGTGGCGACGCGCGATCGGTGCGCGCGGATACGACTGCGGGATGTTGCATCAGCGTAACGGTGGGTAGCATGTCCGCGTCACGTGGCTACCTGTCAGGCCCCACACCGTGAAGGGTGCACCGTCATGCCTCTGATCCTCGCGCTGGCCCTTGTCTCAATCTTCTTCATCATGCTCGGAATCATCGTCAAGTCATTGATGTGGCTGGTGATTCTCGGCGCCGTGCTCCTGCTGGTCACCTTCGGTTTCGTGGCGGTGACCGGCCGCACCAGTTAGCGCTGGACGACCGGCCACGGCACCACCTCGTTCGGCGAGCCGAGCGGTGCTGGCGGGTGGTCACAGCTTGAGAGGCTCGGGCCCTGCGGAGTGATCACTGTCGACGTCGGCGTGGTGGTCGGTCCGCTACGTCGTCACTCATCTCGGTGACGACGGTCCGGGTCTTGTTCGGTGTGCCCCGCCGTCCTGCCGGGCCGCCGATCACATGTGGCGCAGCTGGGGCCACAGTTGCGACCTCGGTGCTCGGGGACTTCGCAGACCCAGATGGGCGTGCCTTGGGTGTTGTTGTTGACGTCGAGCCGGTTGTCCATGGTGCCTGCGCGGCGCACCGTGGTGAAGCGCCCGCGCAAGGCTTCGGCATCCGAGCCGAGATAGATGGCGGTGCGGGCACGCTCCGGCGGTGTGCCGAGGTAGTGGTAGCTGCGGTTGGGACTGTAGGGCTCCGGCGGGCCGTGTTCCGGGCCGAACCGATCGACGGCTGCCTCTCGGACGGCGACGTTGCCTGCGTCCATCCGGCTCGTCAGCCACGACCAGATGATGCCACGGCACAGTGTCAGACGACTGTTGGCCGGACACACCGTGCGCAGCGGCCTGACACACCGTGCACAGGGGCCGGACGCACCGTGCACAGGGGCCGGACAGCGGGTCAGAGGGCCTTGAGCTCCTCGATGACGGATTCGACCGAGGCTTTGGCGTCACCGAAGAGCATTGCGGTGCGGTCGGAGTAGTAGAGCTCGTTCTCGATACCGGCGAAGCCGGTGTTCATCGAGCGCTTGAGCACGATGACCGACCGGCTCTCGTCGACATTGAGGATCGGCATGCCGTGGATGGGTGAACCCGGGTCGTTGCGGGCGGCCGGGTTGGTCACATCGTTGGCGCCGATCACCAGGGCGACATCGGTTCTGGCGAACTCGCCGTTGATCTCGTCCATCTCCTTGAGCTGCTCGTAGGGCACGTCCGCCTCGGCGAGCAGCACGTTCATGTGTCCCGGCATCCGGCCGGCCACCGGGTGGATGGCGTACTTGACGTCGACGCCCTTGTCCTCCAGCAGCCGGGCCATGTCCCGCACGGTGTGCTGCGCCTGCGCGACGGCCATCCCGTACCCGGGCACCACGACGACCTGGCCGGCGTAGGCCATCTGGATCGCCGCGTCGGCCGCGCTGGTCTCCCGGACCGTCTTGTCACCCAGGTCGCGGCCGGGTGCCGCGCCGCCACCACCGCCGAACCCGCCGGCGACGATGGCCGGGATGGAACGGTTCATCGCCTTGGCCATGAGGTTGGTGAGGATGGAACCCGAGGCACCGACGATCATGCCCGCGACGATCATGGCGGTGTTCTGCAGCGCCAGCCCGGCCGCCGCGGCCGAGAGCCCGGTCAGCGCGTTGAGCAGTGAGATCACCACCGGCATGTCGGCGCCACCGATGGGCAGCACGACCATCAGGCCAAGCGCCGCGGCGAACACCAGCGTCCCGACGATCAGCCATTCACTGTGACCGCCGAGGCCGATCCCGACCGCGCAGGCCAGGGCGGCCACCAGCACCAGCAGATTCGCCGGCTGCTGCAACCGTCCCAGACTGATCGGCCGTCCAGAGATGAGCTCCTGCAGCTTGCCGTAGGCCACCAGCGAACCCCAGAACGAGATGGATCCGACGATCGCGCCGAACAGCGAGGCGATCAGCACGTAGCCGGGCTCATCGGTGAACCCTCCGGTGGAGCGGAACTCCACCCAGGCGATCAAGGCGACGGCGCCACCACCGACCCCGTTGAACAGCGCCACCATCTGCGGCATCGCGGTCATCTTCACCTGGCGTGCCGAGGGCACCCCGAGCAGGGTTCCGATGATCACGCCGAGCGCGATCAGCAACCAGTTGCCCATCCCCGGGATGAGCAGGGTCGCCACCACCGCGATGGCCATGCCGACCGCCGCGATGAGGTTGCCGCGTACGGCGGTCTTCGGACCGGTCAGGCCCATCAGGCCGTAGATGAACAGCGAGAAGGCGACGATGTAGAGAATCTGGACCAGGGCGGGGGGAGCGTTCATCGCTGCTCGGTCCCCTTCGGCGCGCCGGCAGGCCCCTTGCCCTTGAACATGCTGAGCATGCGGTCGGTGACCAGGAAGCCACCGACAACGTTGATGGTGCCGAACGCGATCGCGATGACCAGCAGCAGCTTGCTCAGCACGGACAGGTCGTGCCCCAGGCCCAGCACCACGATGCCGCCGAGCAGCACGATGCCGTGGATGGCGTTGGTCCCCGACATCAGTGGTGTGTGCAGGGTGTTGGGCACTTTCGAGATCACCGCGAAGCCGACGAATCCGGCCAGCACGAGGATCGCCAGGTTGGCGAGCAGCATCAGCCCTTGCCCTCTTCTCGGTCGCGGCCGGCCGAGCCGGCAATTGGATCACGGCCGGCCGAGCCGGCAATCGGGCCACCGGTGACGCAGGAGCGCACCAGTACCTCGTCGTCGGAGTCCGGGTTCAGCCGACCCTCTTCGTCCACCATCAACTCCATCAGCGCCTGCACATTCCGGGCGTACAGCTCGCTGGCGTGCTCGGGCATCGAGGCAGGCAGGTTCAGCGGGGAAGCGATCGTCACATCATGGCGGACGACGATCTCACCCGGCTCGGTCAGCTCACAGTTGCCACCCGCCTCACCGGCGAGATCGACCACCACACTGCCGGGCCGCATCCCTTTCACCGCCTCGGCGGTGACCAGAATGGGGGCCTTCCGTCCGGGCACCAGGGCCGTGGTGATCACCACATCGAACCCCGTGATGGCCTCGGTCAGCCGCTGCGTCTGCTCGGCGCGCTCCTCTTCGGTCAGCTCGCGGGCGTAGCCGCCCTCACCGGCCGCTTCGATGCCCAGATCGAGCCACTTCGCGCCCAGCGAGCGCACCTGGTCGGCCACCTCGGGGCGGACGTCGTATCCGGTGGTCCTGGCGCCGAGGCGCTTGGCGGTGGCCAGCGCTTGCAGGCCCGCCACTCCGACGCCGAGGATCAGCACGGTCGCCGGCTTCACGGTGCCCGCAGCCGTGGTGAGCATCGGGAAGAACCTGGTGGACTGATCGGCCGCCAGCAACACCGCCTTGTACCCGCCGACGTTCGCCTGCGAGGACAGCGCGTCCATCGATTGTGCCCGGGAGATCCGGGGTATCGACTCCATGGCGAAGGCCGTCACGCCCGCCGCCCGTAGTTTCTCGGCGATCTCCGGATCGGATCGGGGTGCCAGGAAGCCGATCAACACGGACCCCCGGCGTAACCGCCCGATCTCCTCATCGGTTGGTGGGGCTACCTTGACCACGACGTCGGCGTCCCACGGATCGTCGATCGTCGCCCCCGCTTCGATGAACATGTCGTCGGGCATCAACGCGCCCACCCCGGCGCCGGACTCGACCACGACCTGTAGTCCCCGACCGGCCAGCTTCTCCACCATCTTGGGCACCAGGGCAACCCGTCGCTCCCCCTCCCGCGATTCCTTCGGGACTCCGACCCGGGCACCGTGATGGTCTTGAGATGAGCTCACGCCAGGAGCATCAAGCATGCTCGGCGTGACGTCCAGTCCGGGTGCGCAGGGACACCTGTCTGAGCCGGACCGGGCACGACGTCGCTCGTTCGGTCGCTCGTTTTCGGGTGGCACACCCACCCGACGGCTGACCGGCAGAGCTGGCGGTCACCTCGCGCGTCGCGTTG
>DASXOV010000286.1:0-5407 GCA_036494005.1 Pseudonocardiaceae bacterium | reverse complement strand
CGCGGGTGGTTGTGGCCCGTGGCCAGTGCACCGAACCCACCGGAGAAGTCGAGTACCTCGCGGCTGTGAGCGTCCAGGTAGTACATGTCCTTCGCGTGTTTGGCGAGCATGGAGTCGAAGGCGAGCAGTTGCATCCTGCGGTGCTGGCCGGAACCGAGGTGGCGCCGGGAGAGTTCGGTGATCGTTGCGACGTCCAGCGCGAGGGCTTCGTCGACGGTGAGAAGTTCGGGTCTGCTGGTGTCCCCCATACCCCGCTGAACGGCCGAACCCTCGATACGGATCTCCCCTGATCGGGTAGGACCGCTCCGCCCCAGGTCGGCCACAGCACGATCGGGTCAGCTGACCTCCGGGTCGGCGCGCCGGTCCGGCGGAGCGAACACCAGGTTCATCGCAAGATTGCGCACCTGGTCCCAGTTCAGCCGGACCTCGACGTTCTCCCCGGACGCTCCCTCGAAAGGCACGGCCCCTTCGGAGGGCACGGCTCCTTCGGAGGGCACGGCTCCTTCGGCCGACGCGTCCCTGGTGAGCGTGCCGGGGACCGTGAGACCAAGGAACTGGACGCCCAGGCTGGGGCTGTGCCGAACCCTGAGGTGGCGCTCATCGAAAAGCAGGTCGAGTTCGATGTGGCGCAGTTGCAATGGTGCGCGCAGCAGTCGCTGAACCTGGATCGCGGCGGACCCCGTGACCGGCAGCTCGCCGTCCCGGTCCGCGGCGGTACCCGCCGTCCCGTCCAGTTCCGACTCCAGCCACCCGCCTCCTCGGTCCCGCCACCTCCCGTTCAGGGCGAACACCTGATCATCGTGATCGCTACGGCCGACGACGATCTCCACCTGGAAGTCGGCACCGGGATGTGACCGGCGCGCTGCCGGGACGTCCGGCTCCGGGGCCTCGCCGGAGCTGTCCGCGGAATCCTCCGCCACGGAATGCTCAGACCCGGCGCTGCCGCCGGGAGCGGACATCAGCGAGACCAGCGATCTCCACCCCCCAGCAACGCTGCCAGCCAGCGCAGCAGCGACGGACGGCGGGCCTTCCTCGCCGGCGCCGGGGGCGCGGTCCGGTTCACCGCCACCTGGTTGCTGACCCGAGGCGGCGGTGGGCCTTTTTTTGCCGCTAGCCCCGCAACCTCTAGCCCCGCAACCCCGTCGTCGGGTACGCCCGTGATGTCCTCACCCAGAATCGCCACCGGCGGGCCGCCCCGGGCCACAGCGGTCGCGTCGTCCCAGCTCCCGATCAGGTTCAGGAACACCGCCCGGCCCGCTGTGCCGTCGAGCAGGCCGGCTGCCCGGTTCAGGAACTGGGCACGCGGCGCACGTGCCGCCACGTCGCCGACCCAGGACCCCGATCCCGTGGTGGCGGCCGTCGCCGCGGCGGGCAGCGACGTCAGTGCGGCCGTCGCGCGCTGCTGCGTCTCCTGCCACGCCCCCTCGCGCCGATCGGTGATCAGGCGTTCCACCACCGGTCCGGGGAATTCGCGGTCGAACGCCGACTGGACCGCTCCACCGGCGGTGTTCGTGGCGATGTCGGACAGCCAGGCGGCGACTGCGGCCAGAGTGCGGGTGGTTTCAGCGGTTCCGCAGGCACCTTCCAGTACCACGGTGTAGCGGACGACCGTGCCCACCGCGTCCACCCGTGCCGACGGGATCCCGCTGAGGCAGGCCCGCCATCCGGCTCCATCGGAGTGCACGATGAGCGTGGGATGGTCGAAGGCCGTGTGCTCGCGATAGGTACGCCACCAGGGCGACCGCGGAGCCTGGCCCAGAAAACAGTAGTCCGACGCGCGCGCTTCACCCCGGGTCTGGACGAAGATCTGCACCCTTCCTCCACATCACCACTGGTGTACGCGGGAGCCCGGGTCACGCTGGGCCAGATCCGCGATGACATCGGTCAGCGCGGTGACCCGTTTCTGCGCATCGATGGCTTCCCGGCTCTTGGCGGCGGCGGACGCTATTCGCCGCTTTCGTTCTCCGTTGATGTGGTACCACATGTTGCGGAAGAGCCCTTCGTCCTTGTCGGCGTACTCCTTCGCCTGCTCCGCCTTCAAATCCTTGCCCTCGGCGTCCTCCACCTCGACCTTGCGCCGCGCGGCCATGAGGTGGCGGCACAGGGCCATGAGAACCTCGGCCGCACCCTTGACGTTCTGCCGGGATGGCCAGCGCACCCCGTAATGCGCGGCGAACGCCAGGCCACTGGGCTCTCTCGGGTCCGGGGTCCAGTCCACGTGGACGATCTCGACGCAGCCGATCGTGTCGACTGGGCAGTACACCGTCTTGACGTGTGGCGCTTCCTCGGGAACGTCTTCGATCAACTCCGCGTAGGTTCGCTGCACCATCTGCAGCAGGTCACCGGCGTCGTCGCGGCGTCCGCCGTTGTCGGCGAAGTAGGACTCGCACTTGACCGGGCAGATCAGCAACAACGCGGGCTCGGCGGCCCGCCAGTTGCGCTCCTTCAGCCATTCCCGCACCACCTCGCTGACCTCCGGGGTGGTGAGGATCGAGGGCACGGCACGGAGGTGGTCGGGTGCGGTGGGTTCCATGAGTACCGCGGCGTCCACCGGGATGATCAGGACGCTGCTCTGCACGATGAATCGTTTGCACTGCTCCCAGTCGGTGTCGCGATCGTGTGGCCGTTTGCTCGAATCGACCCAGCCGCCCGGGTAGTCCAGTAGTTCCAGCCGGATTCCGGCCCCGTCGACACCGGGATCGAGCAGGAGCTTGAAGGTGAACGGCTCTTCGGTCCCGCGTAGCGCACCCGGGCTGAACTCGCCCGCCAGCAGGGATCCGTCCAGTTCCCGGCGGTGCTGCGCGATGCGCTTCTCGGTGGGGCTTCCAACTGCCTTGATGGCGATCGGCGTGCCCTGCAGCAACCGCTGGCTGTCCCGCAGCACCGCGGTGATGAGCGAGGTCTTTCCCACCCGCGAGGGTCCGACCACCCCGATCCGAAAAGCAAGCTCGCCGCTGCCGGTCATGCTTCCTCCCAGGGTGGGAGATCCAGCCGCGTGACGAGAAGATCGCGGGCCCGGATCACTGTGGCGACACGGGCGTTCGCCGCGTCGATCTCGTGGAAGACCCCCGACCAGATCTCATCCCGGTAGGACCGGGCGAGGCGCTTGAACTCGCGCTCGGAGTCACCGGATCGGATCAGAGTGTCCTCGAATTGCTCAGCGGCCGCGTGCAGCACAAGGGCCGGGGTGAGACCTTCGCGCAGGAGGGCTTTCTTGGTGAGGTGGGCGGCCTGCTCCGCCATGTGCACGACCGACTGGTAGAGCTGTCTGGCACCGGTCTCGTTGAGTTCGACGACGATCCGGTTCCGCTGCTGACCCGTCTCCGGATCACGTTCCTGCAGGGTGAGTGCGTCCAGTTCGGCCCGCACCCGGGGGTGCAACTGGGAGCGGTAGTCGAGCCGGACGGACAGCAACTGCTGCACCGCGGCGCTGCACCGCGGGCACGGTTCGGACGCGCCGGAGAGCAGGTCGGCGAACCGGCCCAGCGCCGTCTCGCCGTCCTCGCCCTCGACAAGGGCACCCAGCTGGACGTACAAGATCTTGGAGATGCGCGACCAGAGCTCCTGGACCCGCGTGGCGAAGTAGGCGTCGATCCCCTCGAAGCGCTGGCTGATCTCGACCCGCACCCGGTTGAGCTCGTCACCGGCGTACCTGCTGCTGTTCTGGTCCACGCGCATGCTGCGCAGGGCCTCGTCCTGCCAGACCTGCGGCCCGACGCCGATCCCGGAGTTGATCCAGGCCCGGGTGGCTTGGTAGGCGGTGTCCACGGCCGAGCTGAACCCCGGGTCCTGGATCGCCGAACGGGCCTGTTCGCGCAACTCGGCGACGAGCCCGGCCAGCGAGCCCGCGAGGTCCTGGCGCAGTCGCCTGGTGCGTTTTTCGAGATCTTCGGCGACGCTGGCCGAGGCGTGCTTGACCGACGACAGCAGGCGGCTGAGGTCCTCGATGACCACCCTGATCCGGCTCGCCGTCGCGCGCAGCTCCGACCGGGTTCCGGCGAGCACCTCCGCGTCCATCGCGGGCATTCGGTCCACGAGGTGCGTGAGTACCGGCGTCAGCACCCGCTCGTAGACGTCGGAGGTGTCCGCGGCGTCGGTCTCCAGTACCCGGAAGAACTGGTCTGTCCGCCCGCTGTTGACCTGACCGCGAATATGATCGTGCAGGGCGCCCGCCAGCGGCGCCGTAGTGCCGCCACTGTTGATCACGATGAAGACGAAATCGCGTTTCTGGATGAATCCGCGTGCCCCGTCGATCAAGTCGAGCGCGCGTGCGTCGGCGTCGCCCCAGTACGCCATCCCCTCGACCGGGCGTTTGACGAGCAGGACGAGATCGACCTCGTTCTGCAGCCCGTTCACGTGGTGCTGCTCGGCCCGGACCGCGACCTCGCCCAGCCCCGGCAGATCGATGATGCCGAGGTGTTCCACCTGGGCGTGCGGAAAGGTGCAGTCGATGCGGACGTCGCGAACCGCCAGGTATCGCCGGACGGTCTCACCGGGGGCCTGCTCCTCGTCGTTCGTCGGATAGGCGACGAACGGGCGAAGTTCCTCCAGCGCGACGACGCGTTCCCGGCCGGTGAGGTCGGCCTCGTACGAGGAGAACGACTCCTGCATCGCACGGAGGCGGTTGATCATCGTCACGTAGCTGGGTTTGTCGATCGCGCCTGGCGTTGCCTCGGCCGCCGGCCGCGGATAGGCCCAGCCCCGGAAGTCCGGTGGGCTGACCGGCAGGCCCGGTAGCTCCAGTTCGGCGTGGTAGGGCGAGATGACGTCGGTGACGAAGGTGTCGAAGGAGTGCAACCTCAGAGTGGCCCGGCGAAATTCGGCTGAGTGGTAGATCCGGCTGCGCACCGCGGTCACGGGCAGCGCTTCACCGGTCGGGATCTGGTCGTCGCCCAGGCCCGAGATGGACTGCAGCAGGGTGCTCTTCCCGACCCGGGCCTGCCCGCTCACGCCGATGTTGATCGTGTCACGGGAGAACCTCGTCTCGAGCACTCGCAGCAGGCGGATGGCCTCCGCGACACCTTCCCGGATCTCCTCGGTGCGAAAGGGTTCGAGGACGGTACGCAACTCCTCCGGCGTCGCCGGATGACCGCGGAGCTCGGCCACCGCGCGATCCAGAGCGGCGATATGGTCGTCGGTGTCCCGCCACCACTCGATGTCAGCGCGGATCTGCGGAAGATGGCGTTTGCGTGCATCGAGAATCGCCTCGATCCGATCCGCGATATCTCCTAGCAATGGCGCCGCCTTCCGTGTCCGCCGGCAGGTGTGCCGTCGGCCCAGCGCCGCCGTACGGCCGGTGCGGACGGCGTCAGCGCTCGGCATCCCGGGAGCCGAAGTATATGGATTTCAATTCAGCTCAGCCAGGGTTTGACCATCACGACCTGCCCGCCGGTTACGTCCGGGTAGT
>DASXOV010000285.1:0-11414 GCA_036494005.1 Pseudonocardiaceae bacterium | reverse complement strand
TCGATCTGGAGCACGGCGAGCGCAGGCGGTACGTGACCGAGATCGGCAAGATCAACACGCGGATCAACCAGGGCCGGTGATCACCTCATGTGGCCATGGCACCGGATGCGGCAGGCGGACCGTCCCGCCGAGAGCGCGGGCCCTGCCGCCGCGCCCCCGATACCGGCCCCGACACCGGCACGGGCACCGCGGCGCGAGTGGGCGACGCTGCCACCGATCCAGCGCAGCTTCGATCCGATGCGCCCGGTGTCGCCACAGGCTGATCTCGGTGACTCGCTGCTGTCCTGGCGCAACCCGTCGTTCCTGGCGCCGCTGGGCCACCTGGTGTCGGCGGATGCGCCGTCCGGCGTGATTCACCGACTGATTGAACCGGCGGCACCGCCGACCACCGGTCCGGCCGGCTCCGCGCTGGAACTGGCCGTCGGGGCACCGCGACAATCGAGGAGCAGCGTCGTCCAGCGGATGCTCGCGACGATCACGCCGTGGTCGAGCCGGGAGAGTGAACCGGCCGCCCGGGAGAGTGAACCGGCCGCCCGGGAGAGCGAACCGGCCGCACTCCTACCGGACCGGGGACTCTCGCCGGTGGGGCCGCCCGCTGTACCGCCCCCCGCCGATGCACCGCTCGCGGCCGTAGCACCGGCGATCAGCTCCACCGTTCCCTCCGGTTCTCGGTCAGTGCCGGCTCCTCGGCCAGTGCCAGCGGCGCCGGTGCAACGGTCCGCTAGCGGCGCCGCCCCCATGACCACGGCGTCGGCCCCGGCCATGCCGGTCCTCGAACTTCCCGTGATCGCCGGGCCGCCGAGCCGGACTGAAACCACGACGGAGACAGGGCCAGCGCGGGAGTCCGTCGCGCCGGACGTCGAACCGCTCGCCGCAGCAGAGCCGGGATCACTCGAAGACAGCGATGTGGGTGTGGGTGAGGTGCCGACACTCGGGTTGAGCGCGCCGCCGTCTGCTACCCAGCCCGCGGACGGGGCAGCGGGCGGGTCGGCCGATGTGTCCGGCCAGGAGCGTCGCGCCAGCGCTCCGACTGTCGAGACCATCGGCCGGCCCGCGGGGGCCGAGCCGGTGGTTGCGCGCAGCGCGGACTCTGCCGCGGCCCCGGTAGCAGCGTCTCAAGATCCGGCCCGGCCTGCTGAGTCTGCGGCTCCTGCTGAGCCTGTCGGTCCGGTGGGTGGCGGTGCGACCGGTGAGGTGCCGACGCTCGGGGTGGGGCCGGCCGGCGATGTGCCTGCCGGGCCTGCCGTGGTCGAGCCGGTGGTTGCGCGCAGCGTGGATCCTGCCGCGGCCCCGGTAGCTGCGTCTCAAGGCCCGGCCCGGCCTGCTGAGTCTGCGGCGCCTGCTGAGTCTGCGACTTCTGCTGAGGCTGCGGCTCCCGCTGCACCTGTCGGTCCGGTGGGCGGCAGTGCGGCCGGTGAGGTGCCGACGCTCGGGGTGGGGTCGTCGTCGTTCACTGCCCAGGGACTGACTGCGGAGGGTGCTTCGGGTGAGCCGGGCGAGGTGTCCGGCCGGGATCGCGGGGGACGTGCTGCACCTGCCGGGGTGGAGCCGGTGGTTGCGCGCAGCGCGGATCCTGTTCACGCTCCCCCCTCCCCGCCTGGCCGGACAGGCACTTCTCGTCGCCTCGGCCTTGGCCCGCCGTTGACCGATGACACCATGACGGCGCAGCGCAGCCCGGCGCCAACGGCGCCAACGCCGCCACCACTGGTCGTCGCGCCAGCGTCGACGCCGGTCAGCCCCTCTCCGGTCGAGGGCAGCCGTGCCGGGGAGGTGATCGACGCCAGGATGACGACTCAGGCCGGGACGACGACCGACGCCGGGAGGTCGACCAGCATCGGCGAGGAAGCTCGGGCTGACCAGCCTTCTCGACCGGACTCGCCGCAATCCGTCAGTGAGCAGGTCGCTCCGCTGCTCGGTCAGGCGAGTTCGGTCACCGCGCAGCGCGACGTCACGTCGAGCCCAGCATCGGTGGATCAGGACAGCCAGGACACGAGCCCGCCGCTGGCCTCCCCACTCACCGACACCCGCACACCGAGCGCCGAGCCACCGCTGCCGGTTCTGCGCGTCCACGATTCCGAGGGGCGCCACGATTCCGAGGGCCGCTATGAGTCCGAGGGCCGCTATGAGTTCGAGGGGCGCCAGGAGTCCGACGGGTTCCACGAGTTAGTGGGGTTCCACGAGTTAGCGGGATCGCGACCGGCGCAGCCGCCGACACCGGTCATCACCCCCGGCCCTGTACTGACGGGGCTGGTCGGTGATCGGACTCCGCCCCTGCTCACCGTGCCGTCCGTGTCGTCCGCGATGCATGGCCCGGGCGACTCTGGCACGCGGCGGCAGCAGAACGAGTCTGCGCAGGTCCAGCGAATGTCTGCCAACTTCCCGCTTTCAGGGAACGGGAGTACCGGCGGCGAGACCGTTGGGCAGCACATTCCGATCCAGCCGTGGAGTGCCGCATCAGCGCCTCCGGCGGGCTACTTCAGCGCTGCGTCGGCCCTGCCTGCTGTCCAGCTGACGCCCCCGGTCGCACCGCCCACCCGGCCGCGTCAGAACGGGCACTGGCCGGCGCCGGTGGTGCAGGCCGCTCGCCAGGACCCGCCGCCGCCCGCAGCGGTGTTCTCCGAAGCGGCACCGGCGAGCACGCCAACCGTCTCACCAGCACAAGACGTGAGGCCGGCGGCGGATGCCGATCTGCCGGTTCAGTTGGACGCCGACGATGACGCCGCGACGGTGCCCCGCGCCGAGGCCGCGGCTGTTGGTACCCCCGCGGCTGCTGGTACCCCCGCTGCCGCCGGTGCCGCCGGCCCGGACGAACTGGTCAAGAAGCTGTTCGACCCGCTACTCCGCCGGCTCAAGACCGAGTTGCGCTTGGACCGAGAGCGTCGCGGCATGCTCACCGACCTGCGCCACTGAGAACCCCGACAGACGACGAGGAGGCTCCGATGGCGGACACCAAAGACCCGGCCGTCAGTGTGTGCTTCGAGGTGCAGATCGACGACAGCAAGCTCGGCGCCTTCAACGGCTGCGAGGGACTGGGTTGTGAGGTCGTCATCGAGCAGCGCGAGGAGGGCGGTCACAACGGCGTGGTCTGGCAACTGCCCAGCCGGCTCAAGTACCCCAACATCAAGCTCACCCGGCCCCTCACGGGCGATACCGAGGAGGTGCTCAAGTGGTTCTCCAGCGTGCTCACCGGCCTGGGTAAGCGGAACGCGTTCATCACCGCGCGGGCCCTCGACGGCAGGGAGGTCGCCCGCTGGGGCCTGATGGACGTCGTCCCGGTGCGCTGGACCGGCCCCTCCCTCAACCCGGATTCACCCAAGGTCGCCACTGAGACGGTGGAGTTCGCCCACCACGGCTTCATTCCACCCACAGGCAAGCCTGCCAACGGCGCAGGGCAGAACTGACATGACCGGATCTCCCATCGTCTTTCAGGCCGCATGTTCGGGCCCTAGCAAGAAGCCAGGCGGTGCACCGCCGAAGTTGGAGCACGCCGTTCTGGAGATTCTCCGGCCACCGGAGAGCGGCAGTAACGACGCTCCATCCACGACGACCGGTAAGAAGATCGAGTTCCAATTCAATCCCAAGGAGCTCACGCTCACCAAGACCGCGAAGTGGGGCGAGAACACCAAGCCGGGGGCGAAGAAGACAGGTGTTCAGCAGTATCTCGGCCCCGAACCGGCGAAGCTGTCGGTGGAGATGTTCCTCGATGCCAGCAGGACGATGGACTGCAGCGTCGTCAAGGCGGTCGAGACGCTGTTCAGCTGCTGCGTGCCTGCCAAGGGCACCGCAGAGAAACAGAAGCCGTCCCCGCCCTGGGTGCGGTTTCAATGGGGAGCGATCACCGGCTTCCCGGCTCACATCAAGAGCGTCAGCGTGAAGTACACCCTGTTCACCCCGGACGGCATACCGATCCGCGCGGTGTGCACCGTCCAGATGGAGGAGATGGGCAACGAGACGAAGGGGCAGAACCCCACATCTGGTGGGCTGGCGTCCCGCTCCGTGCACACCATGATCGACGGTGATTCGCTGCCGTCGGTCGCCTACGCCGAATATGGCGATCCGACGCTGTGGCGGGCGCTCGCCGAGGCGAACGACATCGACGACCCGATGCGCCTGCCGCCGGGCCGTCCGCTGCTGGTGCCCGCCCTGGAAGAACTGGACGGCCAGGCCGGTGCCTAACCGGGGGTTCACCAACTCGCTGATCGTCGAGGTCGAGGGCACCGCGCTGCGGCCGGAGATCGCGGTGGCACTGACCTACGCCTACGTGGATGACAGCCGGGTGCTGCCGGACTTGTTCGTGCTGCGGTTCCGCGATCCGGGCCGCGCTGTGCTGGCGAAAACCAAGATCAAGATCGGTGCCAAGGTGCGGCTCAAGGCCCAGGCCGGCGACAACCCCGGCCCGGAGACGCTGCTCTCCGGCGAGGTCACCGCGCTGTCGGTGGACATCGACCCGGGCGGCACGATCACCGAGGTGCGCGGCTACGACCATTCGCACCGGCTGTTCCGTGGTCGCCGGGTGGCCGCGTACGCCAACATGACGATCACCGACGTGGTCCGCAAGGTGGCGCAGCGGGCCAACCTGCAAGTCGGCGAGGTCGACAACTTCGCTGCACCCCCCGGCAACTCCGAGATCAGCCAGGACAACGTGAGTGACTGGGACTTCCTGCAGCGGCTGGCCGATCTCACCGGGGCCGAACTCGCCGTCGCCGACGGCAAGCTGACCTTCACGATGCCTGCCGACTCCTCGGCCGCCCCGGCTTCAGCAGCGCGCGCCCGGCAGGACCCGCTGGTGCTTGAGGCGGGTCAGAACGTCACCGCCGTGCGGGCCGCGGTGAGCTCCGCCGAGCAGGTCGGCCAGGTGGAGGTGCGCGGCTGGGACTACCTCGCCAAACAGGCGGTCACCGCCAGCGCCCCTGCGAAGACCTCGAGTGCGCAGCTCGCCGGCGTGACACCACAGAGCCTCGCGCAGAACTTCGGCAACGGCACGTTCCTCGCCACCGACGTGCCGCACCGCACGCAGAAAGCCGCGAAGGCCGCGGCCGAGGCGCTGGCCGCGCAGATCGCGGGGGCGTTCGCTGAGATCGAGGGGGTGGCCACGGGCAACCCGAAACTGCGCGCGGGCACCTCGGTCAGTCTGTCCGGCGTCGGCGCCCCGTTCGAGGGCAAGTACACCTTGTCGGCCACCCGGCACCTGTTCACTCCGGACACCGGGTACACGACGCTGTTCACCGTCAGCGGCCGTCAGGAGCGCTCACTGTACGGGCTGGCCAACGGCGGGCACGAGCGCAACGGCCGGCGCGCGGTCACCGGGCTGGTACCCGCCCTGGTCACCGATGTCCGGGACCCGAACAAACTCGGCCGGGTCAAGGTCAAGTTTCCGTGGCTCGCCGACGATTACGCCAGCGGCTGGGCCCGTACCGTCCAGATCGGAGCGGGCGCCCAACGCGGCGCGATGGTCCTTCCGGAGGTGAACGACGAAGTGCTCGTCGGTTTCGAGCAGGGTGACTTCGACAGTCCCTATGTCCTCGGCGGGCTCTACAACGGCAAGGACGCGCCTGCCACCAGCTCCTTCGACATGGTGGACGCCAACAGCGGCCAGGTCGCGGCACGCCGCTTGGTCTCCCGGACCGGGCACCGGCTGGAACTGGTGGAGACCTCGTCCGGTGACAATGTCGTCCGGCTGACCACCGGCGACGACAAGTACTGCCTGGAGCTGGACAAGAAGGGCACCAAGGTCACGGTAAAGAGCGACGGGACGGTGCTCATCGAGGGCAACCGGGGCATCACGATCGACGCGAAGACCGGGCCGCTGGAGCTCAAGGGCGGCACTGTGTCGATCAAGGGCACCGGCGCGGTCAAGGTCGAAGGCGCCACCGTCTCGGTCAACGGCCAGGGCGCAGCCGAGTTCAAGGCGAGCGGTGTCGTGACCGTCCAGGGTTCACTGGTGAAGATCAACTAGAGGAGGCAGGATGCCACCGGCAGCGCGGGTCGGCGATCCCACCGGGCACCCTGGCGTGGTCGGGCCGCCCGGGGTTCCGACCGTGCTCATCGCCGGGATGCCCGCAGCCACTGTCGGCACGCCGCACATCTGCTCGATGCCGCCACCCGCCGGTCCGCACCCGCCGGCCCCGATCGTCCCACCCGGTTGCCCCACCGTGCTCATCGGCGGGCGGCCCGCCGCGCGGATGGGCGACATGTCCGGCTGCGGTGCCCCCATCATCCTGGGCGCCCCGACCGTGCTGATCGGAGGATGAGCCATGGGCGCGAACCAGCAGTTCCTCGGCGCGGGATGGGCGTTCCCGCTGCACACCGACCCGACCGGCAGCATTGCGCTGGTCAAGGGGGAGCGCGAGGTCGCCGAGAGCATCCGGATCATCCTCGGTACCGCTCCCGGCGAGCGGCCGATGCGCCCGGAGTTCGGCTGCGCGATTCACGACCTGGTGTTCGCCCCGGCTGACGCAACCACGGCCGGACAGCTCGCTTATCAGGTGCGAGAGGCGCTGGAACGGTGGGAGCCGCGGATAGAACTCGAGGATGTGGCGATCCGCTTCGATGCCGCGGACCGGGGAACGCTGTTCATCGACATCAGCTACACGCTGCTCAATACCAACGACCCGCGAAATCTGGTCTTCCCCTTCTACGTGATCGGTTCGGACGAGCCGGCTCCGCAAGGAGGCGTGTGATGGCACTGCCCGCCCCGAACCTCGATGATCGGACCTTCCAGCTTCTTGTCGACGACGCCAAGCGGCTCGTGCAGCAGCGGTGCCCGGAGTGGACCGACCACAACGTCTCCGACCCAGGAGTCACCCTGATCGAGGCGTTCGCGTCGATGGTCGACCAGCTCAGCTACCGCCTGAACCGGGTGCCGGAGCGAAACTATCTGCGTTTCCTGGACCTCATCGGGGTCCGGCTCTACCCGCCCACCGCCGCGCGCGGCGCCGTGACGTTCTGGTTGTCCGCACCGCAGCCGGACCAGGTCATGATCCCGGCAGGTATGCCGATCTGCACCCCGCGTACCGAAACCGAGGAACCGGTCGTTTTCAGCACCACCCAGGAACTGGCGATCGTGCCTTGTTCGCTGGAGAAGCTCGCCACGGCGGGGCCGGACGGCAGCCCGGTCGACCGTACCGATCTGCTGGCGCTCGGTGGGCTTGGTCAGGTTGTCGAAGGCGTCGAGGAGGGTTTCGCCAGCTTCGGCAGCCCCCCGCAGGCCGGCGACACGCTGCTGATCGGGCTCTCCGGCCCGGTACCGTCCTGCGCGGTGCTGCTTCGGCTGGACTGCGAGGTCCAGGGCGTCGGCGTCGACCCGACGGATCCACCACTGGTCTGGGAGGCCTGGGACGGTACCGACTGGGCGGTCTGCGAGATCGAGCAGGACGAGACCGGCGGGCTCAACCGTCCCGGCGACATCGTGTTACACGTGCCGGCGAGCCACGTCGCGTCGGTGATCAATCATCAGCGGGGGGGCTGGTTGCGCTGCCGGGTGGTGCCCCCGGCCGAAGGCCAGCCGTTCTACAGCGCGCCACCCCAGGTGCGGGCCGCTTCCGCGAGCACCATCGGCGGGACGGTGGATGCCGTGCACGCTGAGACGATTCGCAACGAGATCATCGGGCTCTCCGAAGGTGTGCCGGGGCAGCGGTTCCCGGTCCAGCACCTCCCGATCGTCCCCGGTGACCAGCCGCTGACGCTCGAATCCGCAGGCGGTGCGGGCTGGAAGGAATGGCAATCGGTGGAGCATTTCGCCGCGTCCGGTCCGGCCGACCGGCATGTCATGGTCGACCATGTGGCGGGAGAAGTGGTCTTCGGACCGGCGGTGCGCGAGCCGGATGGATCGTTGCGCCAGTACGGGGCGGTGCCCGAAAAGGGGGCTCCGCTGCGGCTACCCGCCTACCGCACCGGGGGAGGGCGGCGCGGCAATGTGGCCCGCGGCAAGCTGTCGGTGCAGCGCGAGCCGGTGCCGTTCGTCACCCGCGTGGAGAACCGGCACCCGGCCGCCGGTGGTGTCGAAGGAGAAACCGTATCCAACGCGGCGCAGCGCGGGCCGTTGCTGCTGCGCACCAGGGACCGCGCAGTCACCGCCGAGGACTACGAGCTGCTGGCCCGTCAGGCCGCCCCCAATGTGGCCAGGGTGCGGTGCGTCCCCGCCGGCGCGGACCCGGCGGGTGGGGCGCGGGTCCTGGTCGTCCCGGCGGTGGGTGATGACGGCACTGGCAGGCTGCGGTTCGAGGACCTGGTGCCCACCGCGGAGACGCTGTCCGCGATCAGTCAATTCCTTGACGAACGGCGCTGCCTCGGTGCTCGGTTGATCATCGAACCGCCCTTTTACCAGGGTGTGACGGTGGTCGCCCGGCTGCTCGCCCAGCCCCGTGCTTCGGTGGACAAGCTGCGGAGCCGGGCGACCGCGGAGCTCTACCGTTACTTCAACCCGATCACCGGAGGCCCGGACGGCTCCGGCTGGCCATTCGGCAGGCCGGTGCAGGCCGGGGAGGTGTTCGCGGTGCTCCAGCGCCTGGCCGGGGTCGAGATGGTCGAGGACGCCCGCCTCTTCGGTGCCGACCCGGTCACCGGTGCCCGAGGCGACGCGACGAGCAGGCTCGACATCGGCGAGCATGCCCTGGTCTTCTCCTATGACCACCAGATCCGGGTCACGCCGATCTGAGTGTTCCCCGCTCTGAGACTTCCAGGATCTGAGACTGCCACGGAGGGGATCGATGCGAGGGCTCATCGAGGGCCTGGACAGTCCGCACCCGATCGGGATGCGGCTGCCCGGTCTGTATGCCGACGACGACTTCACCCAGCGTTTCGTCTCCGCTTTCGACGTCGTACTCGCGCCGATCTTCCTCACGCTGGACTGCCTGCCCGCCTACTTCGACCCGCAGCTCGCGCCGGAGGACTTCCTCGACTGGCTGGCCGACTGGGTGGGGCTCACCGTGGACGAGGGCTGGACCATCGAGCGGCGGCGTGAAGTCGTGAGCCATGCCGTCGAGCTGCACAGCTGGCGGGGTACCCGGCGGGGGCTCGCCAAGCATGTCCGGCTGATCACCGGCGGGGAGGTCGAGATCACCGAGAGCGGCGCGACAGCGTGGTCGACGCGCCCGCTGGCCCGGCTGCCCGGCTCAGACCGGCCCGCCCTGCACGTCCGGGTCCGGGTACCCGACCCGGCCACGGTGGACGTCCGCAGGCTCGATGCCCTGATCGCGGCGTCCAAACCCGCCCACCTGCCGCACACCGTCGAGGTCGTTCGCCTGAGCTGACCCCGCGACCGTCGTGCGGTCAGCACTGGCCGGCCCGCTCGGCGAGGACCAGTGCGCCGGCTGGGCCGGCCAGTGCGCCGAGCGCGGCAGGCACGACGAAGTCCTCGGCGGTGCGCTCGGGCAGGTCGGGGTATCCGGCCAGGATCTTCACGAGCTCGGTGCGCACCAGCGGGACCAATCCGGGCAGGCCGGTCACGCCGCCGCCGATCACTATGCGCCGCGGCGCGAGCGCATAGACGATATTGCGCAACCCAGCGGCCAGGTAACCGGCTTCGAGTCCCACGGCCGCCCGCAAGTCGTCGCCGTCGAGCTGCTCGCCCGGTCGTCCCCAGCGGGCGGCGATCGCCGCGCCACTGGCCATACCCTCCAGACAGTCGTGGTGAAACGGGCAGCTGCCGGGGAAGTCGTCACCGGGTTGGCGTGGCACGCTGAGGTGCCCCAGCTCCGGGTGCACCAGCCCATGGGCGATCCGGTTCTCGATCACGGCGCCGCCACCGATACCGGTGCCGACGGTCAGGTAGACGAAGTCGGCCAGCCCCCGCGCGGCGCCCCAGCGGCCTTCGCCGAGCGCGGCCCCGTTGACGTCGGTGTCGAATCCCACTGGCACGCCGAGCTCGGTCCGGACGGGACCGGCCAGGTCGATGTCGGTCCAGCCCGGCTTCGGGCTGGTCGTGATGAACCCGTAGCGGGGATGGGACGGCCGCAGCTCCACCGGTCCGAACGAGGCGATGCCGACCGCGGTCAGCGCTCCGCCCGCCGCGACCTGCTCCCGAAAGAAGGCGATCACCTGGGCCAGGGTCTCGGCCGGCGCACCGGTCGGGATTCTGGTCTGCCCGGTGATGTGCTCAGGATCCGTCCCGACCAGGCAGACGAACTTGGTCCCGCCCGCCTCGACCGCGCCCAGCCGTAGCCCTGTCATCCGGAACAGACTAGATCTCCGCATACTGCCCGGGACGGCTGGTGTTATCGGGGCCCGCCGTTGGTCCCGGGAGGTGGTGCGGGCCTTCCCACCACCCGCATTCTCGCGGTCGCCGTGATCGACGGCTGGTGGTTGTCGACGGTGGCGGCGGCCTGATGCTCACCGGGTACCGTGCTTCCGTAGATCACCATTGAGGTGATGAAGTTACCGGCCCCATCCGTGGCGACGGTGATCGGGTTGGAGACATCGGGTATCCGAACGGTCACGGGGTGCCCCGGAGCGAATCCGGAACCGGTCAGGGTGGTAACCCGGCCCGCCTGAACCACCGCGGGGTCGAACTGCATTCTGGGCTGGATTCCGGTGCCCTGCAGATCGAGCAGATGTGGGCCGTTCGGGGCATTGTCGTCGAACCGGAGCACGGCGGGGCGCTCACCGATTTCCTGTGGGCTGAACTGCACGGTCACCACGCAGTTCGCGCCGGGAGGCACAGTCTGCCGGCTGCAGTCGTCCTTTGTGATCTTGTAATCTTCCGGGGGCTGCTGCGAGCCCGCGGCCGGGAGGACGCTCACCGCATTGATCGTCAACGGCGCGTTGCCGGTGTTCTTCACCGTGACATCGCCGGGCGGGTTGGTGGACAGTGGCAGCTTGTCGGCGAACGCCAGCGGATTCGGTGTGAAGGTGACCACTCGGGGCGGTGACAGGGCGGCGGTGCCGAGTACCGGTACGGCCAGCGGTGATCCGCTACCGCGGTAGCGCACCTCCAGCTTCGCCTCGCGCGGCCCCACCGCGCCGGGAGCGAATCGCACGGAGACCGGGCAGGACTCGCCAGCCTGCAGCGTCCGCCCGACGCAGTTCTCGGGGCTCACGCTGTACTCAGCGGCGTGCACACCGCTGATCGTCATCGACTCCACGACGAGCGGACCGAAACCGACATGGTGCAGCGTGGTCGATCCGATGATGGAATCGCCGGGCTTGATGACGAAGAAGTCGAGCGGATCCGCGGTGAGGCTGGGTGCGAAGGTGCGCAGGAACACATCCTGCGTGTGGCCGTTGCGGTCCTGAGGGATCAGGTCGTCGGCTTTCGACTCGTAGGCCACCACCCCGCCGTCGGCGGAGATCGCCGGGTGGCTGCTGGCGTCGTCGCCCTCGCAGGTGGCGTCTGCCGCCGGTGCCGGGCCGCAGTCCTGAGTCTGACTGGGAGAGGCGAGTTCCGCGGGCAGCGCCGGCAGCTTCGCGGCCGCCCG
>DASXOV010000284.1:0-9746 GCA_036494005.1 Pseudonocardiaceae bacterium | reverse complement strand
GTGAAGATCGGTTCGGGTAAGCGGCTTCCCGCGACCAGTCCGGGGGGCAGCGCAACACCCGACACGGTGCCGTACTTCTGGTATTCGCGCAGGCCCAGACCGGCCAGGTAACCGCGGGCGATGCACTCCACCGGGATCATCTCCAGCGGCATCACCCGAATGGCCCGCGTCGCGAACTCCGGCGGGACCTCGGTCGCGGAGATCAGGTGGTGGGGCACCACGCCGGCGAGCCGCTCGAACCACCACACCGAGAGCTGGGTGAGCAACGCGCCCTTGCCGGGGATCGGGGTCGGCAGCGCCACGTCGTACACCGAGACCCGGTCGGAGGCCACCAGCAGGATGTCGTCGTCGATCGCGTACAGATCCCGCACCTTGCCTGCGTGCAGATGCTTCACCCGCGTCCCTTCCCTGCAACCCGTGGGGCGGCATCACCGTACCCACCGCTCCACGCGGCCGAGCGCTCCGCCGCGACGCGGCCTGGGTAGGTTGATCGCTGTGGACGTCCGAACCGCAGATCCAGCCGTGCACCCGGCGTGAGTGTGGTGCTGCGGCGGCTGCTGCCCGAACCCGGCACCGTGACCGCCGCCGAGGCACTGGACGGTGTCACGTTCGCCGACCTGGCGCCCGCGCACCGGCCGTACCTGGTGCTCAACATGGTCACCACCGCCGACGGAGCCGGGGCGGTACGGGGGCGCACCGCCCCGATCAGCAGCCCGGCCGACCGGGAGTTGTTCCACGAACTGCGGGCCCAGGTCGATGCGGTGCTGGTCGGTGCGGGCACGGTGCGGGCGGAGCGTTACGGGCGTCTGATCCGCGACCCCGAGCGCCGGGAGCGCCGGGTCGCCGGTGGCCTGGCGGCCGAACCGCTGGCGGTGGTGGTCAGCCGCAGGCTCACGTTGACCCCCGACCTGCCGTTACTGGCCGACCCGCACTCCCGGGTCCTGGTGATCACCGCCAGTGACGCCGAACTGCCCGGCTGCGCGGCGCAGGTGAGCTACCTGCGGCCCGCACCTGGGACGGAGCTGGACCTGGCGGCCATGCTCGCCCGGCTGCGCACCGAGTGCGGGGTGCGCTCGGTGCTCTGCGAGGGCGGGCCGATCCTCAACGCGTCGCTGCTGCCCGCCGGCCTGATCGACGAGCTGTTCCTGGCCACCGCGCCCGTGCTGGCCGGTGACAGCGGCTCGCTGCGGATCGTCGATCAGGCTCGGCTGGCCGAGCCGGTCGGCCTCGACGTGCGGTGGTTACTGGAGTCCGAGGGCTACCTGTTCGCCCGTTACGTACTCCGATACTGAGCCCGATGTATCGGGCCCGATACCGGGCCGATCTTGGGCCGCTCAGCGGTGCGCGATCTCCTCCCACCCCGCCACCTCGCGGGGGTGTCTCGGCGCCGGGCCCACGTACTGCGCCGCGGGGCGGACCAGCCGGCCGGTGTGTTTCTGCTCCATGATGTGCGCGCACCAGCCCGCCGTGCGGGCACAGGTGAACATCGCGGGCATCATGTGCGGCGGAACCAGCGCAAAATCGAGGATCACCGCAGCCCAGAACTCGACATTGGTTTCGATGACCCGGTCGGGCCTTCGCTCCCGCAGCTCGGTCAGCGCGGCCTGCTCCAAGGCCACCGCAACGTCGTAGCGCGGCGCGCCCAATTCCTTGCAGGTCCGGCGCAGCACCCGCGCTCTCGGGTCCTCGACCCGGTAGACCCGGTGACCGAAACCCATCAAGCGCTCCCGACGATCCAGCACCCGGCGTACCACCTTGGTGGCGTCCCCGGTGCGCTCGGTCTCCTCGATCATCGGCAGCACCCGGGCCGGCGCGCCGCCGTGCAGCGGGCCGGACATCGCCCCGATCGCCCCGGACAGGCACGCGGCGACGTCGGCCCCGGTGGAGGCGATCACCCGGGCGGTGAACGTCGAGGCGTTGAGCCCGTGCTCGGCGGCCGAGACCCAGTAGGCGTCGACGGCCTTGACATGCCGGGGGTCCGGATCGCCACGCCAGCGCGTCATGAACCGCTCGGTGATCGTGGAGCACTGGTCGATCCGGTGCTGCGGAACGGCCGGCTGGTAGATGCCACGGGCGGACTGCGCGACGTAGGACAACGCCATCACCGACGCCCGGGCCAGCTCGGAGCGGGCCTCGGCGTCCGTGCTGTCGAGCAGTGGACGATAGCCCCAGATCGGGGCGAGCATCGCCAGCCCGGCCTGGACGTCGACCCGGACGTCACCGGTGTGCACCGGTAACGGGAACGGCTCGGCCGGGGGCAGGCCGTGCCCGAACCGGCCATCGGTGAGCAGTGCCCACACGTCACCGAAAGTCACCTGGCCGACCAGGTCCTCGATGTCGACGCCGCGATAGCGCAGCGCTCCGCCCGCCCGGTCCGGTTCGGCGATCTCGGTATGGAAGGCCACGACGCCCTCGAGGCCCGGTTTGAAACCTACGGTGTCCGCCACCAGAGTGTTCGACGCTGTCACACCCGTCCTCCTTGCACGCTCGGCCCCCCGTTGGGCACGCGCGGTTGACCGAAGGGTCGGCGTTCGAGGCGCGCGCTACGATGCGGCGCCGCGCGGCTGGGTGAACAGTGCACCTGGTGGTTACATCAAGGCAACGTCAAGGCTGGTGGTCTGCGTCACCGATCGCTGTGCAGGGGTGTGGCCGGAGCACTGAACACGTACGTTCGGGGGATCGGCTCTCGGCATGGGGAGTGTGCACAGTGACGCCAGGGCGGGTCGAACGGGAATGGGTCGCCGACCTGCCTGCAATGCGGGTCGCCTATACCACCGGGGAACTCGACACCGAGGACCTGCTGCCCACGTGGTACGAGCAGCTCGCCAGCTGGCTGGACGACGCGGTGGCCGCCGGGGTGGCCGAACCGAACGCGATGGTGCTGGCCACCGCCGACGCCGAAGGCCTGCCGAGCTCACGGACCGTGCTCGCGAAGGCACTGGATTCGCGCGGCCTGGTCTTTTACACAAACTTCACCTCCCGCAAGATGCACGATCTGAACGCCACCCGATTCGCCGCGGTGACCTTCCCGTGGATCGGGCAGCACCGGCAGGTGAACCTGCGCGGGCCGATCGAGACGATCAGGCGGGCGGAGAGCATGGCGTACTGGGAGACCCGGCCGCGGGGCGCTCAGCTCGGGGCGTGGGCGTCGGCGCAGTCCGCGGTCGTGCAGAACCGGCGCGCCGTGGACGTCGCGCTGGAGCAGGTCGCCCGGCGTTTCGCCGACACCGACCGGGTGCCGTTGCCACCGCACTGGGGTGGGGTGCGCATCCGGCCGGTGAGTGTGGAGTTCTGGCAGGGTAGGCCCAACCGGATGCATGATCGGCTCCGGTACCGCAGCGGCGACGACGGCGAATGGACGGTGCAGCGGCTGGCTCCATGAACCACCTGGCGACGGGCGGGGTCGTCGTGGTGCCGAGGGGTCGCGGGTGGCTGCGGTGCGGGGCCCGCGCGGACTAGGTTGGAGATGTCGTCGACGGCGCGTCCGCCAATTCTGGGCCGACGGCAGTCCGGGGGTGATGTGCCGTCCGAGTAACGAGAGGGTAGTGAGAGGACCGCAATGTCCGACGCCACTGCGTCTGCAGCATCGGTTCGACCGGACGACTCCTCCGGCAACGGCCGCCGACCGCAGGCCGTGACCCTGAGCTACCGGGGCGGCGAGCACCGCATGTCGATCACCACGGGCACCGAGGGCGCCCCCGGGATCGGGCTGGGCGCGTTGTTGTCCCACACCGGAATGGTCACGCTCGACGCCGGCTTCGTGAACACCGCGTCCTGCAGCTCGCAGATCACCTACATCGACGGCGACGCCGGTGTGCTGCGCTACCGCGGATACCCGATCGACCAGCTCGCTGAGCACTCCACATTCTTGGAGACCAGCT
This sequence comes from Pseudonocardiaceae bacterium, assembly GCA_036494005.1. Classification (GTDB taxonomy): domain Bacteria; phylum Actinomycetota; class Actinomycetes; order Mycobacteriales; family Pseudonocardiaceae. The sequence goes on along the minus strand of DASXOV010000284.1, from coordinate 5,865 downwards.
ACTTGCTGATCTACGGCGAACTGCCGACCAGCGGTCAGCTGGACGACTTCACCGACCGGATCCGCAAGCACACCCTGTTGCACGAGGACCTGAAACGCTTCTTCGACGGTTTCCCGCGCGATGCGCACCCGATGCCGGTGCTCTCCAGCGCGGTGTCCGCGTTGTCCACCTTCTACCAGGACAGCCTCAACCCGTTCGACCACGAACAGGTGGAGATCTCCACGGTCCGGTTGCTGGCCAAGGTGCCCACCATCGCGGCATACGCCTACAAGAAATCGATCGGCCAGCCGTTCCTCTATCCGGACAATTCGCTGAGCCTGGTGGACAACTTCCTGCGGATGACCTTCGGGTTGCCCACCCAGCCCTATACCCCCGACCCGGTCGTCGCCGACGCGCTGAACCTGCTGTTCGTGCTGCACGCCGATCACGAGCAGAACTGCTCGACGTCGACGGTCCGGATGGTCGGTTCGTCGCACGCGAACCTGTTCGCGTCGGTGTCTGCGGGGATCAATGCATTGTTCGGTCCGCTGCACGGCGGGGCGAACCAGTCCGTCCTGGAGATGCTGGAGCGCATCCGGCTCGACCACGGCGACGTGGACACCTTCGTGAGGAAGGTGAAGAACCGCGAGGACGGTGTGCGGCTGATGGGCTTCGGGCACCGGGTGTACAAGAACTACGATCCCCGCGCGAAGATCGTCAAGAAGACCGCGGACGACATTCTGCACAAGCTGGGCGTCGACGATCCGCTGCTCGACATCGCCATGGCGCTGGAGGAGAAGGCGCTGGGCGACGACTATTTCGTCGAGCGGAAGCTCTACCCCAATGTCGACTTCTACACCGGCCTGATCTACCGGGCCATGGGCTTCCCGACCAAGATGTTCACCGTGCTCTTCGCCCTGGGTCGGCTACCGGGCTGGATCGCGCACTGGCGCGAGATGATCAACGATCCGGAGACCAAGATCGGCCGCCCCCGGCAGATCTACACCGGCCACACCGAGCGCGACTACAACCCGATCGCCCTGCGTTGAGTATCCTGTCGGCGGCTGTCAAATATCCGTCAAGATCCTTCGGCAGCCACGTCGTGGAAACCTCCGACTTCAGCGGCGCGGATTGTTCGCTGGATCTGATGGGGTAAGCGGTAGGTCTCGGCGGCGGTCAATGCGGCGTCGAGTGCTTCTCGCGCACTGTCAGCTTCAACAACGAGCCCGGTGCGCCGACGGTGGCCCGCTGTGTTTGCGATGCTCTGTCGTTGTGATGCTCCGAGCAGCGGTGCTTGACGATGCACGTACTCGCGTACGGTGCCGACCAGGCGAACTCCGGGGAGCTCGTATGCGCACGATCGACTGGGTTGACGGCCACATCGACGTGATCGACCAGACTGCCCTTCCGCTGCGCCGGTGGGTGGCGCTGCACAGCGTCGACCAGGTCGTGGACGCCATCGGCCGGATGGTGGTGCGTGGTGCGCCCGCGCTGGATGCCCTCGGCGCGTTCGGGGTGGCGCTGGCCGCGGCACGGTCGGCCGAGCAGGGCTACGACGCTGCCGCTGTGTGCGCCGACGCGGCGCGGATCGCTGCCGCCCGCCCCACCGCGGTGCACCTGGCCTGGGCGGTGCAGCAGATACTGCCTTCGTGCCCATGGGGCAGACCGCGGTGCTCGACGCCGCCGAGGAACTCGTGGCATCCGATGTGCAGGCCTGCGAGACGCTCTCCCGCCTCGGTGCCGCCCTGCTCCGCAGCTACCTCGGGGACCGGCCGATGGTGCTGCAGACGCATTGCAACGCGGGTGCCATGGCCTGCGTGGAATGGGGTACCGCGCTCGGTGTCGTGCGCACGCTGCACGCCAGCAATCTGATCGACATGGTGCTGGTCGGCGAGACCCGCCCGCTGCTGCAGGGCTCCCGGATCACCGCTGCTGAACTGGCCGAACTCGGCATACCGCACCGCGTGATCGTGGATGCCGCCGGTCCGGGACTCATCGCACGCGGAGCGGTGGACGCGGTGATCGTCGGGGCGGACCGCATCGCGGCCAACTACGACGTGGTCAACAAGGTCGGCACCTACCCGCTGGCGCTCGCGGCCGCCAGGGCGGGCATCCCGTTCGTGGTGGCCGCCCCGGCCGCAACCATCGATCCGGAGACTCCCACCGGCTCGGCGGTGCCCATCGAGCAGCGCAACCCCGACGAGGTGCTCCTGATCGGCGGATGGCGGATGGCCCCGACGGAATCCGCCGCATTCAATCCGGCCTTCGACGTGACCCCCGCCGACCTGATCACCGCCATCGTCACCGAGTCCGGGGTGATCGAACCGGCGGGTGCCGACGCCGAATCGGCCGGCTCCGCGGGAGTGGCTCCGTCGCACTGAGCCGTCGTTCCCCCGGCCGGACGGCCGTTTCCCGACTGAACCCGTTGTTGGGTAGCCGGACTCGGTTGCCGTCACTTTCGGTGAGAAAATCCACTATCAATCGATCTTCTGATGATGGCAATCCCGCTAAAGGGTGAAACATCATGCCATTCGGTAGCGATGGTAGGGCAGAAGGTATCAACTACCCGTCTCGTCACTCTACCGAGTGATGCAGGTGTCACCTGGGCGGTCAAGGAGGCCGGAGTCATGGGTCGCACAGTGTGGGGTGCCGCGGCGCTCTCCCTGCTGGCGGTGGTCGGCGTCACCGCAGCGATGATCTTGCCAGGTGACGGATCGGCGCAGGCCGCGCCGTCCGGTCTGCCGCCGGGGTTCGCGGTCACCAGCCAGCCGAGCGGGCAGGCCGGGCTTGATCTGACGAGCTTCGCCTCCCTGCCGGACGGCAGTACGATCACCACCGGCAAGGGTGGCAAGGTCGCGTGGGTCTCTGCCGACGGTACCCAGATCCGGACCCTGGCGACGCTGCCGGTCACCACCCAGCAGGACCTCGGGCTCGTGGGGCTGGCGGTGGCGCCCGACTACGCCACCAGCAAGAGGATCTACCTCTCCCGTGCCATGCCTGGACCGGCCAACAACTGGCCGCTGCGGCTGTCCCGGTTCACGGTCACCGGCTCTCCTGATCCCACCGGCCTCACCGGCGAGGTGACCTTGCTGGAGACCACCGCGACTTCCGACGTGCACGGACTCACCGGTGTCGAGCCCGCCGCGGACGGCACGCTGTGGGTGTCGGTGGGTGATGCGGCGGACTTCCGGGTCACCGACCCGAACGCGCTGCGCGCGCTGGACGTCAACGACCCGCGGGGAAAGGTGCTGCACATCAAGGGCACCGACGGCACCGGGGTCGTGGGCAACCCGTTCTACAACGCCGGCGCGCCGGGTTCGACCCCCAGCAAGGTCTACGCGATGGGCTTCCGCAGCCCCTTCCGGCTCACCTTCGACGCGGCCGTCGGGGCGCCGGTGCTCGGCGACGTCGGCTGGAACACCACCGAAGAGGTCGACCTGATCCGCCCCGGGGCGAGCTACGGCTGGCCGTGCTTCGAGGGCAACGTGACCACCCCCGGTTATCGTGACCTGGCCGGCTGCGCGGGTAAGACCAACACCGCGCCGCTGACCAGCTACCAGCACACCAACCTGGGCGGCCCCGGCAACAGCGTCATCGGTGGCGTGGTCTACACCGGCACCAATTACCCGGCTGCCTACCGGGGCGCGTACTTCTACGGTGACTACTCCACCTCCGTGCTCTGGACCATGCAGATCGCGGCGAACGGCACGGTGACCCGCGGCCCCGAAGCGGCCGGCTTCGGCCAGGGCATGGGCGGACCGGTCAAGTTCGACTCCGGCCCCAACGGCGACATCGTGTATGCCGACATCTACGACGGCACCATCAAGCGGATCACCTACACCAGCGGCAACCGGGCGCCAACCGCCATCGCCACCACGACGACCGACCCGGCCACCCGGACGGTGAGCTTCGACGGGTCCGAGTCCTATGACCTCGACGCCGACGCGTTGACCTACAAGTGGACCTTCGGCGACGGCGCCACCGGCACCGGCGTCACGGCGACGCACAGCTACCCGGTGGGTACCGGGACGCTGACCGCCACCCTCACCGTCACCGACGCACTCGGCAAGACCGGCAGCACGTCGTTCACGGTGGCGCCGAGCAACAACGCCCCGCAACTGACGCTCAACGCCCCCGCGCCGACCACCGAGTTCAAGGTCGGCGACTTGATCAACGCCACCGCCACCGCCACCGATGTCGAGGACGGGGCGAACCTGCCGGCGCACTGGCTCACCGTGGCGGTGCACTGCCGCGGCGACTTCTGCCATGACCACCCAGGAGAACAGTTCACCGGCAACAACTACTCGCGGGTCTTCGACGACCACGGCGACGACACCAAACAGAGGATCACCGCGACCGTCACCGACTCGGCGGGCGTCTCCACCAGCAAGACCTTCACCGCCGAGCCCGACCTGCGCAACCTCACCATCGCCAGTGCGGTTCCGGTGACCGGCACGATCAACGGGGTGGACCGCAACACCGCGTTGGTCACCGTCGGCGCCAAGGTGTCGGTGTCCGCACCTGCCGTCGCGACCGATGGGGTGTCGACCTTCGGTTCCTGGTCCGACGGCGGGGCGCGGGCCCACGACATGACCGTCGGGACCGGCGACGTCACCTTGACGGCCACCTATCTCACCCCGATCGACCAGCGCTACAACTCCGACGCCGCCCTGCGCGCCGCGGTCGGGACGCCCGCCGCCCCGGAGACCGGGGACGCCGGGGTGCGCTGGCGGGACTACACCAACGGCCGGATCTACTGGTCGCAGCCCACCGGAGTGCATGTGGTGACGGGCGCGATCTGGCAGAAGTTCATGGCGCTCGGTGCGCACGCCGGGGTCGGGCTGCCGCTGACCGATGAGCTGGCCACACCGAACGGCGCCGGCAAGTACAACAAGTTCACCAACGACAAGTCGATCTACTGGTCCCCGGCCACCGGTGCGCAGCAGGTGGGCGGCCGGATCTTCTACCGGTGGGGCACGTTCGGCTACGAGGCCGGCTTCCTCGGTTACCCGACCACCGACGAGCGGGCCGCCCCCGACGGTATCGGGCGCTACACCATGTTCCAGGGCGGTTCGGTCTATTGGTCACCTGCCACCGATGCCTGGGAGGTGCACGGCGCGATCCGGGACGTCTGGGGACTGAACGGCTGGGAGGCGGGCCCACTGGGCTACCCGACCACCAACGAGAACGTCACGCCTGACGGCGTCGGGCGCTACAACCACTTCGCGGGCAGCGGCGGCAGCTCGATCTACTGGTCGCCGCGAACCGGGGCGCAGCCGGTGCGCGGTGCCATCCGCGCCCGCTGGGTGGCACTGGGCTGGGAGCGTTCCTACCTCGGCTACCCGACCAGCGGCGAGTTCGCCATCCCCGGCGGGCGTCGGTCGAACTTCGAGCATGGCTACATCACCTGGAACGCCGCTACCGGCCAGGTGATCGACCGCCGGTACTAACCTGTGGTTATTGGGTTTCGCGGCCGATGGTGGTGGAGTCCCCGTGCCCGGTGTGCACCACGGTGTCGTCAGGCAGGGACAGCAGCCTGGTCCGGATCGACATCATGATCTGATCGAAGTCCGAGTACGACCTGCCGGTGGCGCCAGGACCGCCCTGGAACAGGGTGTCTCCGCTGAACAACACGCCCAGCTCGGCGGTGTACAGGCAGCACGACCCGGGCGAGTGCCCTGGGGTGTGCAGTACCTGCAGCACGGTACCCGCGACCCGGAGCACGTCACCGTCGGCGAGTTGGAGGTCCGGTGGCGGCGTGTCCGGATGCGCGAGTTTCCACAGCACGTGCTCCCGCGGGTGCAGCAGCACTGGGGCGTTCACCAGATCGGCCAGCGCGGGCGCGGCGTTGACGTGGTCGTCATGCGCATGGGTGCTCACGATGCC
>DASXOV010000283.1:0-28982 GCA_036494005.1 Pseudonocardiaceae bacterium | reverse complement strand
GCCTGCGCCTTTCGGTCTCGCTCCCGGGCGTCATGGTCGCGGTCGTGGGCATCCCGGTCTCGGGCATCTGCTTCCAGATCCCGATCGTCGGCCAGGTCGTCACGCTCTTCGGCGAAGCGGTCACGACACTCGGCCTCGCAGTCACCGTGCCAGACACTTCGCTCTCGGTCAGACATCGATCCACCCGCCAAATCAACCCTCGCGTCCTAGAGATTGCCAGTCGTCAAGGCCTCCTGCCAGCCGGTCCGTTAGGCCGATCCGTTGGAGTCGCCGTACGGCACAGCTAGGCGTGACTGCGCGCGCATCCCCACGATCCGGGACTCCGGGGAATGGCACGTCGGCTGCTTGGACTACTGGTCAGGGGCGTGGCTTGCGGTACAGGTGGCGTTTGCTGATGTACTGCACCACTCCGTCGGGCACCAGGTACCAGACCGGCAGACCGGTGGTGACCCGCTCCCGGCAATCCGTCGAGGAGATCGCCATGGCAGGCACCTCGACCAGGCTGACCGTCCCGTCGGGCAGATGCTCGTCGTCGAGATGGAAACCGGGGCGGGTCACCCCGACCAGATGGGCCAGGTCGAGCAGCTCGCCGACCCGTTTCCAGGACAGGATCTGTGCCAGCGCATCGGCTCCGGTGATGAAGAACATCTCCTCGCCGGGGAAGGCGGAGCGCAGGTCGGTGAGGGTGTCCACGGTGAAGGTGGGGCCCTCGCGGTCGATGTCGACCCGGCTGGTCGAGAACCGCGGGTTCGACGCCGTGGCGATCACCGTCATGAGGTAGCGGTCCTCGGCCGGGCTGACCGCGCGCTCGTCCTTCTGCCAGGGCATTCCGGTGGGAACGAAGATCACCTCGTCGAGCCCGAACCGGGCCTGCACCTCGCTCGCCGCGACGAGGTGACCGTGGTGAATCGGATCGAAGGTCCCGCCCATCACCCCGAGTCGCCGGCCGGACACAAGAGCCACCGACCGTCAGGGGGTGGGGACGATGACGAACTGGCGCAGGTACAGATCCTGGAAGGTGACCGGCCCTCGGGGACCGGGCACCCGGTCGACATTGATCCCGGTCTCCGGCACCCGCCGCAGCTTGAAACCGTCGAGCAGGCGGGTGCTGGCGTTCCAGAACGCGCCCGTGCCCGTGTAGGCGTCCAGGAACTCCCGCGCGGCGGCGGCGTCGCGGGTCACGATGGTCGCCGCCAAACCGGACGTCTCGTGGTTCGCCACCTGGGCCGCCTGCGCGGGACCGGCGACCCGGCTCACGGTCACCGTCGCCTCCCGCCCGCTGTCCAGTGCCCACTCGTGGCCGAGCGGGTGCGCATACGGTGGCAGGGACAGCGCGATCCCCCGCTTGCGGACCGCGTCGAGCAGGTCGCCGTACACCTGGTCCGGGAGCCCCTCGTCGACCAGCAGCAGGTTCACCCGGTTGCACACCCCCAGCCGGTCCAGCCCGCCCACCAGCAGCTCGACGGCCAACGCGGGGTCGGCCGCGGCGTCGATGTAGAGCACCCCGCCGCCGTCGGCGTGCGCCAGCACCCGCACCCCGTGGCGGGCTCCTTCGGCGGCCAGCATCCTGGTGGTCTCACCGCTGCCCCGCACGATGACCAGGGGAACCAGATCGGGCCGCTGCACCAGGGCCACCGCACTGTCCCGGCGTGGGTCGGGCAGGAGCTGCACCGCGTCGGGATCGAGCCCCGCGTCGGTCAATGCAGGCGCGATGACCTGCTCGCGCAGCGCCAGCGCGGAGCGCAGCGCCGCCGACCCGGTCCGCAACACGCCCGCATTGCGCGACTTCACCAGCTGTGAGGCGACGTCGACGGTGACATTGGGCCGGGCCTCGAAGGTGGCACCCACCACCCCGACCGGGCGGCGACGCTCGATCAGCCGCAGTCCGTCCGGACGGTCCTCCAGCACCCGATCCCTCGGCACGAACGGGACCTGCGCGAGCAGGGCGAGCTGGTCGGCCATCTCGGCGAGCCGCACCTCACTCAGCCGTAGCCGGTCGACCAGTGCGGTGGTCATACCGGACCGTTCGGCGGCGGTCACGTCCTCGGCGTTCGCCGCCAGTATCGTCTGCGCCGACGCGGTGAGCCGCCGCGCCATCGCGTGCAGCGCCGCGTCGACATCCTTGTCGCGGGCGGCCGCCAATGCCGGAGCGGCGCCCTGTGCCCGCCGGGCGTAGTCGGCAACCACCTCGGCCGCGGTCTCGATGGGCGTCTGGGAGATCGTTCGCACGGCTCCCGAGCCTACGTGGCCCGGCCCGCCTGATCGGGTCCGACCGGCAGGAGAACATGGGGTATGACATCCACCGATCTGCGCGGGCACGCCGAGGCGGTGCTCAGGGCACTGGCCGGACCGGACGCACGGTTGCGGGACGACCAGTGGACCGCGATCGAGGCATTGGTGACCCGTCGTCGTCGGGCTCTGGTCGTGCAGCGCACCGGCTGGGGCAAGTCAGCGGTGTACTTCGTGGCGACCGCGCTGCTGCGCGCCGCCGGTGCCGGGCCGACGGTGATCGTCTCGCCGCTGCTGGCGTTGATGCGCAACCAGATCGACGCGGCACGCCGGGCCGGTGTGCGGGCCGCGACGATCAACTCTGCCAACATCGACTCCTGGGCGCAGGTGCAGGATCAGGTGGCCGCGGGCGAGGTGGACGTGTTGCTGGTGAGCCCGGAACGGCTGAACAACCCGGATTTCCGGGACAACGTGCTACCGGCACTGACCACGACGGCGGGCCTGCTGGTCGTCGACGAGGCGCACTGCATCTCCGACTGGGGACACGACTTCCGACCCGACTACCGGCGGCTGCGCACCCTGCTCGCCAACCTGCCGGACGGGGTACCGGTGCTGGCCACCACAGCGACCGCGAACGACCGGGTGGTGCACGACGTCGCCGAGCAGCTGGCCATCTCCGCGGACTCAGCGGACGCGCTGGTGCTGCGCGGATCATTGGACCGCGACTCCCTGCACCTGGCGGTGCTGCGGCTGGCGACCGCGGAGCAACGGCTGGCCTGGCTGGCCGCGCACCTGGACGGCTTGCCCGGTTCCGGGATCATCTATGTCCTCACCGTCGCGGCGGCCGATGACGTCGCTGCGTTCCTGCGCGCGGTAGGCCACGACGTCGCGGCCTACACCGGACGCACAGATCCGGCCGAGCGCGAATCGGTCGAAGCCGACCTGCTGGGCAACCGGATCAAGGCGGTGGTGGCCACCTCGGCGCTGGGCATGGGATTCGACAAGCCCGATCTGGGGTTCGTGGTACATCTGGGCGCGCCGGCCTCTCCGATCGCCTACTACCAGCAGGTCGGCCGGGCCGGGCGTGGTGTGCGGCGCGCCGAGGTGCTGCTGCTGCCGGGACCGGAGGACCGCGACATCTGGGCCTACTTCGCCTCACTCGCCTTCCCGGCCGAGACCGTGGTGCGCCGGATCCTGGAGGTCCTCGCGACATCACGGGGGCCGCTGTCGACTCCGGCCCTGGAGTCCCGGGTGGAGCTCAACCGGACCCGGCTCGACGTGGTGCTCAAGGTGCTCGACGTGGATGGTGCGGTACGCCGGGTCCGCGGCGGCTGGCTCGCCACCGGGTTGCCGTGGCACTACGACGCCGAGCGCTACACCCGCATCGCGCAGGCCCGGCAGGCCGAACAGCGGGCGATGCTGTCCTATGTGAGCACCGAGGGGTGCCGCATGGAGTTCCTGCGGCGGGCGCTGGACGACCCGGCCGCCGTTCCCTGCGGACGCTGCGACAACTGCACCGGACGGCGCTGGCCGGCCGAGGTCCCCGAGGCTGCGCGGCTCGCCGCCCACGACCGGCTGCACCGTCCCGGCGTGGAGATAGCCTCGCGGCGGCAGTGGCCGGCCGGCCTGGCCGCGCTGGGCGTCGACCTGGCCGGACGGATTCCCGGGGCCGAGTTGCCCGAGCCGGGGCGCGCGCTGGGACGGCTCACCGACGTGGGCTGGGGTGGACGGCTGCGGGAGGTCGTCTCGCCCGGCGCCGCAGATGGGCCGGTGCCGGGAGATCTTTTCGACGCCTGCATCGCCATGCTGGCCGGCTGGGACTGGGTGGCGCGCCCGGTGGGTGTGGTCGCGATGGGTTCCCGGTCCCGGCCGCACCTGATCTCAGATCTGGCCGAGCGGATCGCCACGGTGGGGCGACTGCCGCTGCTGGGCACCATCCCCCCTGCCGGGAGGCCACCGTCCCGCGCCAACTCGGCTCACCGTGCCGCTGCGCTGCTGCGCTCCCTGCCCGAGCCGGAACTGGCCGGGCTGGACGGCCCGGTGCTGCTCGTCGACGATCGGGTGGACACCGGCTGGACGCTCACCGTCGCGGCTCGCGCCCTGCGGCTCGCCGGGGCATCCGCCGTACTCCCGCTCACCCTGGCCACCACCACCTGACCCCGCCCGCGTGTCGCCCTCCCATGCACGGTGTGTCAGCCCCTCGTGCACGGTGTGTCCGGCCCTCCTCCCGGCGTGTCGTGCACTCGTGCACGGTGTGTCCGGCATGCGTGCACACCCCGGATCCAATCCAACACAGCCGGACACCAACGACTGACACACAGGGCATCAGGGACTGACACGCGGGGAGGGGTGGTCAGAGGGGGACCAGGTCATCGGCGTGCACGACTTCCCGGCGGAGCTCCGGTGGCAGATCCCGGGTGGAGCGGCCGATCAGTCCGGGCAGCTCGGCCGCGTCGAAGCCGACCATCCCGCGGGCCACCACTGTGCCGCAACCATCGATCAACTCCACAACGTCACCCGCCTCGAAGTCACCCTCGACCCCGGTGATGCCCGCGGCGAGCAGCGAGCGACGGCGTGACACTACTGCCGCCACCGCCCCGTCATCGATTCGCAACCGACCGGCCGCCCACGCGGCGTGACGCAACCAGAACCGCCGCGCGGACAGCCGCGTCCGGGCGGCAGCGAACGCCGTGCCGACGTCAGCCGCTCCCAAGGCCTGCCCGACCTGTTCCGCGGATGCGAGCAGCACGGGAACCCCGGCCTGCGCGGCCACCGTGGCCGCGTCGAGCTTCGATGCCATCCCCCCGGTGCCCAGCACACCGCCGTCGCCTGCCTGTACGCCATGCACATCGGCAGGCCCACCCACCTCGGCCACCAGGCGGACCGCGCCGCGGCGGGGATCGCCGTCGTAGAGACCGCTCACGTCGGAGAGCAGCACCAGTGCGTCCGCACCGACCAGGTGTGCCACCAGGGCGGCCAGCCGATCGTTGTCCCCGAACCGGATCTCGTCGGTGGCCACCGTGTCGTTCTCGTTGACCACGGGTACCACCCCGAGACCACGCAGCCGGCCGAATGTGCGCTGGGCGTTGCGATAGTGCGCGCGCCGGACCACGTCATCGGAGGTGAGCAGCACTTGGCCGACGGTGCGACCATGCCGTGCCCATGACTCGGCGTAGGCGTGCGCAAGGGCCAGTTGCCCGACACTGGCCGCAGCCTGCGCAGTTGCCAGGTCACGGGGCCGTCGCCGCAGGCGCAACGGAGCAAGCCCGGCGGCAATCGCCCCCGAGGACACCAGGACCAGGTAGGTGCCGGTTGCGACCCGAGCGGCGAGCGCATCGACCAGCGTGTCCAATCGCGCCCGATCGAGCCCGCCTGACGCGGTGGTGAGCGAGGACGAGCCGACCTTGACCACCAGGTGACGCGCCTGCGCGACGGCCAGCCGGGTCGGACTCACTCCCGCTCCACGTCGCGGTCCGCACCAGCCTCGTCGTCGGTACTGGGAGCACGCCGGACCCGCCGGGCGGCCTTCCGGTCGGCCGCGCGGACGCGTTCGTCGGCGTCCAGCCGCGGGTCTGTGCCCCGCCCGCCGAACCGGACCGCGGCCGCTCCGGCCGGCGTGGACGGTTCCCAGTCGAACGTGACAGCACCGATGGTCACCGGGGATCCGGCACCAGCACCCACCCGGGCCAGTGCGTCCTCGACGCCGAGCCGGGCCAGCCGGTCGGCGAGATACCCGACGGCCTCGGCGTTGTCGAAGTTGGTCTGACGCACCCACCGCTCCGGGCGCGTGCCGCGGACGACGAATCCGCCCGGCTGCGCCGGATCGGGGCTGATGTCGAAGCCGGACTCGTCGACCGCGGCGGGGCGCAGCACCACCCGGGTCGGTTCCGGCGCGGGCAACGACGCCCGATGCCGGTGCACCGCCGCGCCGAGCGCGAAGGTGAGCTCGCGCAGGCCTTCGGTGCTCGCGGCCGAGACGGCGAATACCGGCCACCCCCGAGCCTCCAACTCGGGGCGCACCATCTCGGCCAGCTCGCGCGCGTCAGGTACGTCGATCTTGTTCAACACCACGAGCCGCGGTCGTGACGCCAGGGCACCCCCCAGGCTCGGGGTGTAGGCGGCGAGCTCGCCCTCCAGAGTGTCTACATCGGACAGTGGATCACGTTCTGGTTCCAGCGTCGCGCAGTCCACGACGTGCACCAGCAGCGCGCATCGTTCGATGTGGCGCAGGAAGTCCAGGCCCAGTCCCCTGCCCTGGCTGGCACCGGGGATCAGTCCCGGGACGTCGGCGACGGTGAAGACCGTCTCGCCCGCGGTGACCACTCCGAGATTGGGCACCAGGGTGGTGAACGGGTAGTCGGCGATCTTGGGCCGGGCCGCGGAGAGTGCCGATACCAGAGAGGACTTGCCGGCCGAAGGGAATCCGACGAGTCCGACGTCGGCCACCGACTTCAGCTCCAGCACCAGGTCACGACTTTCACCGGGCTCACCGAGCAGGGCGAAGCCGGGGGCTTTGCGTGCGGTAGAGGCCAGCGCCGCATTGCCCAGCCCTCCGCGCCCCCCGGCAGCGGCGACGAAACGGGTACCCGAACCCATCAGATCGGCCAGCACCTCCCCGTCCTGGGTGAGTACGACGGTGCCGTCCGGGACGCGCAGTTCGAGATTCTCGCCCACCGCGCCGTGCCGGTGTCCGCCTTGGCCTTGCTTGCCACCGGAGGCCCGGGCCTGGGAGCGGTAGTGGAAGTCGAGCAGCGTGTGTACCCCGGGATCGACCACCAGCACGACGTCACCGCCACGCCCACCATTGCCGCCGTCGGGGCCACCCAGCGGTTTGAACTTCTCGCGGTGCACCGAGGCGCAGCCATGACCGCCGTCGCCTGCGGCGGCATGGATCACCACGCGGTCCACGAAGCGGGACACCTCAGGCCCTCCTGATCGGTGCTACGGGGAGTTTCGCTGCCACAACATCGACGAGGGGCGGGCCGGTCATCGCCGGTCCCGCCCCTCGTCAGGTGCGTGCTGATGCTGGCCGGGATCAGACCCCGGCCGGGACGATGTTGACGGTCTTGCGGCCGCGCTTGGTGCCGAATTGCACCGCGCCTGCCTCAAGGGCGAACAGGGTGTCATCGCCACCGCGCCCGACGTGCACGCCCGGATGGAACTTGGTGCCGCGCTGGCGCACGAGGATCTCGCCCGCGCTGACCACCTGACCACCGAACCGCTTCACACCGAGGCGCTTGGCGTTGGAGTCGCGGCCGTTCCGGGAGCTGGACGCGCCCTTCTTGTGTGCCATGGTGTTCTTCTACCTCCGACAGCGCTATGCCACTCCGGCTTACGTCACTCCGGCTTACGTCACTCCGAGACCGCTAGCTCACGTCGAAATGCCAGTAACCTCGACGCGGGTCAGCTTCTGCCGGTGACCCTGGCGCTTGTGGTAGCCGGTCTTGTTCTTGAACTTGTGGATCCGGATCTTGGGTCCCTTGGTCTGCTCGACGACCTTCCCGGTGACCGAGGCCGCACCCAGGGCGGCGACGTCGGTGGTCACATCGGGACCGTCAACGAGTAGTACCGGGGACAAGCTGACCTCGGTGCCCGGTTCGCCCTCAAGCTTCTCCACCTCGACGACGTCTCCGACGGCCACCTTGTACTGCTTGCCGCCGGTCTTCACGATCGCGTACATCGGGTGGGACTCCTGGTGCTCGAGTGGATGGGGTTGGCGCCTCGGGGGTTCAGCGCGGTGGGTTTCAACGTCATCTGCGCGAAGGAGCACACCCGCCCGCCGTACACACCTGAGTTGTACGTCGTGGGCTTGCACATACTCTCTGCACACATCTGTATTGCACAAACTGTATTGCACAAATCTCGGCCCGCCGTACGGCGGGCCGCATACAAGGATACGGCCCGCCGCGCAACCGGGTCAAACCAGGGTGCTACCCGGCCTGTTGGACAGCGGAAGGCACCTGGTCACCCGGCTCCGTGTCGTCGGGCTGATCAGTAGCGGGTGGACCGGCCGGCCGGGAGGCCGCCCTACGTCGCCGGGTCCTCGTGCGTGGCGCCGGCTGCGTAGGAACCTGTGCCTCATCCGCGGCCGGCGCCTGGGCCGCCGCGCCATTGGCGGAGGGGCCGAACATCGGGTCGTCCGACGAATCGGATGGCGCCGGCACCGCCGGTTCCGAGGTCACCACTGGTTCCGAGGTCACCACGGGCTCCGAGGTCACCACGGGCTCCGAGGACGGCCGGGGCTCCGGGGTGGCCGACTCCGGCACCGAGGTCCGCTCGGACTGCTCAGGCAGGTCGTGCGAGCTCTTCGCGCCGTTCTCGGCAACGGAGGACTGCTCGGCCGCGGCCGTTCCACCGCTGCCTGATCCCCGGCCGCGGGACCGCGCACGCCTGGTGCCACTCCCGTTGGAGTCCCGGCTGGCCGCCGCCGGCTGGGGCGCCGCACTGCGGACGTTGACCGGCTCCGAGGACACCAGCACGCCACGACCCTTGCAGTGGTCACACGTGGTCGAGTAGGCCTCCAGCAGACCCGTGCCGATTCGTTTCCTGGTCATCTGGACCAGCCCGAGCGAGGTGACTTCGGCGACCTGGTGACGGGTGCGGTCCCGGCCCAGGCACTCGGTGAGGCGTCGTAGTACGAGATCGCGGTTCGACTCGAGCACCATGTCGATGAAATCGATCACGATGATCCCGCCGACATCCCGGAGCCGGAGCTGACGGATGATCTCCTCGGCCGCCTCCAGGTTGTTGCGGGTCACGGTCTCTTCGAGGTTGCCGCCCGACCCGGTGAACTTCCCGGTGTTGACGTCGATCACGGTCATCGCCTCGGTGCGGTCGATGACCAGATAGCCACCCGAGGGCAGCCACACCTTGCGATCCAGCGCCTTCGTGATCTGCTCGTCGATCCGGAAGTCGGCGAAGACATCACCGTCACTGGTGTGGCGCCGTACCCGGGGCATCAGGTCCGGGGCGACGTGCTTGACGTACCCCTCGACGGTGTCCCAGGCACCCTCACCCTGGACGACCAGCTCACGGAAGTCCTCGGTGAACAGGTCGCGCACCACCTTCAGCAGCAGGTCGGGCTCCTCGTAGAGCAGTTCGGGAGCCTTCACCTTGCTCCCTGACGAGGTACCCTCCGACCTGCCCTGAATGACCTCCCACTGCGCCTGCAGCCGCCGGACGTCGCGGGCCAACTCCTCCTCGCTGATCCCTTCGGAGGCAGTCCGGATGATCACACCGGCGTCTTCCGGGACGATTCGCTTGAGAACATCCTTGAGCCGCTTGCGCTCATTGTCGGGCAGCTTGCGACTGATCCCGGTGGCCCGCCCGCCCGGCACGTACACCAGGAAGCGGCCCGGCAGGCTGATCTGGGTGGTCAGCCGGGCGCCCTTGTGCCCGACCGGATCCTTGGTGACCTGGACCAGCACGTTGTCACCGCTGGAGAGAGCTTGCTCGATGCGGCGCGCCTTGCCTTCGAGGCCGGCGGCGTCCCAGTCCACCTCGCCGGCGTAGAGCACGGCGTTGCGGCCCCGGCCGATGTCGACGAACGCGGCCTCCATCGAAGGCAGCACGTTCTGCACCTTGCCGAGATAGACGTTGCCGACCAGCGATCCGGAGCCCGATGCGGTGACGAAGTGCTCCACCAGGACGTCATCCTCGAGCACACCGATCTGGGTGCGCTCGGATTCCTCGTGCACGACCATGGTGCGCGCCACGGCCTCTCGCCGGGTGAGGAACTCCGACTCGGACAGAATGGGCGCGCGGCGCCTGCCTGCCTCCCTGCCGTCCCTGCGGCGCTGGCGCTTGGCCTCCAGCCGAGTGGAACCACGGACGGCCTGCACCTCGTCCTCGACCGGGCGGTCCTTGATCTCCCGGACGTGCACCACGGTGTCCGGCGGATCATCCTCGTGTGGGACCGCCTCGTCGTCGCCGCCGTCACGCCGACGCCTGCGGCGCCGCCGACGCCTGGCGCCGCCCTCTCCCGACTCGGTTTCCTCGCTGTCCTCGGACGACTCGGCAGAGGAATCAGCATCGTCCGGAGCGTCCCCGTTGCGCTGCTCGGTGGGGCCGTCCTCGGTCCCGTCGCCGGCCTTGCCCCGGCCACGTCCGCGGCGACCCCGCCGACGCCTGCGACGGCTACCGCCCTCGGTGTCGGTCTCGGCATCGGATGCCTCGTCCTCACCGTCGGTCTCGGCGTCCTCGGCAGGCAACGGCTTCAGGCTGGGCGGGAGAAAGACCGGCGAAGGCGCATTGAACACCGGCGCCAGAGGTACCGGCGACGGACTCGCGTCGGTCTCCTCGGCGGCGTCGGAGCCGGTCCCCGGGTCGATCTCGCCTTCGATCGAGACGGCGTGGGGATCACGATCCGGCAGCAGCACCTGAACCGCACGTAACGCGGTCTCCCGGTCGATGCTGGACTGCGCGCTGCGCACCGGGACACCGAGTTCGGTCAGGGCGGCCATGATCTCTTTGCTGCTCACTGAGAGCAGCCTGGCCAGTGCGTGCACCCGCAACTTGCCCGGTAACGAGGCCGCAAGGCCGGCACCGTTGGATGCGCCTGTGCCGGGTGCACCTGCCTGCCCGCCGGTGCCACCGGCGGGCGCATTCGTGTTCGCCATTCAACTCCTCCAGCCCCCGGGCGCGTCCCGTTGTCCGGGAAGCGGCCGCGCAGGGGCCCTGCGCGTCAATCCGTCGCCGCGCCGACGACGGCAATCCTGTCGTTCACCGGAAACCGCCCGATCCGGGGCGGTCAACCGATGTGTCCCGCGACACCGTGCTGATCCAGCTCATCGCCACCGGACTCCACCGGAACCATCCCGGCGAACAGCCGGTCCGGAGCGAGCGGATCAACGAGAACCCCGTCGTCGTCGAGCCGACCTTGCGCCATCCGGGTTGCCCTCGCGGGTACCAGAGGCCGAAGTCCAGCGACGACGCCCAGTGCGCTCAACACGTCGTCGGGTCGCACTGCTGGGCTGGCCTGCCGCACGACCGAGGTCAGTATCCCACACCCGAGGAGGTGATCGGGTCCGGGCGGGCACACCGGATTCGGTTCCACCTCCAGCGCCACGATCGCCGCCCGTGCATCGATACGACACCGTCCGTTCTTGGCCACCCGCTCGACCAGCACTTCTGGGGCGGCGAGCAGGGCAGTCACCGCGTGGCGCAGGTGGTCGGCACTCACCCCGGGTATCTCGATCCGCCATTGGCTGGCCTCGATCCGCTCGGCGAGTCCGCCGGGACCGGCCAGCACTCCTTCGAGTACCGCGAGCCCGGTGGGCAGGGCGGCATCGAGCTCAGCCCGCACCACCTCCGGATCCGCGGACGCGACGAGCTGGATCTCCATGTACTCCGCCTCACTGGCCGTCCCGGTGGATGCCGCACCCACCCAGGACACCTTCGGATGCGGGTTGTAACCCTGCGAGTAGGCGATCGGCAACCCGGCTCTGCGCAAGGCCCGCTCGAACGCCCTGGCGACATCACGATGCGAGGTGAACCGAAGTTTCCCCCGCTTGGCGTAGCGCAGCCGGACCTTGCAGACCGGAGCCGCCGAAGGGTTGGGACGGTCCACTGTTACCTGCCCCGGCCGACCGGACTTATCGGTAGCAGCTGCCGTCCACTCGGGCCGACCTCGATATCGGTGCCCATCGACGGGCAGACCCCGCAGTCGAAACACGGGGTCCACCGGCAGTCGTCCTGCTCACGGCCACGCAGGGCGTCCTGCCAGTCGTCCCAGAGCCAGTCCTTGTCCAGACCGGAATCCAGGTGGTCCCAGGGCAACACCTCGGCACGGTCTCGCTCCCGGGTTGTGTACCACTCCAGCGACACCCCCAACGGGGTGAGCTCAGCGGCGCAGGCGGCCACCCACCGGTCGTAGCTGAAGTGCTCGCTCCAGCCGTCGAACCGGCCGCCCTCGCGCCACACCCGCTCGATGACCCGACCGACCCGCCGGTCACCCCGGGAGAGCAAACCTTCGATGAGGGACGGCTTGCCGTCGTGGTAGCGCATCCCGACGTTGCGGCCGATCCTGCGGTCGGAGTTGATCTCGGCCCGCAGCATGCGCAACCGGTCGTCGACCACCTCAGGGTACTCCTGGGCGGCCCATTGGAAGGGAGTATGTGGCTTGGGTACGAATGCGCCGATCGAGATCGTGCACCGGATGTCCTTGCGGCCGCTGGCCTCCCGGCCCGCCCGGATCACGCCGTGGGCCAGCTGCGCGATCTGCAGGACGTCCTCGTCGGTCTCGGTGGGCAGGCCGCACATGAAGTACAGCTTCACTTGCCGCCACCCGGCTCCGAACGCGGTGGAGACGGTACGCAGCAGATCCTCTTCCGACACCATCTTGTTGATCACGCGGCGGATGCGTTCCGAGCCCCCTTCCGGGGCGAAGGTCAACCCCGAGCGGCGCCCGTTGCGCGAGATCTCATTGGCCAGGTCGATGTTGAACGCATCCACCCGGGTCGACGGCAGGCTCAGGCTGGTACCGGTGCCCTCGTAACGGTCCGCGAGGCCCTTGGTGATCCCAGCGATCTCCGAGTGATCCGCGCTGGACAGCGACAACAGCCCCACCTCGGTGAACCCACTGGCCTCCAGGCCACGCTGAACCATCTCCCCAACGCCCTGGATGGACCGTTCGCGAACCGGGCGGGTGATCATCCCCGCCTGGCAGAACCGGCAGCCGCGGGTACAGCCCCGGAAGATCTCCACACTCATTCGCTCGTGCACGCTCTCCGCGATCGGCACCAGCGGCTGCTTCGGGTAGGGCCACTCGTCAAGGTTCATCGTGGTCCGTTTGGCCACCCGTTCAGGGGCTCTGGTTTCAGGGACCTCGGTGCTCGCCGGGGTGACCTGGTCGATCCGCCCATCGGGCCGGTAGCCGACGTCATAGCAGCCCGGTACGTAGACCCCGTCAGTGGCGGACAGCCGGTACAGCAGTTCTGCCCGGCCGCCCGGGCAGCCCCGCTCCTTCCAGTCCCGGACGACCGCGGTGATCTCCAGCACCACCTCTTCTCCGTCGCCCAGCACCGCGGCATCCACGAAATCGGCGATCGGCTCCGGGTTGAACGCGGCGTGCCCGCCCGCGATCACCACCGGGTGCGCCTCGGTGCGGTCGGAGGTGTGCAGCGGGATGCCGGCGAGGTCCAGCGCGGTGAGCAGGTTGGTGTAACCGAGTTCGGTGGCGAACGAGATCCCGAGCAGGTCGAATGCTCCGACCGGCCGGTGCGCCTCCAGGGTGAACTGCGGAACGCCGTGCTCGCGCATCAGCGCCTCAAGATCGGGCCAGACCGCGTAGGTGCGCTCGGCGAGCACGTCGGGCTGCTCGTTGAGCACCTCGTAGAGGATCATGATTCCCTGGTTCGGCAGCCCGACCTCGTAGGCGTCGGGGTACATCAGCGCCCAACGCACCGCAGCGGCGTCCCAGTCCTTCACCGTCGAGTTGAGCTCGCCTCCCACGTACTGCACCGGCTTGGCGACCCGGGGCAGCAGTGGCTCGAGTTGCTCGTACACGGATGAGACAGCCATGCCCGCCAGGGTAGATGGCGGCTCTTCAAGTACCCCCAACCCCGGTCCCCGAGGTCGCTAACCGGTACCAACCACCGGAGAGAAGCGGTGATCAGGCGGCGCGGCGACCATGCAGCGCACGCTGCACAGTGGCGGCGACTCCTGCCGGATCACGCGTCACGTCCCACCAGGTGAAGCGGAGAACTGTCCAGCCGAGCTCAGGCAGACGGTTCTGCCGCAACCGGTCGCGGAAGACAGCTTCGGGTAGGCCGTGCGGATCCGCCCCGTCGTACTCGAGTGCCACTTTTTCCCGCAGGTAAGCACCGTCGAGCCGGGCGACAACCGTGCCGTCCGGTGCCCGGAGCAGGTACTGCGGGATCGGCAGCGGCACGCCCCGATCGCGCAGCACCAGCCGTCCAGCCGTTTCGAGGATCGACTCGGCCACCCCGTCCGCCTCGTCGAGCCGCTGCTTGACCTGCGCGCAGCCCGCTCCCCCACGCCAGTGCCCCACGACGGCGACCACATCGGCCACGGTGCACAAGCCCCTTCGCAGCGCGTCGTCCAGTGCCCACACCGCGGGCAGGCGATCCAGGCTCGTCGCAAGGTCGGCCAACGTTCGGGGAATCGTCGTGACCGGCACTCCGTCATGTCGCTCCACCTGTCCGCAACCGATCGACCGGGTATGGAAGTGCAGGTCCCGGCGGTTGCGGCGGCGCTGGATCCGGGTGACCGTCACATGCTGCGCCCGGTGCTCGTCGGGCACCGCGATGCGATGCACTCGGGCTGCTGTCGCATGGCTGGGGACCGCGCTGGTCACACCTGAGCTGAGCAGCGCGGCCCGTGCCATCAGGACCGGCGTCACCTCGATCCGTCTGGGCAGGTAGATGCCACGCTGGATCCGCCGGAGCCGCCCGGACCGCACCGCGATCAGCAGATCGTCGGGATCGGCCGTGGCGAGCGCTCGATCACGCAGCAGCACACCATCCGGTTCCAGCAGGGAGTTCCACCACTCGTGCATGCACCGAGCGTGCCCTCTGTCCCGTAGCCCACCAACCGGCGCATCACGGTCCTGTGGATGAGCACCTCGGATGTGCACAACTGACCGGCTCGTGCCGGGGTTGGTAACGGCTATGGACAACGCGGAGGGGGGTTGGTGGTACTTGAAGAGCCACCTACAGCTCAGGGAACCACAGCAGGATCTCGCGCTTGGCGGAGTCCACCGAGTCCGAGCCGTGCACCAGGTTCCACTGGGTCTCCAGCGCGAAGTCACCCCGGATGGTGCCCGGTGTGGCCTTCTCCACCGGATCGGTGCCACCAGCCAGCTGCCGGAAAGCCGGCACCGCCCGGGGGCCCTCGACCACAGCGGCTACCACCGGGCCGGAGGTGATGAACTCCAGCAACTCACCGAAGAACGGCTTGTCGACGTGCTCGGCGTAGTGCTGCTCGGCCAGCTCGCGCGGGACGGTGCGCAGTTCCAGCGCGGCCAGGGTCAGTCCCTTTCGCTCGATCCTGGCGATCACGTCGCCGACCAGTCCCCGGCTGACACCGTCGGGCTTGACCAGGACCAGGGTGCGCTCACTCACTGCTGCTCGTTCTCCTCGTCGAGAGGGCGGTACGGACCCACCGAGCCTAGCTGGCGGAGGTTCTGGCGCAGATACAGCAGGTAGGCCCACACCAGCACGAACAGCAGCCCCATCACGCCGAGCGCGGGATGGGCGAACCAGCCGCCCACCATCGCCACCTGCAACATCAGGGCCAGCCCCAGCCCCCACGAGTGCCGCTGCAGAAATGCCGCCACCAACATGGCCAGCGCAAGGCAGCCGGTGTACCAGCCGGCCGGGCCGCCCAGCCCGCCGCTGAACCTGCCGACCACCAGTAGTGCCAGCGCGACGAGGATCGCCTCCATCACCAGCGTGCCCGCGAAGATCCCGCGCAGCCCCCGCATCGGATCCGGCCGAGCAGGCTGGGACCGAGCGCTCGCCGACGTCACTGGGGCTCCCGGCCGAACAGCGTGCGCGCCTCACCGGCCGTCACGACCGATCCGGTGACCACCACCCCGGCCCCGGAGATGCGGTCCGCGCCCGGGTCGATCTCCTCGGCCAGCGCCACGGCCGCCTCGATCGCCGCCGGCAACCGATGCTCGACCTGGACCCGATCCTCGCCGAACACCTCCCTGGCCGCTGCGGCGAGCCGGTCGGTGTCCATCGCGCGGGGTGAACCGCTGGCGGTCACCACCACCTCGTCGACCACCGGTTCCAGCTCGGCGAGGATGCCGCGGGCGTCCTTGTCACGCAGCACCGCCACCACACCCACCAGCCTGCGGAAGGCGAACTCCTCAGCCAGTGCGGCCGCCAGGGCCCGTGCACCGTGTGGGTTGTGCGCGCTGTCGAGGAAGACTGACGGCGCACTGCGTACCCGTTCCAGCCGCCCCGGTGCGGTCACCGCGGCGAACGCCTCCCGCACCACGTCGATGTCCAGCGCCCGGCTGGTACCCGCACCGAAGAACGCCTCGGCCGTGGCCAGCGCTAGCGCGGCGTTGCGGGCCTGATGCGCACCGTGCAACGGCAGGACTATCTCGTCGTACGCCCCGCCGAGACCCTGCAGCCGCAGTCGCTGCCCACCGATGGCGATGTCCCGCTGCAGCACGCCGAATTCCATCCCCTCCCTGGCCACCGTCGCATCCACCTCGACGCTGCGGGCGGCGAGCGTCCTGGCCACCTCGGGCGTCTGCTCGGCGAGCACCGCGATCGAGCCAGGCTTGATGATCCCGGCCTTCTCCCCCGCGATGCCCGCGAGATCACTGCCCAGGTAGTCGACGTGATCGAGCGCGATCGGGGTGATCGCGGCGACCGCGGCGTCCACGACGTTGGTGGCGTCCCAGCTGCCTCCCAGGCCGACCTCCACGACCGCGGCCTCCACCGGAGCATCGGCGAAGGTCGCGAACGCCATCCCGGTCTGCACCTCGAACTTGCTCATCGGCACGGCGGAGCCGGCATCGACCAGGTCCACGTACCGCGCGATGTCCTGGTACGCCTCGACGTAGCGCTGCGGGGTGATCGGCACCCCGTCCACGCTGATCCGCTCGGTGGGCAGCTGCAGATGCGGGCTGGTGTAGCGGCCGACCCGCAGCGAGACCCGGGTCAGCAGTGCGTCAACCATCCGGGCCACGGTGGTCTTGCCGTTGGTACCCGCAATGTGCAACACCGGGCAGCACCGCTGGGGCGAGCCCAGCAGGTCGGCCAGCGCCGTGATCCGGGTCAGCGACGGTTCGATCCGGGTCTCCGGCCAGCGGCGATCCAGCTCGGCCTCGACTGCTCGAAGCTCCGTCAGGGCATCGTGGATGTCCGGGACATCCCGCTGCGTCACGATCGCCCGGCGGGCGGCAGTGCGGTCACCCGGCAAGTCTACGGAGCCGGGTGAGCAGCCCTGGGCGCCCCTTCGGCCGGCCGCCGGACCGGGTCGGCGCTATGTCGGCGCCTGCTCGCGGAACTCCCGGACCGCTTCTGCGATGTCTTCCACCTCCAGTACGTCAACCATCAGACCGACCTGGTCTTCCCACACCTCCTCGGGAACCACGGCACGCAGTTCGTCCTCGAGAATGTGGTAAACGGGGAGGCCCAACTGGACCCCGGCCAACGGTCCTGCCCAGCTCGGATCACCGAGCACCACCGTCTCGGCGGCGATCCCGGCGCTCTCCGCGTCCGGCGCGCCGAGCAGCACCAGCAGCGAGTCGCCACCGTGCTCGTCGGCCAGGCGCTTGATCGTCTCCTGGGTGGACAGGTCCATGGCCCCGGCGGCCGTTCAAACGAAGCATTCGGTGGCGACATAGGCCACCGAGGCCCCGGCCGCTTGCACACAGGCAGCGATAGCCGGTCCCGCGACGCCGTCACGTTCACCGATCACGATCACCTGCTTGCCGTCGAACATCAGTCCTCCTTCACTGTCACGTCGTCTCGAGAAGGCAGTCGGCCCAGCTCGGTGGCCAGCCAGTTGTCGAGCCGTTCGGCCACCAGGCTGGTGTCGGTGAGCCGGGCGACCTCCTGGCCGTCCTGGTAGAGCAGGAGCGTCGGCAGTCCGCGCACCTGCAGACTCATGCATTTCCGGCGCGCCTTGCCGGCGTCCAGCTTCACGACGGTGAGGTCCGGGTAGGTACTGGCAACGGTCTTCATGTGCGGTGCCAGCGCCACACACGGGCGGCAGCTCTCCGCCCACACGTCGACGAGCACCAGGCCAGAACCGACCAGCTCGTCGAAGGTGTCCTTCGTCGCATCCACCACAGCACCCGTTTCCGGACCCATACTCAGCCTCCGTTGCGTTCTAGTAGGACGCTCATACCGTCGGACACCTGGCTCATCCGCCCCAGGAACAGGCTGCCCTTGGCCATCAGCAGGATCCTGTCCGCCGAACCGGACCGCAGCCGCCGCAGCGCATGCGGCAGATAACAGATCGCCGAGGCCAGATGGCCCTGGGTGGGGGCGTAGCCGGGCATGCCGCGGGCGGCGATGAACCCGGGAATCTCCTCCCGGGCGATGTCGCCGCGCCGGGCGGCCAGGGCGGCGATCGTCTTGTAGTTGCGGGCCGCCACGTCCCCGGATCCCTGTGGCTCGGTGACTTCCGGGTCGTGCAGCTCGGTGGCGTACTCGTCCACATCGGTCATGCGCATGCCGAGCGCGTCGAGTGGGCGTACCGCCAGGTCGGTCAGAACCTGGGCACCCGACCCGCCCGAGGACACCCGGTGCCGCCCGACGCTGTCCAGCCGGATCCTGGGTGAGACGCCGTCATCCGCGGTCACCAGCAGGGCGACCCCGCCGATCACGTCCTCCAGCACCGGCAGGTCGTGTTTCAGGTGCCCTTCGAACTTCATCCCGAGTTTGGGCAACGACCCTCCCGCAACCACCGCGACCTGCTCGAACACCCCCGACACCACCAGGCTCGCCGCGATCACCAGAGCCGGGATCGGTCCGGCGCAGAAATCCTTGACGTCAGCGCCGGACGATTCGGTGAGCCCGGCCGCCGCCGCGATCGCCTTGCCCATGTTGCCGCCGCCGCGCTGGTAGCGGTCGCCGACGGCCTCTTCCGAACAGGACATCGTGTACTCGACCGCGGCCGGGTCGAGACCGTTGTCGTGCATCAGGTGCAGCAACGCCAGCGTTCCGGTGGCCTTGCAGGCCAGGTTCTCCAGCAGCACCGGCGCGGCCAGCGACTCGTCCTCGTCGTGCGCCCCGCGCAACGCCCCGGCCAGTTCGTCCGGTGCCAGGTGCAGCGGCAACACGCCCGGCCCGAGGGAGGACTCGACGTCCGTGACGGCAGCCGGAATCCGGGCCAGGTCCAGATGTGCACCGAGCGGATGCCCGGCCAGCCGCTTCGCCGCGGTCTCCGCGGTGTCCGGCGTCAGCGTCACCAGGCCGAACTCGTCGACTGCGGCCATCAGCCCGAGGAACTCCTCCTCCGGCATGATCTCGCCGAACGGCGGGAACCGCCCCGCGCCGGGATGTTCTTTCCCTTCCGACCCCGCGCCCACCCAGGGACGCGGCGGCAGCTCGCGGGGGTGCAACGCACCCAGGAACGCCTGATAGGGCAGATAACTGACGGCGTCAGTGAAGCTACGCAGACCGGCCAGGAACCGGCTGGTCAGGTCGGCGTCACCGGCCAGCGTGCGCATCGGCTTGGACCCGTGCCGCGCCAGGCCCGGAGTGTGGGCCAGCACGAGGCTGGCCGCACGGACGA
Source organism: Pseudonocardiaceae bacterium (assembly GCA_036494005.1). Classification (GTDB taxonomy): domain Bacteria; phylum Actinomycetota; class Actinomycetes; order Mycobacteriales; family Pseudonocardiaceae. The sequence continues at coordinate 9,527 of DASXOV010000283.1, read as the reverse complement.
CAGCATCAGGCACCGGTCGGCTCCTTGGCGTCGACGTCGAACACGGTCGGCTTCTCGACCGTGGTGGCGACCGCTTCGAGCGCCCGCTCGACCAGTGCCCGCCGCCAGGCGCTCTCGGCGGCCGGTGAGAGGCTGGGATCGCCGGACGGGTACGGAATGCCCCGGCCCGGCACGATCCGCGGCGCACCCACCTGCTCGGCGATCGTGACGAGGTTGGTCACCAGAGCGGTCGGGATGCCGGACCGCTCCAGTTCCTTCGCAAGCGTTGACCCGCAACGCGTTCCGGTTCCTCAAGTGGCGGTGAGAATCGCGGCCTGCACCCCCGCCTTACGCAGCTCCGCGGCCCACTCCACCCCGAACCGCTTCGCGGTGGCCACCGGCGTGCCGTTGCCCACCGTGCTGAAGAACTCGCCGTGCAGGCTTCCGATCGCCCCCTCGCGCTCCAGTGCGCGGACGGCGTCCAGCGGAATCAGCCGGTGCGGATCGGCATTGGCGGCGGTGGTCGCGAAGCCACCGGCCACCGACTCCCAGGTACCGGAGGCGAGGGTGTCCACACCCTCGATCGGGTAGCGCACCCAGCGGGTGGCCCGCGCGGACTCCAACCGGTCCGGGTTCCCGATCGGCACGACGGCACCCTCGGTCACCACAGCGAACGACGCACTGGCCGCCTTGTCCACCGGTGGAGCCGGAACGACCACGTCGAACCCGCCGACCGGGACCTCGGTGCTCGTGCGGTCCCCACCGAGCCGGCACAGCACCAGCTCGACCGCCCGCGCCGCAGCGCGCCGCTCGGTCAGCCGCCCGATCCGGGCCAGCCCGGCGACCCGGCCGTCCTCGGCGGTCAACGTCGCGCCGGTGGCGAGCTTGGCCACCGCGGGCGCGAGCCGCTGCATGCTCGGCCGCATCTGTTTGGCGATGGCACCGGAGGCCACCACCGCTGCCCCGCCCGCCTCCCCGATCCCCGGGTTCTCCGGGTGCATCGAGGCCACCGCGGGCAGTCCGGCCGCGTCGGCGGCGGCCACCAGCCGGGCGCAGACCAGCCCGTAGCGCCCGCTGCCGAAGGCGGGCCCGGCGATCAGCAGTTCGGCGCCCGCCTCGCGGGCCATCCCGAGCAGCTGCTGGGAGACCGCGGGATCGGATGCCGCGTAGTCGTCGCCGCACACGACCGTGGCGACGATCCGGTGCTCGTCGCCGAGCAGTTGCTGCAGCAGGCGCCCGGGGCCGACCGGACCGTCGAGCACCTGCGGGCCGAGGCCGGCGGCGTCCTCACCGCCGAGCCCGGCGTAGAACTGGTTGACGTAGTGCACCAGGCGCATCAGGCCACACCCTCCAACTGCACGTCCTGGGCGCAGGTGAAGTGCCCCGCACCCAGCGGGCTCAGCCCGCCCAGGATCATCGCGACCGGCACCTCGATCGCGGCGGTCGCATCAGCGTCGATGATGCGCAGCCGCTCGCCCCCGAGCGCTTGCTGCACATCGGGCAGCTGCAGCCGTTGGTCGTAGTTGCCGGTGCTGATCACCGCGCCGTGCCGCGGGCCCGCCACCAGGGGCGGGCCGGTGCCGTCGGGGCCCGACATCTCCGCGTACAGCGCCACCGCGGTCAGGCCGGCCGCCTCCAGCGCGTCGACCTTCATCGACAGGTCGTTGTCGGCGTTGCCCGCGCCCTCCTTGGTCACGATCGCCGCGTCGAAGCCGGCCGCCTGGCACAGCCACGCCGCGTGCTGGGACACGTGTTCCTTACCGGCCTGCTCTACCGGCTCCGGGCACAGCACGACCCCGGCGAAGTGCAGGTCCGTCCCATCCCTCGCGCGCAGTTCGGCGATCACCGGGTGGTTCTGGTGCAGGTAGGTCGGGTTGCGCAGGGCCGGGTGGCCGTACTGGCCGCTCACGACGGCCCCGTCCTCGATCTCGGCCGGGTCGAACAGGGTGGGCAGGCTGCCCGCCATGCTGCGGCCGTAGACGAAGACGTCCTTGAACGCCCCCTGGGTCTGCAGGTTGGTGATCACGCCCACCCGGGGCAGCCCGTCGGTGGTATCGCCCGGCCGGTGTGGCGGCTCCAACTCCTCCACGGCATCAGGTGCGGCGGCGGCAGCCGCATTACCGAGGTGCACGGCGACCCGCAGCAGGCCGCGGCGCACCGCCTGCTCGGCGTCGAGCAGGGCGGCGCCCTCAGCGGGATCGAACTCGACGACGAGGTTGTGGGTCCGGCTGAACGGTGAGAACTCGGCGGCCGGGCCCGACATGTCGATCAGGCCCTCCTGGTTACGGGGCAGGTACCCGGCGGCGAGCACGGCGGCACCCCGCAGCACGTGCGTGTCCGGTCCGCGTTTGCGGTTGATCGGCGCCAGGAAGCCGGGGAACGTCCCGCCGCCCGGCCCCTTGCTGCGCGGCTCGACCACGTCGAGTGGCGTGATGATCCGGACCGACTCCCCCGGCGACGCGAGGTACGGGCGCACCGCCGCCAGGGCGGGATCGGCGAACAGTGCCTCGACCTGGGCCCGGCCGATCACGAGATGGTGCTGGTCATAACGGGTGGTGCCACCCAACTCGACCGAGCGGACCTCATGAACGATGCGCCGGAGTGCCGACACGACCTGCCTCCCTACCGCTCCTGGGTGGACAGCCAGTGTTGCCATATCGTAACTGATCGACTACGGATGGTGCGAGCCTGTCTCGCCAAATCGCTTGCCACGCCGACAACTTTGTTCTACAAAGTAGCTGTTGAAGCAAACGGAGTGGAGTGAGGGGAGCACGATGGAATCAACAGAGGACTCGGCGGAGCTGTCCGCGGCCGAATCACTGGCAGTGATCGAACTGCAACGCGCTCAGGTCGGCAAGGAGCTGACGGTCAACCCGGCGTTGCTCTACGGAACGTGGGGCGTCGCGTGGACCGTGGGCTTCACGGCGTGCGCCCTGACCAGCGGCATGGGGGCACCCGGGTGGTCGTGGGTCGGGGGCGCGATCTTCTTCGCACTGCTGGTCGCCGCAATGGTGATCACCGGAGTGCATATCGCCAGAGCCACCCGGGGCGTCCGTGGGCTCTCCTCCGAGGTGGGCGCGATGTACGGGTGGAGCTGGGCGCTGGGCTTCGCCGCGCTGGGGTTCATCAACACCGGCCTGATCAATCTCGGCCTGACCGACGAGCAGATCTCGGTGTTGTGGCCGTCGTCGGCACTGCTCGTCGTCGGCGTGCTCTACCTGGCCGGCGGGGCCCTCTGGCGGGACCGGTTCCAGTTCAGGCTCGGGGTGTGGGTGCTGATCACCGATACGGCGTCGGTGTTCGCCGGAGTCCCGGGCAACTACGTGGTACTCGCGATCGCCGGTGGGGGCGGCCTGCTGGTCGCCGCGGCATGGTTCGCGCTGCGCCGCAACCGAAGCGTGCGGGCATGACCACGCCGGGGCCGGTGCGGTCGTGAGCACCGTCCCTGAGCTCGACCCGGTGATCCACGCGCAGGCCCGGCTGCGAGTGGTGGCCACCCTGGCTGCGATCCGCGACGGGGACCGGCTGGTGTTCACCCGGGTGCAGCAGCTGCTGGGGATGACCGCAGGCAACCTCTCGACCCACCTGCGCAAGCTGGAGGAGGCGGGATACGTGGAGATCACCAAGACGTACGAGCGGCGCACCCCGGTGACCTACCTTGCGCTGACCCGCCAGGGCCGGCGCGCCTTCGAGGATTACACGGCGGCCCTGCGTGTCCTGCTCCCTGGCAACGGCTCAGGTGAGGACCAGTGACCGAAACTACTGGCCAGGGCGGTCGACGTGACCCGACGGTTCGGTTCCACCGTCGCGCTGGACGCGGTGGATCTCGACGTACCGGCGGGCCAGCTGGTGGGCCTGTCCCTTGGCCTTCTGCGGCGGGCTGTTCCTGCCACCCGAGAGCTTCCCGGCCTGGCTGAACGACGTTTCCGGCGGTCAGGCCGACTTCTCCCGGCGCTCGCGGCGGGAGGGCTGGCGGGTGACGATCGTCGGGTTGACGTTCTCCCGCACGGTCTGCTCGGTGATGACCACCTTGGCGACGTCGTCGCGGCTGGGGATGTCGTACATCACCGGGAGCAGTACCTCTTCCATGATGGCCCGCAGCCCGCGAGCTCCGGTGCCGCGCAGAATCGCCTGGTCGGCGATGGCGTCCAGGGCCGTGCTGGTGAACTCCAGCTCCACCCCGTCCATCTCGAAGAGCTTGCAGTACTGTTTGGACAGCGCGTTGCGCGGCTCCGTGAGGATCTGGACGAGCGAGGCCTTGTCGAGGTTCGTGACGCTGGCCACCACCGGTAGCCGCCCGATGAACTCGGGGATCAGCCCGAACTTGATCAGGTCTTCCGGCATGACGTCGGAGAACACGTCGGCGGTGTCGATCAAGGCCTTGGAGCGCAGCTCGGCACCGAAGCCGAGCCCGCGTTTCCCCATCCGATCCTCGATGATCTTGTCGAGACCCGCGAAGGCACCGGCCACGATGAACAGGACGTTCGTCGTGTCGATCTGGATGAACTCCTGGTGCGGGTGCTTGCGCCCGCCCTGGGGCGGCACGCTGGCCGTCGTCCCCTCCAGGATCTTCAGCAACGCCTGCTGGACCCCTTCGCCGGACACGTCCCTGGTGATCGAGGGGTTCTCCGACTTGCGGGCGATCTTGTCGACCTCGTCGATGTAGATGATGCCGGTCTCGGCCCGCTTGACGTCGTAGTCCGCTGCCTGGATCAGCTTGAGCAGGATGTTCTCCACGTCCTCACCGACGTAACCGGCCTCGGTGAGGGCCGTCGCGTCCGCGATCGCGAAGGGCACGTTGAGCAGCTTCGCCAAGGTCTGGGCGAGGTAGGTCTTGCCGCATCCGGTCGGACCGAGCATCAGAATGTTCGACTTGGCCAGCTCGATGTCGTCGTCCCGGCCCTTTTCGCCGGCCTGGATGCGCTTGTAGTGGTTGTAGACCGCCACGGACAGGGTGCGCTTGGCATCGTCCTGGCCGATGACGTAGGTCTCGAGGAAGTCGTGGATCTCGCTCGGTTTGGGTAGTTCGTCGAGCTTGACATCACCCGCTTCGGCGAGTTCCTCCTCGATGATCTCGTTACACAGATCGATGCACTCGTCACAGATGTACACGCCTGGACCGGCGATGAGTTTCTTGACCTGCTTCTGACTCTTCCCGCAGAAGGAGCACTTCAACAGGTCGCCGCCGTCACCGATGCGTGCCATGGGCGCTGGCCTCTCATCCCTCCCGGCGCGTGGGGCATGCAGTGCGCCTGGTCTGCGTGTGTGCTCGACGGTACCCGCCTGACCCCGCTGTGCGGGAGAACCAGCCTCCCCGACATCGCCGGCCGGATGCGGTTAGGCCGTCCGCTCGGCGTGTCGGGTCGATGGCTCAGGTCTGGACCGCGGACAGCTTCCGGATCTGAGTGATTTCGTCAATGATCCCGTACTCCTTGGCTTCAGGAGAGGTGAGGATCTTGTCGCGGTCGATATCAGTGCGGACGCGTTCCACGGTCTGCCCAGTGTGGTGCGCCAGGGTGGCCTCCAGCAAGCGACGCATGCGCTGGATCTCGGCAGCCTGGATCTCCAGGTCCGAAACCTGCCCGTATACGCCTTCGGTGGCTGGTTGATGGATGAGGATGCGGGCGTTGGGCACGGCCATCCGCTTGCCCGGCGTACCCGCCGCGAGCAGCACCGCAGCGGCTGAGGCGGCCTGCCCGAGGCAGACCGTCTGAAGCTCCGGGCGGACGAACTGCATCGTGTCGTAGATCGCCATCAGCGAGGTGAACGATCCGCCCGGCGAGTTGATGTACATGGTGATGTCGCGGTCCGGATCGGTGGACTCGAGCACCAGCAGCTGCGCCATCACGTCGTTGGCGGAAGCGTCGTCGATCTGCACGCCGAGGAAGATGATGCGCTCCTCGAACAGCTTGTTGTACGGGTTGGACTCCTTCACCCCGTAGCTGGTGCGTTCGATGAACGAGGGCAGGACGTATCGCGACTGGGGCATATTCCCTTGGGGCATGTGGTTCATGGAGGCTCCTGGATGCTCAGCGGCTCGCGTCGGGCAGCTGGTTGTCGCGGGTGAGAACTTGGTCGACGAAGCCGTATTCGCGCGCCTCTTCCGCGGTGAACCACCGGTCGCGGTCGGAGTCGGTGATGATCCTATCCACCGGCTGGCCGGTCTGCTCGGCGATGAGCTCCGCCATCTCGCGCTTGTGCTTGGTCAGCATGTCGGCCTGGATCGCGATGTCCGCCGCTGTGCCGGACACGCCGGCTGAAGGCTGGTGCATGAGGATGCGAGCGTGCGGAAGGGCGTACCGCTTACCACGGGTGCCCGCGGAGAGCAGGAACTGCCCCATCGAGGCGGCCAGGCCCATCGCGTAGGTGGCCACGTCGGGCTCGATCAGCTGCATGGTGTCGTAGATGGCCATGCCGGCCGTCACCGAGCCACCAGGGGAGTTGATGTAGAGCCGAATGTCCTGTTCGGCGTCCTCCGCGGACAGCAGCAGGAGCTGGGCGCAGATCTGGTTGGCGATGTTCTCCTCCACCTGCGAGCCGAGCACGATGATGCGCTCCCGCAGCAACCGCTCGTACACCGAGTCGGTCAGGTTGAGGCCGGCAGAGGCGGCCCGCATCGCGGGGGCGCCCCGCAGCGGCACCGCGGGAGCGATGTGGTCCGAGTTCACGGATACCTGCCTTCTGTCATCAGGTCTGGTCGGGTTGAGTGGAGTCCGGCTCGGCGGTCTGCTCCGAAGTGGACTCCGAGAGGGACACTGCCGACCCTAACGAAGGCGGACGGCGCCGACGTCCTCACGCCGCCCCCGTTCGCTCAGAGCGTCAACGTCAGTTGCCATCGGCCGGGGTCGGCCGCTGCTCGTCAGCAGCGGGGTCGGACGGCTGTTCCCCTGCAGACGCAGCGTCAGCGGGCGCAACCTCGGCGGGCGCGACCTCGGCGGGCGCGGCGTCAACGGACTCGGCGTCAACGGACTCGGCGCCTTGCTGAGCCGGCCGGCCGAACAACGCCTCGATGTCCACCGATTTGCCGCTCGCGTCGGTGACGGTGGCCTGCGCCACCACCGTGGCCAACGCCTTGCCACGGCGCAGCTCGGTGTAGAGCAGGCCCAGCTCACCGGCCGTCTGCGCCCGCTGGACGAACTCGTTCGGGCTCATGCCGTAGCGCTGCGCCTGCATGACGATCCGCTCCATGAGCTCGTTCTGGTCGACCGTGAGCTCCTCGGCATCGGCGATCGTGTCCAGGATCAGCCGGGTCTTCACCACATCCCTGGCCGACGTCTCCAGGTCGGTCTCGAACTGCTCATGGGTCATCTCCTGCTCGTCCAGCCACTCGGCGAACCGCTGCTCGTCGCCGTCGAAGACCTGGACCGCATCCTGCAGGCGCGTCTTGACCTCGGCCTGCACCAGAGACTCCGGCAGCGGTACATCGGTCGCGGCGAGCAACTCCTCGATCACCTTGTCCCTGGCCTGCGCGCCCTGCTGCATCGATTTGACCTTGCCGAGGCGCTCACGCAGGTCGGCCTTGAGTTCGTCGAGGGTGTCGAACTCGCTGGCGAGCTGGGCGAACTCGTCGTCGGCCTCGGGCAGTTCGCGCAGCTTCACCGCGCCGAGCCGGACGGTGACCTCGGCGTCTCGTCCGGCCTGCTTGCCGGCCACCAGGGTGGTGGTGAAGGTGCGCTGCTCACCTTCCGAGGCCCCGACCAGCGCGTCGTCGATGCCCTCGATGAGCTGGCCGGAGCCGACCTCGTAGGACAGGCCGTTGGTCGCGGCGTCCTCGACGTCCTCGCCGTCGACGGTGGCGGACAGATCGATCATGACGAAATCGCCCCGCTCCACCGCGCGGTCGACGCCGGTGAGCGTGCCGAAGCGGGTGCGCAGGCCATTGAGCTGCTCGTCGATCTCGTCGTCGGTCACCTCGATGTCATCGACCGAGACCGCGAACTCGCCGTACGCGGGGACATCGATCTGGGGACGGACATCGACCTCGGCGGTGAACACCAGGTGGTCGCCGTCCTCGATCTCGGTGACCTCGATGTCCGGCCTGCCGAGTGGGTGAACCGCGCCGGAGTTCACGAACTCCGTGTACTTCGCCGGGATTGCCTCGTTGACCACCTCGTCGAGCACCACGCCCCGCCCCAGCCGCTGTTCCAGGATCCGGGCCGGAGCCTTGCCCGGCCGGAAGCCCGGGATACGCACCTGGTGGGCGATCTTCTTGTAGGCGCGGTCGAAGTTGGACTTCAGTTCGTCGAACGGCACCTCGACGTTGATCTTGACGCGCGTCGGGCTGAGGTGCTCGACGGTGCTCTTCACGGATTACTCCTCGGCGGGACGGGATTGCGGGCCCCGACGAGCAACGCCGCCGGGCAGAAGGTGTATCGGTCGAGTCTAGGCGAGCACTGCGGCCTGGCCGCTGACCGGTGGCCCCGACCTGGGGCCTCCAGCGGAGTGCAGTGTGCCCGACCGGCGACCGCCTGGTGCGGCGGACCGGGCCGGGTCCGGGCAAACCACCAGATCGGGGGAGCCGACCGGCCCGGTACTGTCTGTCGCACCTGTAGAGGGAGCGGGTGTGATCGAACTCAAGACAAGCGCCGAGCTGGACGCGATGCGACAGGCGGGGCGGGTCGTGGCACATGCCCTGGCCGCGATCCGCGCACACGCCGGCGTCGGGATGAGCGTGCGCGAACTCGACGACGTCGCGGCGGCGGTCATCGGCGAGGCGGGGGCGACGCCGTCGTTCCTGCACTACCACCCGTCGTTCGCGCCCTCGCCCTATCCGGCGGTCATCTGTGCCAGCGTCAACGATGCCGTCGTGCACGGGATCCCCGGTCCGCAGCGGCTCCGCGACGGCGACCTGATCAGCATCGACTGCGGGGCACACCTGGATGGATGGTGCGGCGACGCGGCCATCAGCTTCATCGTGGGAACCCCCCACCCCGACGACGTGGCACTGATCCGCACCACCGAACAAGCCCTGCACGCCGGTATCGACGCCGCCCGGCCGGGGCAGCGACTCGGCGACGTCGGCCACGCCATCGGCACTGTGGCCCGCTCCAGCGGGTACGGGCTGCTGGCTCGCCACGGCGGTCACGGGGTCGGCCACGCCATGCACGAGGATCCGCACGTGCCCAACGAAGGCCGGGCGGGCCGGGGCCTGGTGCTGCGTCCGGGCCTGGTGCTCGCGCTGGAGCCGATGCTCATCGCCGACGGCACCGACACCTACCGGACCGACCCGGACGGCTGGACGCTGCGCACGGCCGGGGGGAGCCGCGCGGCGCACGCCGAACACACCGTCGCCGTCACCGAGGACGGACCGCGCATCCTCACTGCGCCGTGAGACAACCCGTGCCGCGAGACAACCGTGCCGCGAGACACCGGTGGGCGGTTCTCCCCCGATCCGGGCCTCGGGTCACGGTCAGCCTTCGACGACCACCGCGAAGCCGTCGAGCAGGCGCTGCAGCCCGAATTCGAACAAGGCGTCGAGGTCGAAGTCGTATCCGGCGCCGACAAGCCGCTCGAGCGCCGGAAAGCGGCCCGTCGCCATGATCGACCGC
>DASXOV010000282.1:0-2483 GCA_036494005.1 Pseudonocardiaceae bacterium | reverse complement strand
TCGGGACAGCAGCGCGACGCCGGCTACCACCGCCGCGACCGTGGCCGTCTCGAACGACCACCACCACAGCACTCGCAGCACCGGCCAGGCCCGCACCACCATCGCGACCATCAGGCCGCAGGCCCCACCCAGCAGCGCGCCCAGCAGAACGGCTGCGACTACTGGCAGCACTGAGGACAGCGCAACCGCCAGCAGCACTCCACCGGCGACCGCCGTCGAGAAGAACGCCACCCGCGCCTTCTTCGCGAACGATCGGGACACCGGCGCCTCCACCAACGACACCACGGCCGCCGGCCGATCACCGAACAGTTTCCGGCCCATTCGACTTGCTCCCTCCGTCGCCTGTCCCTTGTGGACGTTCGCCGATTGGCGGCACGTCAAGGCTCCCGTGACGGGGGGTGACATCTACACCACTGCATAGGACGACTAGGGACGTCTGTGGTAGACTGAGTCGTCCCTTTGAAGTCCCCGGGGCGTCCCTACTGCGGGAGGCACCATGCCGAATGACCGGCTTCGAGACGCGATGCTCAAGCAGGGCTTGACCCCGGCCGGGATCGCCGAACACATCGCGGTTGACCCAAAGACAGTCGAGCGATGGATCACCCAGGATCGCAGCCCGTACCCGCGACACCGGCACGCAATCGCGGCGCTCTTGCGCGGTAAGCATTCAGGTGGGTAATGCGGGCGGTGGCGTCCAGGGGGTGCCGGTGACGGCGCCGCGGATGGCGGTCAGGATGTTGATGCCGTGTTTGCGTGCGGTGGAGATGTAGCCGCGTACGCGGAGCCAGGCCGTTGCGCCGGTGGTGCTGTGGTGGCAGCCGGAGATCTTGAGTTGGGTCTTCGCCGGTCGAAGATCGCGTTCTGCTTGATTGTTGGTGAACGGGACCCTCAGGTCCTGCGCGAAGCGCAGCACCTCCTCAGCGCGCTCACGTAGACGCTCCAGGAGGTTTCGGGTCTTGCTCTGTTCCCGCCCCAGGGCGCGGGGGTGCAGTGAAAACCCGACAGCGATGGCTTGGGTGAAGAGGGTCAGGTAGAAGCCCGTGATCTCGGGCGGGATGTGTACCAGGCCGGCCGTTCTGGCCCGGTGCGCGGCGGTGTTGAGCGACAGCAACGCGTCCCGGGCCTGGATCGGCCATTTCTGGCCGGGGTGGGCCTCGTCGGCGGCTGTCAGCTCGCGGTTGATGTGTGCGCAGCACAACGCGTGCGTGGCCTGCGGGTAGGCGCGGGCGTCGTAGACCGACAGGGCGTCGTGCACGGCCACGCCGGCAAAGCATGGCAGGACACCGAACTCGTCAACCGCGGCTCGGCCGCGGGAGGGGTGCAGGTGGTAGGCGGTCAACAAAGGTGTGCACGCCACGTGCAGCCAGACTCGCCGCCGGGCGACCTGGGTGGAGGTCTCATCCATGTGCAGCACGTGCGCCGCGACCAGCAGCGTCCGGATCAGCCTGTCGACATCGACGAGAGCGTCGCTGGTCTGGGCCAGGACCCGGCAGACCCAGCCGGTGGATACCGCCGCGCCGCACACGTCGGCCAGCAGCATCGCGGTGCGTTCGACGGGCACGTGCTGGAACACCAGTAGATACACGGCCAGGGCACGTAGGTTCGGACCATAGACCACCGGTGCGGTGGCCTCGGCCGGTGCCGCCGCGGCGGTGACCACGCCGCAGGCACAGCGCCGCTTGTGCATCCGATGCTCGGTCGTCGATGCGGTCACCTCGGGAATGTCGATGACCTGGCGGATCACCACGCCCGCATCGGCGGCGGCGGCCAACCCCAGTCCACACCCGCCACACGAGGACGGCACGTGATCGACTACCACGTCCGGATCGGTGACGCGCCCAAGACTCGTCCCCGGGGCACCTGGCTGCTTGCCCGGCGAACGCCCGGTGCGTGGCTGCGACCTTCGCGTCGGTTTCGCCGGCCCGTCCGAGGACGGCGGCTTCGAGGAGTTCCGAGAGTTCTGACCCAGCCGCCGCTGCAACTCCACGACCAGCGCCTCAAGCCGCTCGATCCGATCAGCCTGCTCCTCGATCACCCTCGCCTGGGCAGCCACCAACGCGAGCAACTCCTCACGCGACGGCTCCACCTCAGACACCCGACGATCGTCCACACCAGACAGCCGAAGTCACGCACCGACACGCCGACAACGATCAACTCAGACGTGAATGGTTACCCTTTAAGGTGGTCCGCGAGCGTGACGAGAAGATCTACGGTGAGTACCGGACCAAGCGGATGATCCTGGAGATCTTCGATGCCATGCAGCATGCGGTCAACACCGGCAAGCCCTACACCACGATCGTGGATCCGCCGCCCGGCCACGGCGCCCGTCACCCGGCACGAGATGAGGCGCTTGCATGAGTGACGGCCAGGTGATCATTCCGTCGCGCCACGACGAGCTGGTCCGTCAGGTCGGACGGGAACTCATCGAGCAGGGCCTTCAGCATGGCCGATCGCTGTTCACGCCCGACCGGTCGGTGTGGAAT
>DASXOV010000281.1:0-24341 GCA_036494005.1 Pseudonocardiaceae bacterium | reverse complement strand
CCACAACATCGACCTGCCCGCATTACTGGCCGAGTTCCACCACGAGCATCCAGCGGTGGAGATCACCCTCCGCTGGACGCCCTGCGCGATCGGTCGCTGATCAGTCTTCTCCCAGGCACCGGTATCCGGTCGATCCTCGATGATGTCTGCGCCACCGCCGGTTTCACCCCCCGCACGTCACCTTCGAAGCCGGCACCCCCACGGTGCTCGCGCAGCTCGCCGCGCGAGGACTGGGCGTCGCGATTCTGCCGGCATCAGTCGCCAACGGGCACGAAGACCTGCACCCGCTCACGATCACCCGGCCCGAGCTACGCGGTCGGCTCGCCTTCGCCTGGCGTGCCGAAGGTCCCATCAGTCCCGCCGCCCGAGCCCTGATCGGACGAGCTCGGCGAATGGTCAACACGTGAGTCCTCAAGATCCCCGATCTGATGGGGGTCGATCCGATCAACGCAAGAGCCCGCCTCGTCCCGCAGGGTGATGGCGTCAGCGGGGCAGATCTCGACGCACTCGCCACACGAGGTGCAGCGGGATGCGACGACGGCCGGGCGGCAGGGAGCCGGGCGTAGCGCGTGCTCGGGGCAGGTGAGCAGGCAGGCCCCGCACGCGGTGCACGCCGAGCTGATCGTGAGCGGGTTCAGCAGGGCCACCGCGACGGTGACGTGCTCGCCGCGCAGCTTGGGCACCAGCAGCGACCCCCCGCCGAGGTCGCGGGCCGCGAGCAGCGCGGCGGCCTCGGCGACACTGCGGGTACCGACGTAGCCGCGGACGGCCTCGCTGGGACGGGGCACCTCGACGGCGTCGAGTTCCGCGGGGGGATAGCACCGCAGCGCCGCGCCGTGCTCCCGGACCACGGCCAGCAGGCCCGGTTCGTCCCGGCGCCGATCGACGGTGGCGAATGCGACGATCTCGCGCAGGTCGTTCACCGCGGCCCGCAGCGTCGTCCGGACCGCGTCGGCACACACCCCCCGGGACGAGCCCAGGCCTACCACCACGGCCGTCATCGCCGGCCCCAGAGCAGCAGCACCGGGTTGGTCGCGGCCAGCCGGACCGACCCGTCGGGCAGCTCGGCGAACCGGGAGGCCGCCAACTGCACGCCGTCGACGGTATGCCCCTCGTCCCGCAGCGCCGCCCGGCACGGCCCGAGGCGGTCCAGCGCGGCCAGGGTCACCACCACTCGCGGTGAGATCTTCGCGGCGGCCCGCACCACCTCCGGCCCGCCACCACCGACGAACACCGCATCCGGTTCGGGCAGTCCGTCCAGCGCGGCGGGCGCCGATCCCTCGGTCACCCGGACATCCACCTGGTGGGTCCGGGCGTTGGCCACCAACCGGATGCACTGCGCGGGATCCCGCTCGACCGCGATCACGGCCGCACCGAGTCTGGCGCACTCGATCCCCAGTGAGCCCGATCCGGCGCCCACGTCCCAGACCAGCCGGCCCGGTCCCGGCGCGAGCCGGGCCAGCGCCAGCGCCCGTACCTCGGCCTTTGTGATCATCCCGTCGCGGTGGAAGAACTCCGTCTCCGCCAGGGCCCAGCCACCCGGCGGCGGCGCCGGTTCACCTCCGGCGATCCAGCCCCTCGGCGGCACGGCGTACTCGTCGGCCAGGCACAGCACAACGTGCGGATCGTGCACCGGCCCGCCGCGGAAATGCCGCACCCGCTCCTGCGGACCACCGAGATCCTCGGCGACCAGCACGGTCCGCTCCCAGCCCGCCAGGCCGGCAAGGATCTCCCCGGCCCCGGCCCCCGGAGCGGTGAGCACCGCGACCGCGGGGCGCGCCCGGCAGACGTTCAGCGCCGCCCGCAGCGACCTGCCGTGTGCCGAGACCACGACGACGTCGTCCCAGGAGCGGCCGAGCAACGCGAACGCCCGCGCCACGCTGGACCGGGCGGGCAGCACGGTGGGCCGCAGTCCGCGCTTGCGCAGCGAACGAACGATCCCGAAGAACCCCGGGTCGCCGCTGGCCAGCACCACAGTGGGAGTCGTCGGCTCCAGTCCGTCCAACTCACTCGGCCCGCGGACGGTGGCTCCGGACGGCACCGCCACCGCGGCGAGCTGATGGGGCGCCCCCACGACGACCCGGGCGGCAGCCAGCGCCTCGGAAGCGCCGGGCGGCAGGGTGGCGCCGTCCAGTCCGACCACGGTGATACTCATCCGACCCCACTGTTGCGACCCCACCGTCACTCGACCTGTTGGGGCTCGACCCAGTCCCGCTCAGTCGCGGCGACCACCCGCTGTCCGGTGAAGTCGACCATGGCCGCCTTGGCGGCCAACGGGCGCCCCACCTCCGCGCTGAACCGATGCAGAGTATCCGCCACCCGAGCGCAGATGTCGTCGCCGCAGACCCGCAACAGTCCGGCGCCGGCCCAGATCTCGTAGGCCCGCCGCGCGGTGGCGGCGGCCCGGATCTCGCCGACATCGCCAGGATCGCCTCCGTGCGAGGCGGTGATCTCGGCCAGCAGCCCGGTGTCCACCGTGGACCGGGAGGAATGGGTCATCAGTACCCCGGCGGCCAGTTTGGTCAGCTTGCCGATCATTCCGACGAACACCACCTCGGTCAGCCCGTGCTCCACGGCCCGGCGCAACGCCGCCCCGGTGAAATCACCGACCTCGACGAACGCCACCTCCGGCAGCTGCGGCAGTAGCCGCATGGCGCCCCGCTCGGTGCGCCCGCCCGTGGCCAGCACCAGGGTGGGTATCCGCTGCGCGGCCATCACCGCCACCGCCTGCTCCACCGACGCGCGCCACGAGGCGGTGGAGAACGGGCGAACGATCCCCGTCGTACCCAGAATGGAGATGCCACCCTCGATACCCAACCGCTGGTTGGTGGTCTTGCGGGCCATCCGGGCGCCGCCGGGCACACTGATCGTCACGTCCACCCCGCGCCCGCCGGACGCCTCGCGCACCGCATCGGTGATCATCTGCCGGGGTACCGGGTTGATCGCGGGCCGGCCTACCGACAGCCCGAGTCCGGCCCGGGTGACCACGCCCACCCCTTCGCCACCGTGCAGCACCACCTCGCCGTCACTGCGCCAGCTGACCGTGACCGTCAGATGCGCGCCGTGCGTGACGTCGGGGTCGTCACCGGCGTCCTTGACCACCACCGCGGTGGCGGCCCCGTCCGTGATCTGGAGGGCGTGCACGGTGAAGGTTCGCCGATCGCCGGCCGGGAACGGGATGTCGACGGTGGTCACTTCGATACCGGTGCGCAGCGCCGCCACCGCCGCCTTGCCCGCCGCCGCCGAGCACGCGCCGGTGGTGAACCCGGTGCGCAGCGCGGCGGGGCGAACCTTCGCGGTGCGGGGCGGATCCGGCTTGCCGCGCGGCGGCCGGCTCACAGCTGCGCCCCTCTACCCCCTCGGGACGGGACGACCAGCACGGTCGACAGGTAGCTCGCAGAATCGGTTCCGGCCAACGGGGTGATCCGCTCGTCCGGCGTGCCGAGGTGCTCGGCGCACCAGGCCCGCTCCAGCGCGTCTGCTGCCCCGATCCGCGCGCGCAACTCGGCCAGCCTGCGGCCACCCTTGTACGCGACCACCGCGCCACCGGCGGCCAGCGCGGCGTCCAGCGCGGCGAGATCCCGGGTCACCGGGAGCAGCGTGAGCGATTCCGCGCCCTCGACCAGGGTCACACCGGCCGCACTGGCGGCGGCCTGCATCGCGGTGATGCCCGGGACCGTACGGATCCGGACCTGCGGCATGAGCCCGCGCACCGTCTCGGACAGGTAGCCGAACGTGGAGTAGACCGATGGGTCACCGAGGGTGGCGAACGCCGCGGTGCCGCCGCAATCACGCAGGTACTCCACCACACGCGCGGCGGCGGCGTCCCAGAGCCGGTGGCGGCGCCGCTGTGGCCCGGCGACGGTGTCGTTGAGCGCGAACACCAGCCGCTCCAGGCGGTCGTGGGTCAGATGCGCCCGCACCACGGCTTCGGCGCGCCCCGGCACGTCGGGTGCCATCACCGGCACGAACACCCGCCCGGCGCAGCAGATCTCACGGACCGCGGCGACGGTCAGCAGATCCGGGTGCCCCGGACCCACCCCGATCCCCACCAGTTCCGGTGTCACGGTTTCCGGTGTCACGGCCCGCCCTTCACGCAGCTCGCCACGAAGCGTGCCACCGCTGCCGGATTCCCGGCCGGGTGGGTGTGCAGGAACGAGGCGTGCACCGCGCCCTGCACGAAGCCCTCCGGGTCCGCGCCGGCCCAGGCCCAGGCGGGCTCGCCCGAGCGAGGGGCGACCACGGTGCGGTGGAACTCGTGACCGCGCACCCGGGCGCCCAGCGGGTGCAGCACCGATCCGCGCAATGCCACCGCATCCCGGTAACCCAGGACCAGCCGCCCGGTCATCGTCGCCGCGCAGTCCAGCACCCCGCACATCGGGGCGCCGTCCAGCGCGCGGCCCAGGTAGAGCAACCCGCCGCATTCGGCGTGCACCGGCGCCCCACCCCGGGCCAGCGCCGCCACCTCGGCGCGCATCGGGGCGTTGGCGGACAGTTCCGCGACGTGCTCCTCAGGGAACCCGCCGGGCAGCACCAGGCCCGCGGTGCCCGGCGGCAGCGCGTCAGCACGCAGCGGATCGAACGGAGCCACCACGGCACCGGCTGCGGCGAGCAGTTCGGCGTGTTCCGGATAGCCGAAGGTGAAGGCGGCTCCGGCGGCCACCGCCACCACCGGATCCCCGGGTACCGGCGTGACCTCGGCGCCGGCCTCCCACACCGGTGCTTCCGGCGGTGCGACCGGCAGGGCTCCCGGGAGGGCCAGCACGGCGTCCAGGTCGACCTGGACGGCGACCGCGTCCGCCCAGCGGCCCACCACCGTCGCGGCGGCGGTGTGCTCAGCCGCGGTGACCAGCCCCAGATGGCGGGACGGCACCGCAAGGGCGTCGTCCCTGTGCAGCGCACCGAGCACCGGAAGTCCTGCCTCGGCGCAGGCTTCCCGGCAGACCTGCTCGTGCCGCGGTGATCCGACCTGGTTCAGCACCACCCCACCGATCCGGACGCTGGGGTCGTAGGACCGGAAGCCGTGCAGCAACGCGGCCAGGCTGCGGCCCTGCCCGCGCACGTCGACGACGAACAACACCGGGGCCCCGAGCAGCGTGGCGACCTGTGCGGTGGACCCGTGACCCGCCGTCCCGGCCCGGCCGTCGAACAGACCCATGACTCCCTCCACCACCGCGACCTGCGCCCCACGCGCGCCGTGCGCGGCGAGCGGGGCGATCCGCTGCTCGCCGACCAGCACGGGATCGAGGTTGCGGCCCGGCCGCCCGGTGGCCAGCGCGTGATAGCCCGGGTCGATGTAATCCGGGCCGACCTTGAAGCCGGCCACCGCGGCGCCCCGTCGCCGCAGGGCGGCCATCAGCCCAGTGGCCACCGTGGTCTTGCCGGAACCCGAAGCCGGGGCGGCGATGACCACTCGAGAGCCGGGCACGTCCATCACTGTGACATGTCGAGGACCGGCCGCATCGCCGAGGACGGCGCGCGGGCCGGGTTCACCATTCGATCCCTCGCTGGCCCTTCTGCCCGGCGTCCATCGGGTGCTTGACCTTGGTCATCTCCACCACGAGGTCGGCGGCGTCGAGCAGCGCGGGTGGCGCGTTGCGACCGGTGATCACGACGTGCTGCCTGCCCGGCCGATCCCGGAGCGCGGCCACCACCTCGCCGGTGTCCACCCAGCCCCAGTGCAACGGGTAACTGAACTCGTCGAGCACGTACAGGTCGTGGGCCTGCCCGGCCAGCCTGCGGGCGATCTCGGCCCAGCCCTCCGCCGCGGCGGCCGCGTGGTCGGACTCGGTGCCCTGTTTGCGGGCCCAGGACCAGCCCTCGCCCATCTTGTGCCACTCGACCGGCCCGCCCTGGCCGGTCCGCTGGTGCACCTCACCGAGCGCCCGGAACGCCGCCTCCTCCCCCACTTTCCATTTCGCGGACTTGACGAACTGGAACACGCCGATCGACCAGCCCGCGTTCCAGCCACGCAGCGCCATACCGAAGGCGGCGGTGGACTTCCCCTTCATCGCTCCGGTGTGCACGATCAGCAGCGGCCGATGACGGCGCTGCCGGGTGGTGAGACCGTCCTCGGGGACGCTCACCGGTACCCCTTGGGGCATGTCGACCTCCTGTGCTCTCAGGCAGCCGCTCTCGACTCTCAGGCAGCCGCTCTTGCGGCTCGGACCACCCCGGCGACCGCATCGGCCGACAGCTCCGGCAGCCGTACCAGAGCGGCGTCCATCGACCCGGCGAGCCGACCGGCCAGCCCCAGCCGGACCGGCCCGGACTCGCAGTCCACCACCACCCCGGGCACCCCGTCCCGGCGCAGCAGATCCCCCGCGGCCAGTGCGGCATCCATCCCGCCGTGGGTCGCCCGGCCGTCGGTGAGCACCACGAACAGCGCCCGGCGAGCCGGATCACGCAGCCGCTCGGTGGCCAGCACCCGCGCCGAGCGCAACAGCCCCTCGGCCAGCGGGGTGCGCCCTCCGGTTCGCAGCGTCCGAAGCCGGGCAGCCGCGGCCTCCACAGCACTGGTCGGCGGGAGCACCACCTCGGCCCCACGGCCACGGAAACTGACCAACCCGACCTTGTCGCGACGTTGGTAGGCGTCGAGCAGCAGGGAGAGCACGGCACCGCTCACTGCGGTCATCCGGGCCCGCGCCGCCATCGAACCGGAGGCGTCGACGGCGAAGAGCACGAGATTGGACTCCCGACCCTCCCGCACCGCCCGGCGCGCATCCTGGGTGCGCAGCACCAGCCCGGGACCGCGGCGTCCCCGGGCGCGCTGGTGCGGCGCGGCCGCCGCCAGCGTGCCCAGCAGGTGCAGGCCGCCGCCGTCAGCGAGCGAGTTGTCAGCGACCGTGGACCGGACGATGCGCCCGGCTGTGGTCCTGGCCCGGGACCGGCGCCCGGGAGCTCCGGTACCGACGCCGGGCACCTGCAGCAGCCGTACCCGGAATGGTGCCGCCGGGGTGGACATGGGCCGCTCAGGGGCCGGGCCCTTCGATTTCGCGCCGCCGTGGTTCCCCGGCGCAGGGTCCTGGGTAGCGCCACCCGGACCGTCGGGGGGTTCGTCGGGCGGCTCCGGGGGTTCGTCGGGCGGGTCGGGGGGTTCGCCGGGCGGCTCGGATGGTTCACCCGGGCTGTCCTCGGACGACGGCGGCTGCGCCTGGCGCAGCGCGTCCTCGAGCTGATCGCCGTCCAGCCCGGGTTGATCGAACGGGTCCCGGCGACGGCGATGGGGCAACGCCAGCCGGGCGGCGACCCGGACGTCCTGCTCGGCCACCGCGCCGGACCCGCGCCAGGCCGCGTGCGCCAGGGCGGTACGCGCCAGCACCAGGTCGGCACGCATCCCGTCCACCTCGAATGCGGCGCAGACCGCGGCGATCCGGTGCAGCTCGCTGTCCGGAAGTGCCACCCCGGCCAGTGCGGAACGGGCCAGCGCGATCCGCTCGGCCAGGGCCGCGTCCTCGGCCTGCCAGCTCGCCGCGAAACCAGCCGGATCGGCTTCGTAGGCCAGTCGGCGGCGCACCACCTCGGCTCGGGTCCCGACGTCACGGGAGGCGGCCACCGCCACGGTGAGGCCGAAGCGGTCCAGTAGCTGCGGACGCAGCTCCCCCTCTTCCGGGTTCATCGTGCCGACCAGCAGGAACACCGCGTGATGCGTGACCGACACACCATCGCGCTCGACGTGCGCGCGGCCCATCGCGGCAGCATCGAGCAGCAGATCGACCAGGTGGTCGGGCAGCAGGTTCACCTCGTCGACATAGAGCAGGCCGCGGTGCGCCGCGGCCAGCAATCCAGGCTGGTAGGCCGAGATGCCCTCGGTGAGCGCGCGCTGCAGGTCCAGTGAGCCCACCACGCGGTCCTCGGTGGCGCCGACCGGCAGCTCGACCAGCCGGGCCGGGACGGCATGCCCGTCCGCGGCGTACCGGTCGTGCGGACCGTCCGGGCAGGCCGGGTCCGGCGCCGCCGGGTCACAGCCGAACCGGCAGCCGGGCACCACCCGCACCGGAGGCAGCAGCGCGGCCAGCGCCCGGACCACGGTCGACTTCGCGGTGCCCTTCTCGCCCCGGACCAGCACCCCACCGATCCCCGGGTGCACCGCGGTGAGCAGCAGGGCGAGCCGGAGATCCTCGTGCCCGACGATCGCGGCGAACGGATAGCGCGCAGCACTCACTGCTTCGTCCTTCCTGAGATGCCTACGCCCGCAGTGGGTGCGGTCAGCCGATCCGGGCCCACGCCTCCCGGCGCATCGGCACATGCGCGATCCCGTCCTCGACGAACTCCTCCCCGGACGGTACGAAGCCGAATGCCCGGTAGAGGTCGGTCAGATGGGACTGCGTGTCGAGCACGCAGGGCGCATCGCCCACTTCGGCCAGCGCCGCCTCCAGCAGCCGCCGGGCCGCTCCCCGGCCGCGCGCGTGCCTGGCCGTGCAGGCCCGGCCGATCCGGAAATGGTCCTCGGTGGGCTCCAGCATGCGCAGGGTGGCCTGAACGTCCTCGATGGCGCCGTCGGGCGCGAGCCAGAAGTGCCGGGTCGTCGCATCCAGGTCCCGGCCGTCCAGCTCCTGATAGGGACAGCCCTGCTCGACGACGAACACCTCCACCCGCAGTCGCAACAGGGAATAGATCATTGCGGGCGCGAGGTCGGCGGAGAGCCGTCGATGCAGCAGGGTGTGGTCCATTGCTCCTGCCTACCAGACGGTGAGCACCACGCGCTGCACGTCAGGCCGGTCCGGCCAGGATCGGGGAACCGAGATGTTCCTCGATGACCGCCGCGTAGGTCGCCACCCGCACGAACACCCCGGGTGTCCGGGCCCGGGCGCAACCGCTGCCCCACGAGGTGATGCCGATCAGCCGGCCTCCGGCGACGAGCGGGCCGCCGGAGTCGCCGTAGCAGGCGTCAACCCCGCCTGCGCGGTTCCCGGCACAGACCATCGCGGGCGACCTGAACTCGCGGAAGGTGGCGGCACAGTCGGAGTCGGCCACCAGCGGCAGGTCGGCGCGGCGCAGCGTCGGCGAACTCGGACCCCCTTCCGAGGTGTATCCCCAGCCCAGGACGGTGGCGGCGCGGCCGGCGGGATACGCGCTCTGGCTGGTTTCCAGCGGCAGGGTTTCGTAGGGCACCGAACGGTCCAGGGTCAGCACGGCGACGTCGGCGCCGTCGGTCGGGGATCGGTAGTCGGGATCGACCCAGGCTCGGAGCACCGAGCGTTCTTCGCCCTCGCTGCCGCGCAGGTCGGCACGCCCGGCCAGCACCCGCACGCTGCTGGGCAGGTAACCGCTGACGCAGTGCGCCGCGGTCACCACCCGGTCCGGCGCGACCAGCGCACCACCGCAGTAAGCCGACTCGCTGGCCGAGGTGGTCAGCGCGACCATCCACGGGTAGCCGGCCGTGTCCGTGGACTCGCCGCCGACGATCAACGGCTTCGCCGGGGCGCCCCCCGCGGGCCTGCCCGGCGGGTCACCGATCAGCGAAGGTCCGGCCAGTGCCGTCGGCGCGGAGAGCACGGCCAGTACCGCGGCAGCCGCCAGAGCGATACGCCCGATCGTCCCCATATCCCATCGGCCTCCTGCCGGAACACCCCAGTGCGGCGCAACCCCATCAGGTGCCACGACGACAGATCAAGCCGGGGTGAGCACAAACACTCCGTGCGGCGTCCCGGGCGCGCTCAGTATTCACGAGACGTACCCGGGAGCCATGGCGGGTGGACGTGTGACGAGCTCACGGTCCTTCGAGATCACCCTCGATGTCCAGGTAGACCGCGCGCAGCGCGTCCAGATCCGCCTGGTCGGGCTGCTCCCACAGACCCCGGTCGGCGGCCTCCAGCAGCCGCTCGGTCATCCCGCGTAGCGCCCACGGATTGGACTGCCGCAGGAACTGCTGCACCGACTCGTCCAGCACGTAGGACTCGGTGAGCTGGTGATACATCCAGTCCTCCACCACGCCCGCGGTGGCGTCGAAGCCGAACAGATAGTCGACGGTGGCCGCCAGCTCGAAGGCGCCCTTGTAGCCGTGCCGCTGCATCGCGGCGATCCAGCGCGGGTTGACCACCCGGGACCGGAAGACCCGGCGGGTCTCCTCGGCCAGCGAGCGGGTCTTCACCGCATGCGGCACCGCGGAGTCGCCGACGTAGGCGGCCGGGTCACGGCCGGTCAGCGAGCGCACCATGGCGACCATCCCACCGTGGTACTGGAAGTAGTCGTCGGAGTCGGCGATGTCGTGCTCGCGGGTGTCCACGTTCTTGGCCGCCACAGCGATCCGGCGAAACGCGTGCTCCATGTCGCCGCGCGCGGTGGCGCCGTCCAGCCCGCGCCCGTAGGCGTAGCCACCCCACGTGGCGTACACCTCGGCGAGGTCGGCGTCGGTGCGCCACTGCCCGCTGTCGATCAGCGGTAGCAGGCCGGCACCGTAGGCACCCGGCTTGGAACCGAAGATCCGGGTGCGGGCCCGACGGTCGTCGCCGTGTTCGGCGAGGTCGGCCCGGTAGTGCGCGGCGACGTAGTTGTCCTCGTCCGGTTCGTCGAGCCGGGCGACGGTGCCCACCGCGTCGTCGAGCAGGGCCACCACGTGCGGGAAGGCGTCCCGGAAGAATCCGGAGATGCGCAACACGACGTCGATCCGGGGCCTGCCCAGCTCGGCCGGTGCCACCACCTCCAGGCCGGTGACCCGGCGGGAGGCGTCGTCCCAGCGGGGGCGGACCCCGAGCAGCGCCAGCACCTCGGCGATGTCGTCGCCTTGGGTGCGCATCGCGCTGGTGCCCCAGACGGTGAGCCCGACCGAGGCGGGCCAGCGGCCGGTATCGGCGCGATGCCGGGCCAGCAACGAATCGGCCAGCGCGGCGCCGACCTCGAACGCGTTGCGGGTGGGCACCGCCTTCGGGTCCACCGAATAGAAATTGCGCCCGGTGGGCAGTACGGACACCAGCCCGCGGGTGGGCGAACCGGAAGGACCCGGCTCGATGAACCGCCCGTCCAGGGCCCGCAGCACGTTGGTGATCTCGGCGGTGGTGCCCGCCAGCCGGGGCACCAGCTCGGTGCAGCCGAACCGCAGCACCGCGGTGATCTGCTCGTGGACCGCGGCGAGCCGCGCAGACGACACCGCGGCGAGCCGTTCGGTGACCACGTCGGCCACCTTCTCCGGATCCCAGCCCACCGCCAGTGCGCCGGTCACCAGTTCGCGGGCCAGCGCTTCGATCAGGTCGGTGGCGTCCGCGCCGGTGCGCGCCGGGCCCTCGGCGAGGGCGGTGAGCCGTTCGGGCAACTCCACCGCCCGGCCCGGTTCGGCGAGCAGGGCCTGCTCGTCCAGCCCGGCCCACTCGGCGATGGCCGCCCGCAGGCCGGGCAGGGCGGCACCCGAGCCGAAGACCTGCCGGGCGCGCAGCACCGCGAGAACGTCGTTGACCAGCTCGGCACCCTCCGGCGCGCGACCCAGCACGTGCAGCCCGTCGCGGATCTGCACGTCCTTGATCTCGCACAGGTAGCCGTCCAGATGCATGACGAAGTCGTCGAACTCAGCCTCATCGGGCTGGGCCTCGGCGCCGAGGTCGCGGTGCAGCTGCGCGCTCTGGATCAGGGTCCAGATCTGGCCGCGCAGCGTGGGCAGCTTGTCCGGGTCCAGCGCCGCCACGGTGGCGTACTCGTCGAGCAGTTGCTCCAGCCGCGCCAGGTCGCCGTAGCTGTCCGCGCGGGCCATCGGCGGGATCATGTGGTCGACGATGGTGGCGTGCGCCCTGCGCTTGGCCTGGGTGCCCTCTCCGGGGTCGTTGACGATGAACGGGTAGACCAGCGGGAGGCTGCCCAGCACCGCGTCCGGGGCGTCCTCGGCGGCCAGCCCCAGCCCCTTGCCGGGCAGCCACTCCAGGTTGCCGTGCTTGCCCAGGTGCACCACCGCGTGCGCGCCGAACGACCGCTCCAGCCACCGGTACGCCGCCAGGTACTGATGCGACGGTGCCAGGTCCGGATCGTGGTAGATCGCGACCGGGTTCTCGCCGAACCCGCGCGGTGGCTGGATCAGGAGCACCACGTTGCCGAACCGCAGCGAACCGACGTAGATCGCGTCGCCGTCGACGTAGAGCTCACCGGGCGGTTCGCCCCATGCCTCGATCACCGAGTCGCGCAGGGATTCGGGCAGCCGCGCGAACCACACGGCGTACTCCGAAGCGGGCACCCGGATGGCCGCACCGGCCAGCTGCTCCTCGGTGAGCCATTCCACGTCGTGCCCGCCCGCCGCGATGAGCCGGTGGATCAGCGCGTCACCCTCCAGCCCGGTCACGTCCAGACCACCGAGGTCATATCCCGCCTCGGCCAGCGCCCGCAGCAGCACCACGGCCGACGCCGGGGTGTCCAGTCCGACGGCGTTGCCGATCCGGGAGTGCTTGGTGGGGTAGGCGGAGAGCACGATGCCCAGCCGCTTGGCGGCCGCGGGCACTTGCCGCAGCCGGGCCAGCGCGACGGCGGTACCCGCCACCCGCGCGGCCCGCTCCGGATCGGCGACGTAGACCGGAATCGCGGCGTCGTCTCCGGGTCCCGGCTCCTTGAACGAGAACGGCACGGACACCAGCCGGCCGTCGAACTCCGGGATGGCCACCTGCATGGCGGCGTCCATCGGCGACAGCGCCGCGTCGCTGGCCTGCCAGACCGCCCGGGACGTGGTCAGGCACAGGCCTTGCAACACGGGGATGTCCAGCGCGGCCAGTGCCCCCGCGTCCCAGGACTCCTCCTCGGCCCCTGCGCTGCCACCCGCGGCGAGCACCGTGGTCACGACGGCGTCGCAACGCGCCAGCAGCGCGCGCAGCCCGTCGGCCGCCGCGTCACCGAGGCCGCGCAGCGAGCCGCAGAACACCGGCAGGGCGTTCCCGCCCGCCGTTCGGACGGCATCGGCCAGCACATCGACGAAACCGGTGTTC
The DNA here is from genome assembly GCA_036494005.1 of Pseudonocardiaceae bacterium. GTDB lineage: Bacteria > Actinomycetota > Actinomycetes > Mycobacteriales > Pseudonocardiaceae. The sequence continues at coordinate 11,445 of DASXOV010000281.1, read as the reverse complement.
CCGGCCAGCGCGTGCGCCCGGTAGAACACGATCCCCACGGTGGGCCGCGCCGGGTCCTGCTCAGTCCCACCCTGGATCCCGTACTCGGGGGTGGGGGCGGGCGGTTCGAAACCGTCCCCCGTGAAATGCACGGTGTCGGACAGAAATCGGGCCAACTGCCCCAGGTTCCCCGGTCCCCCGGCGACCAGATAGCGCAACGCCTCGGCGACCACGCCCGCCGGAACCGTGGAGGCCGCCATCAGCTCCGCATCCGGGGTGGCCTCACCGCCCAGGCAGACCGTCGGCACGCCGGAGCGCAGCACCGCTTCGAGGCCGTGCTCCCAGGCTCGCCGACCACCCAGTAGCCGGACCAGGGCCACGTCGGCACCGTCGAGCAGGGCGGGCAGGTCGGCGGCCTGGGTCCGGGAAGGATTGGCGACCCGATAATCCGCGCCGCAGGCGCGCGCAGCGAGTAGGTCGGTGTCAGCGGTGGACAGCAACAGGATCGGCACCCACCGCACGGTATTGCACCATTGCACCGAACAGGCCCGCCGCGTGGCGCGGCGGGCCTGTTCGCGTCACCACCGAGGTGACCGGGCTTCGACCTCAGCGACCGACGTCGATCACGACACGATCCGGACCGGTGAGCGTGAACACGTTGATCCAGGTCTGCTTACGCATGCCGACCCCGATGGACAAGGTGGCCTCGAAATCCCCGGTGACCGCAACCGCCATGACATTCGTCAGGTTTCGGGTGCGGAACTTCTGCGGTCCAGCCAAGCTGGGGTGCCCCGCACCGTCGTGCGCATACGCCGGGAACAGCACCACCTCGGCGAAGGCGCAGCCGGTGAGCCACTCGATCTGGCCTGAGGGGTCCCGGGTCAGTTCATCGACGAACCGTGAGTTCTGAACACCCGGCCGGCCGCCGGTGAAATCCAGCACGATTCTATCGAACGTGGGGTGCACCCCCGTGCGAATACCGGTGAGCATGGGTCCAGGGGCCGGGGCCGCCGAAGCCTGAGCCGGCGAAGCCTGAGCCGGAATGATGCCTCCGGCAATGACCGCGGCACTGAGAAGAAATGTGGCGAGTACGGCCAGAGACCGTCTTGTGATCATGCCCATGGTGACCTCCTGCGGTCTGAAACGGGCTATATGACTACAAGACGTTCATACGGTCACCAGGTTGACCCGAATGACGGGCACCTTTCTGGGTGACGCGTCTCGGGTCCTTGTTACTGGTTTTCTGATCGAGTGCGAGTCGGACCTGGACGTGCTCAACTCGCCGGGCACCCAGGCCGGGAGTTCACGTCGCCGCGGACCAGCCGCGCGACCGGGTACGCGCCGAGCTGAAGCCTCACGCCCCGGCGACCTCGTCGGGAACGAGCGCCAGTGCCTCGGGCTCCGCGGTGCGCTGCAGGGGGACCAGCCGGGCAACCGGCTTGCCGTAACGGGCAATGACGATCTCATCCCCCGCGGCCACCTGCTCCAGCAGCTTGGAGAACTGCGTCTTGGCCTCGTATACGTTCATCTGCCTGTCCACGATGTCAGCCTACGCAGTGCGGTGTCAGGTCAGTGTCCAATACCGGGATTCCGCCCCAGCGGGTGGCCGCACCCGGTGCTTCCACCCGCTGACTACGGCTCGTCGGCACCTGGCGGGACGAACGGCAGGCGACCCGGAGTGCCCTGCTCGATCAGCTCGGCCAGCGCGGTGGTGTCGAGATGGGTCTGCACCAGGTCGCCGAGCAGGTCGAGCTGGGCGGCACGGACGGCCGCGAAACAGGTGTCCGGAGCGACCCGGAAGCCGTCCCGCCCGCCCAGGCGGGCCACCCGGCGCAGCAGGGCGCGGCGAAAGGCGTCGTTCTCGAACAGCCCGTGCCAGTGCGTGCCCAGTAGGTGCCCACCGTCGGAGCCCTCGTCGGCTCCGGCGATGAGGGCTGGGTCACCGCGCGCCACCACCCGGCCGTGGTGGATCTCGTAGCCGGTGACGGGCTCATCCAGCGCGGTACCATCACGGCGACCCAGCTGCTTGACCGGTTCGAACACCACCTCCAGGTCGAGCAGCCCGAGGCCGGGCACCTCGCCCGCGCCGGACTCGACGTCGTCGTGGATCCGCCGGCCGAGCATCTGGTACCCACCGCAGATCCCGATCACCGGACGCCCGGCGGCAGCGTGCGCGGCCACCGCGGCGGCCAGCCCGGTACGGCGCAGCCAGTTCAGGTCCGCCACGGTGGACTTCGAACCCGGTAGCACCACCAGATCGGCGTCAGCCAGCCGGGACGGCTCGGTGACGTAGCGAACCGCGACGCCTGGTTCACAGGCCAGCGCGTCCACGTCGGTACCGTTGGAGATCCGGGGCAGGCGCACCGCGGCCACCCGCAGCCATTGGCTGCCCAGCGGTGCTACCCCCCGTCCCACCAGGCCGTCAGCCGGATGCGACAGCGAGTCCTCGGCGTCCAGCCAGAGCGCGTCGCTGAACGGCAGCACACCGTAGTTGCGCCGCCCGGTCAGCGCGTGCAGCCGCCGCAGGCCGGGCCCGAGCAGGTCCGGGTCGCCCCGGAACTTGTTGATCACGAATCCGGCCACCAGTGCCTGGTCGGCGGGCGAGAGCAGGGCCAAGGTGCCGAACAGGTGCGCGAGCACACCGCCGCGGTCGATGTCGCCGACCACGAGCACCGGCAGGCCGGCCGCCCGGGCCAGGCCCATGTTGGCGATGTCGGTACCACGCAGATTGATCTCGGCAGGCGATCCGGCGCCCTCACAGATCACCACGTCGTGCTCGGTGCGCAACGCGGTGAGCGCTTCCAGCACCACGTCGAGCAATGCGGCCTTGCGCTGCCGGTAGGACGCCGCGGACACGGTGCCCTCGGCGCGGCCGAGGATCACCACCTGAGAGCAGCGGTCGCTGCCGGGTTTGAGCAGGACCGGGTTGAGCCGCACGCCCGGCTCGATGCCGCACGCTGCGGCCTGCATCGCCTGTGCCCGGCCGATCTCCCCGCCGTCCGGGGTCACCACCGAGTTGTTGGACATGTTCTGCGCCTTGAACGGGGCCACCGACACCCCGCGGCGAGCCAGCCAGCGGCAGATACCCGCCACCAGCACGCTCTTGCCCGCATCGGACGTGGTGCCCGCGACGAGCAGGGCTCCCCGCATCATCAGCCAGGCCGCATCGTCAGGTCAGGCCGCATCGTCAGGTCAGGCCGGGCAGGCCGTCGAGGCTGACCGCGTTGCGCTCGGTGTGGTATCGCACCAGCCCGTCCGGACCTTTGTTGGCCGACCAGGAGTCGAGCACGTCCCGCTCGGCGCGCAGGTCCATCAGCGGTACGCCGTAGCCGCAGGAGTCGCTGATCCGGTGTACGTCCACCCGGACCACGGCCCGAGATGCGGGAGCTCGCGTCCCGACGGCGACGGCCGCGGCGAACGGCTCGACCGCGGCGTCGAATCCCGGTTCACCACGTAGCACCGCGCTCCCGGCGCCGTGCAGCCGGACGATCTTCGGTGGGCCGTCGAAGGCGCAGAACATGACGCAGATGCGCCCGTTCTCGCGCAGGTGCGCCACCGTCTCGATCCCGCTGCCGGTGAGATCGACATAACTGAAGGTGTGACCGTCGAGTACCCGGAACGTGCCACGGGTGCCCTTGGGTGAGACGTTCACCAGTCCGTCGGCCGACAGCGGAGCGGTGGCCACGAAGAACACCGGCTGCGCCTCGATCCAGGCGGCCAGCCGATCGGTGACGTTCTCGTACACCTTGCCCACCCAGGTGACCTCCTCCCCGGCACCGCCCGGCCCCGGGTCAGGGCAGGGTCAGGATGTCCGCACCGGTCGCGGTGACCACCAGGGTGTGCTCGAACTGTGCGGTGCGCTGCTTGTCCTTGGTGGTCACCGTCCACCCGTCGGACCAGATGTCGTAGTCGATCGAGCCCAGGGTGATCATCGGTTCGATGGTGAAGGTCATGCCCTGTTCCAGGACAGTGTTCACCGCCGGCTCGTCGTAGTGCAGCACCACCAGGCCGCTGTGGAAGGCGCGGCCGATGCCGTGACCGGTGAAGTCACGCACCACGCCGTAGCCGAACCGCTTGGCGTATGACTCGATGACCCGGCCGACCACGTTGAGCTGACGTCCCGGGCGCACCGCGCGGATACCGCGCATCATCGCCTCGTGGGTGCGCTCGACCAGCAGCCGATCCTCCTCGGCGACGCCGCCGGCCAGAAAGGTGGCGTTCGTGTCGCCGTGCACCCCGCCGAGGTAGGCGGTCACGTCGATATTGACGATGTCGCCGTCCTCGATCACGGTCGAGTCCGGGATGCCGTGGCAGATCACCTCGTTCAGCGAGACGCAACACGACTTCGGGAATCCCCGGTAACCCAAGGTCGACGGGTAGGCATGGTGGTCGAGCAGGAACTCGTGCACCACCCGGTCCACCTCATCGGTGGTGACGCCGGGTGCGACGGCCCGGCCACCCTCGGCGAGCGACTGCGCGGCGATCCGCCCCGCCACCCGCATCGCCTCGATCACCTCGGGCGGCTGCGCCCAGGGGTCGTCGTTCGGTGTCGGCCCGGGTTTTCCGACGTACTCCGGCCGCGGAATCTCGGTGGGAACGGAACGCGTCGGCGTCTGCGCGCCGGGACGCAGCGGGGTTCTCACGGGCATGTCCCCACTCTATGCGTCGCCGGCGTCACCAGCCCGTCCTCGGGTGCTTCCCCGGGTGGTGAGGAGGCGAGCCACCGCTCGCCATCCGAGCAGCAGCACCCCCAACGACAGCACGACGACCAGCACGAACGACACCGGCAGCCGCCCGGTGAAGCCGGTCCGGACGGCCAGCCCGACGATCACGGTCACCGGCCACACCAGCAGGCCGGTCCGCAGCGCGAGCGGCGCCCGCCAGGCCCGCGCGAGCGCCCAGCCGCCGGCCAGCCCCACCAGGAACGGGCCCGCGGTGGCCAGCAGGGCGAGCAGGTCGCTGCCCTCCGCGTGGCTGCGCCGCCCGATGGCGGCGAAGACCAGCACGGCGAGCACATCGGCAGCCAGACCGACGCCGAGCGCCCGGCCGGTGGGCGCCGCCCTGGGCCGGTTCACCCTGGGCCTGCTCACCCCGCTGCACCCAGCGCCGCGAGGAACCGGCCGGAGACGTCCAGCGCCGGGCCCGACGAGCCGGCATCGACCACCAAGGTGGCGAAGGCCATGTCACCGCGGAACCCGACGAACCAGCCGTGCGCACCAGCGGGGCTGAACTCCGCGGTCCCGGTCTTGCCGAACAGCTCGCCCTGTCCGGACAACGCCTTCCCGGTGCCCTGGGTGACCACCTCACGCATCATCGTCCGCACCGCATCGACCACCTCACGGGGCAGCGGCTGGACCGCAGGCGTGGCCGTGGTGGTCGCCATCCCCGTGATCAGCTCCGGAGTCGGGGTCCGGCCGCCCGCCGCGATGGTCGACGCCACCAGCGCCATCCCGAACGGGGAGGCCAGCACCCGCCCTTGCCCGAAACCATCCTCCGCCCGCTGCACAGTGGAGTCCGAGGGTGGCACCTGTCCGGTGACGGTGGTGATCCCCGGGACGGTGTAGTCCATCCCGAGGCCGAGCCGACGGGCCGTCTCGGTGAGCTGATCGCCGGACATGCCGGACGCGAGCCGGGCGAACGTAGTGTTGCAGGAGCGGGCGAACGCGGTGCGCAGCGGCACCGATCCGAGCGCGAACAGATGATCGTTGGGCACCACCCGGCCGCCGATGGTGGTCGTCGCCGGACAGTCCACCGGGGCATCCAGCGCCGACTGGTGGGCCTGCAGCGCGGCCGAGGCGGTGACGATCTTGAAGGTCGAGCCGGGCGGGTAGCGCCCGGTCAGCGCCAGCGCGCCGTGCGCGTCGGCGGCGGCGTTCTGGGCGACCGCGAGGATCCCGCCGGTGGAGGGCTGGATCGCCACGATCATCGCCGGGTTCGGCACGATGTTCACGGCGTCTTCGGCGGATGCCTGGACGCCACGATCGACCGTGGTGGTCACCGTCGGCACCGGACGCGGATCCTGCCCGGCCAGCTCGGCGACCTGGGCGCCCACCGCGTCCACCGTGATGACGTGCCACCCGGCCGCTCCCGTCAGCTGCTGCTCGACCTTGCCACCGATGCCCGGCATGAGCTGGGAGGCGAAGCCGCGGTCGGGCGCGAGCAGCTGGCGCTGGGTGGGGAAGCTGACCCCGGGCAGGTCGTGGATCCGGTCCCGCACCGACTGGTAGTCCTGTTCCCGCAAGGTCGCCACGGCCTGCCGCTGGCCCTGGCGGGTCGCGCCGGCTCCAGCGGTGATCGACTGCGCGGTGATCCCGGGGTCGAACGGCGCGAGCGCGGCGGCCAACGAGGCGGCCACGGCAGGCAGATCAGGGGTCTTCGCCGGGTCCAGCGCAACGGTCACCACGGTCTGCGGCGTGAGCAGCGGCGTCCCGGTGCGGTCCACCACCGGGGCCGGCTCGGCGGGCACGACTCGCAGCTCCAGGTGTTGCTGCGCGGCCAGCCGCGGATGCAGCGCGGCGGGACTCCACCGCACCGCCCAGCCCGCGTCGGTGTCCGCCGACACCAGATCGAGGTGGCCCGGATAGCGCCACACCCGGTGCGCACCCAGATCCCACTCGGCGGAGTAGGAAGCCGAGGCGGTGTTGTCCTGGCCCTGCTGCACCTGGTCAACGGCCAGCTGCACCCGGGTGGGCTTCAGTTCGCCGCGGACCTGCCGGATCAGCCCGGCCGCGGCCGCGGGGTTGTCGGTCAGCCGCCCGGCGGCCTCGGCGTTCCCGCCTGCCACCGCATCCAGGAAGGCGACGGCGGCGTCCCGCGGGTCGGAACCGAAGACGCCGCAGCCGGCCAGCGGGGCGATCACCGGGATCAGCAGCATCACGGCAACCAGCAGCAGTCGTACGCGCACGATCAGGGAGTATGCCTCTCGGGACCGACAGTGCGGGGATGGCTCTCAGAACAGGACCGTGGCAAAGGAACCTACCTGGGTGAACCCGACCCGGTGGTACACGGCGCGAGCCGGGATATTGAACGCGTTGACATAAAGGCTCGGGAGCCGGCCCATCCGCAGCAGCCGTTCCACCACCGCGGCGCTCCCGGCCGTCGCCAGGCCCTCCCCGCGGCGCTCCGGGTGGACCCACACTCCCTGTATCTGGCCCACAGTGGACGACATGGCGCCGATCTCCGCCTTGAACACCACCTCGGCGCCGTCGAACCGGGCGAAGGCCCGCCCCGCCGCGATCAGCTCGGCGACCCGCGCCCGGTAACCGGCCCCGCCGTCGGGAAGCAGCGGATCCACTCCCACTTCTTCGGTGAACATCGCCACCGCGGCGGGCAGGTAGCGGTCCAGTTCGTCGGGCCGCACCGGCCGCACCAGCGGGTCCGCGAACACCCGGGGCTTGTCGGCAAGTACCAGCAACGGCTGGTTCGGGCGCTCCTCGCGAGCCGGCCCCCAGTGCCCGCGCAACTCCGACCACAGATCGAGCACCTGATCAGCCGGCCCCACCATCGAGGAGCAGGACCTGATCCGCCCGGCAGCCCGGTCAGCGAACGCGCGGATCGCCGAGCGGCTCCCGCGCAGCGGAACCAGGTTCGGACCGGAGAAGCACAGCCCTTCCAGCCGGCTACCGAAGCCCCACAGCTCGCCACCGAGCCGCCACGGATCCAGCCCCCTGGCCTCGACGCGGGCCGCGACCATGCACGAGATCACCGGTTCGGCGTCGAGCACCTCCCGCACACCGCGCACCGCGCGGTCGTCGAGCAGCCGCACGCCCGCCACCTTCAGCACAGGCCCCAGCCTGCCAGAACAGCCCCGTAAGTGGCATTCGGTCCGACAGTGCGATAGCACTGTAATCCCGCTCACGGCCGACGGCAGGTGACGCTGAGCGTGCGGGTTCAGTCGCTCGGCGGGCCGGACTGGTCGCCCATCTCCCCGGCCAGGCGCATGGCTTCCTCGATGAGGGTTTCGACGATCTGTGCCTCGGGCACCGTCTTGATCACCTGGCCACGGACGAAGATCTGGCCCTTGCCGTTGCCGGATGCGACCCCCAGATCGGCCTCCCTGGCCTCACCGGGTCCGTTCACCACGCAGCCCATCACGGCCACCCGCAGCGGCACCTCCATGCCTTGCAGGCCCGCGGTCACCTCGTCGGCGAGGGTGTAGACGTCCACCTGAGCGCGTCCGCAGGACGGGCAGGACACGATCTCCAGCCGGCGCTGCCGCAGGTTCAGCGACTCCAGGATCTGCAGGCCGACCTTGACTTCCTCGACCGGGGGCGCGGACAGCGAGACCCGGATGGTGTCCCCGATCCCCTGGCTCAGCAAGGCGCCGAACGCCGTGGCCGACTTGATGGTGCCCTGGAACGCCGGGCCTGCCTCGGTGACCCCGAGATGCAGCGGATAGTCGCACTGCTGCGCGAGCAGTTCGTAGGCCCGCACCATGACCACCGGGTCGTGGTGTTTCACCGAGATCTTGAAGTCGTGGAAGTCGTGCTCGGCGAACAGGCTCGCCTCCCACAACGCCGACTCCACCAGCGCCTCGGGGGTGGCTTTGCCGTACTTGGCCAGGATCTTCGGGTCCAGCGAGCCCGCGTTGACCCCGATCCTGATCGAGATACCCGCGTCTCGGGCGGCCGCGGCGATCTCCCCCACCCGGTCGTCGAACTTCTTGATGTTGCCCGGGTTGACCCGCACCGCGGCACAGCCGGCATCGATGGCCGCGAACACGTACTTGGGCTGGAAATGGATATCGGCGATCACCGGGATCTGTGACTTCCGCGCGATCGCAGGCAACGCCGCCGCGTCATCCGCGCTCGGACAGGCCACCCGCACGATGTCACACCCGGTCGCGGTCAGCTCAGCGATCTGCTGCAACGTCGCATCCACATCCGCGGTCAACGTCGTGGTCATCGACTGCACAGACACCGGGAACTCACTGCCCACCCCCACCCGGCCCACCCGCACCTGCCGGGTCTTGCGCCGCTGCGCCAGAACGGGAGGCGCCACCGCGGGCATACCCAGTGAGACGCCGGTCGCATCCGACATGAGGGGCACCTCTCACAGATCAGGTCCGGGCCCCTAATGGGGGCCGAACCGGAGCGGATTGACAATATCGGCAGTGATCGTCAACGCACTGACCCCGATGAACACGATCATCACCGCGTAGGTGAGGGGCAGCAGCCGGGTGTAGTCCACCGGCGGGCCGTCGGGACGGCCACGGGCCCGCAGGACACCGTTGCGAATCCGTTCGTAGACGTTGACGGCGATGTGGCCACCGTCCAAGGGGAGCAACGGCAGTAGGTTGAAGACCCCGACGAAGAGGTTGAGGGCGGCGAGCAGGTAGAGGAAGAACCACAGGGCACCGACGTCGACCGCGTCCCCGCCGAGCACGCTGGCTCCCACCACGCTGACCGGGGTGTCGTCGAGGTTCTGCTGCCCGCCGATCCGGTCGATCAGCAACGGGACCTTCGACGGGAACTGTTTGATCCCCTCCCAGGTGCCGGCGAACATGGTGCCGGTGAAGGTGAAGGTCTGCCCCACCGCGTTCACCGGGCCGTACCGCAGCGTCTGAGGATCGGGGTTCCGCGCCTTCACCCCGATCGCGCCGACCGGATGGGTATCCGTACCGCCGAGCGCCGAGGCCGGGACCCGGGCCACGTCGACCTGCACGGTGTGCTGCTGCCCGGCGCGCGTGATCAGGAAGTCGGTCGGCCCGGAACGGCCCTGAGTGGCGGCGACCAGGCCGGCGAAATCGTGCACCGGAGCGCCCGCCACCGCCAGCACCCGGTCACCGGGCTGCAGGCCCGCGGCCTTGGCCGGAGCCGGGGAACCCGGTGGGCAGGTGCCGTTGGTGCGCGGGGTGACGCACTGGCTGACCTCCGACACCACCGCCGGGGTCGGCTGGCGGTGCAGGTTCGGTAGCCCCGTGGTCACCGCCATCAGGTACACCAGCATGATGCCCAGCGCGAAGTGGGTCAGCGAACCCGCGGAGAGCACCACCACCCGCTTCCAGGTGGAGTAACGGAAGAAGGCCCGCTTGCGGTCCGCGGGGTCGGGCAGCTCCTCCAGCGCGGTCATACCTGCGATGTCGCAGAAGCCACCGCCCGGGATGGCCTTGAGGCCGTATTCGGTCTCTCCCCTGCGGAAGGAGAACAGGGTCGGGCCGAAGCCGATGAAGTACCGGCGCACCTTCATGCCGAACACCTTGGCGCTGTACATGTGGCCGGCTTCGTGCAGCGCGATCGAGATGCCGATGCCCAGCGCGAACAGCACTACACCCAGCACAAACGTCACGCTTCGCTCCTCCCGGCCTGGGCGAGCCGGTCGCCCAGCAATTCCCTGGCCCTGTTGCGAGCCCAGTCCTCGGCGGCCAGCACGTCATCCACCGTAGCCGGGTCGCCACGCCATCCTTGCGCCTCGCCCAGCACGGTCTCCAGGGTGTCGACGATTCCGCGGAACCCAACGACGCCGTCGAGGAAGGCGGTCACCGCTTCCTCGTTGGCGGCATTGAACACTGCGGGCACGCAGCCGCCCGCACCGCCCGCCGCCTTGGCCAGTTCGACGGCGGGGAAGGTCTCGGTGTCCACCGGCTCGAAGGTCCAGCTCGCGGAACGGGAGAAGTCGCAGGCCGGTGCCGCGTCGGCCACCCGGTCCGGCCAGCCGAGCGCCAGGGCGATCGGCAACCGCATGTCCGGCGGGCTGGCCTGGGCGATCGTCGATCCGTCGGTGAAGGTGACCATGGAGTGAATCACCGACTGGGGGTGCACCACGACGTCGATGCGGTCGTAGGGGATGCCGAAGAGCAGATGGGTCTCGATCACCTCCAGGCCCTTATTCACCAACGTGGCCGAGTTCACAGTGACCACCGGACCCATCCGCCAGGTGGGGTGCGCCAGGGCCTGCTCGGCGGTCACCCCGTCGAGCTCCTCGCGGCGGCGCCCGCGGAACGGCCCCCCGGACGCGGTGAGCACCAGCCGGGACACCTCCGCCCGGGTGCCCGCGCGCAGGCACTGGGCCAGCGCGGAGTGCTCGGAGTCCACCGGCACGATCTGACCCGGTGCGGCGGCGTTGGTGACCAGGGTGCCTCCGGCCACCAGTGACTCCTTGTTGGCCAGCGCCAGCGTGGCACCGGTGCGCAACGCGGCCAGGGTGGGCGCCAGCCCGCGGGAACCGGTCACTCCGTTGAGCACCACGTCGGCGGGTTCGCTGGCGACCAGCTCGGTCACGGCCTGCGGACCGACCAGGATCCGGGGCATCCGGTACTCGCCCCGGTTGTAGCCGCAGCGCTGTGCCTCGGCGAACAACGCCAGCTGCAGGTCCTGCGCCGAGCGACCACGAGCGACGGCGACCGCGCCCGCCCCGGTCTCCAGCACCTGCGCGGCCAGGGTCTGCGGGTCGGCCCCGCCCGCAGCCAGCCCGACGACGCGGAACCGCTGCGGATTGCGACGGACGACGTCGAGTGCCTGGACGCCG
>DASXOV010000280.1:0-8828 GCA_036494005.1 Pseudonocardiaceae bacterium | reverse complement strand
CTGGCCATCGGGGCGCCCAGCGTGGCGAGCTACCAGCGGCTGGTGCCGTCGCACTGGGCCGGGGTATTCGGCTGCTGGGGGCGGGAGAACCGGGAAGCGGCGGTGCGCCTGATCACCGGTTCAGTCGGTGATCAAGATGCGGCCAACGTCGAGGTGAAGTGTTTCGACGCGACCGCCAACCCGTACCTGCTGGTCGCCGCGTTGCTGGCGACCGGGTTGGCCGGCGTCGAGCAGGGCGCGGCGCTACCCGAGCCGGTGGACGTCGACCCGGCGAGCTGGCCGGACGACGAGCGCGCCGCCCGCGGGGTCGCCCGGCTGCCGCAACGACTCGACGACGCGGTGGCGGCGTTCGTCGCCGATCCGGTGCTGACCGAAGCGTTCGGGCCCGAGCTGGCCGACACCGTGGTCGCGGTGCGGCGCGCGGAGATCGAGCGGTTCGCCGGGGCCGGTCCGGAGGAGATCGTCGCCGCCTCCCGGTGGCTGCCCTGACCGCGCCGCCGTCCTGGGTGCAGACACTGCGCCTGGTCGACCACCACTGCCACAGCGTCCTCGCCGGGTCGCCGGACGTGGCGGCCTTCGGGGCGCTGCTCACCGAGGCGGAGGCGCCCGCGCCGGGAGCCGACCCGTTCGACTCCGCGCTCGGGCTCTCGGTGCGCCGCTGGTGCGCTCCGGTGCTCGACCTGCCACGGCACGTCTCGCCGGGGGATTACCTGGCGCGGCGCGCCGAGTTGGGGGCCGGTGAGGTGACCCGCCGGCTGCTGGCCGCGTCCGGGACCGGCGCACTGCTCGTCGACACGGGGTGGCGCTCGGCGCAGCTGCTCGGGCTGACCGCGCTCGGGGAATCGGCCGGGGCGCCGGTGTGGGAGGTGCTGCGACTGGAGACGGTGGCCGAGCAGGTCGCCGACTCCGGCGTCGCGGCTGCACAGTACCCGCAGGCGGTGGCCGAGGAGATCAGCCGCCGGGCGGGCGGTGCCGTCGCCTGCAAATCGATCCTGGCCTACCGGTACGGCTTCGACGTCGATCCCACCCGGCCGCCCGACGCACAGGTGCGGGCCGCCGCTGCGGCCTGGCTACCCCAGCGTCCCGGCGCCCGGCTGGCCGATCCGGTGCTGCTGCGGCACGCGCTGTGGTGCGGGGTGGACACCGGGTTGCCGCTGCAGCTGCACACCGGGTTCGGGGACGCCGACGAGGACCTGCACCGGGCGAACCCGATCCTGCTCACCGGGTTCTGCCGGGCCACCGCCGCCACCGGCACGCCGGTGGTGCTGCTGCACTGCTATCCCTACCACCGGGAGGCGGCCTGGCTGGCGCAGGTGTTCGCGCACGTCCACCTCGACGTCGGCCTGGCGTCCACGTTCGCCGGCGCGCGCGCGTCGGCGTTGCTCGCGGAAGTGCTCGAGATCGCCCCGTTCGGCAAGGTGCTCTACTCCTCCGACGCGTTCGGGCTGGCCGAGCTCTACCACCTCGCGGCGCTGCGGTTCCGGCGCGCGGTGCACCAGGTGCTCGACGGCTGGCGGCGCGACGACGAGGCCGCCGACTCCGACGTCCACCGCATCGCCGCCATGATCGCCGGCGGCAACGCGCGCAAGCTCTACCAGCTCGAGCCGCCGGCACCGACTGGCACGACTCGGATAGGACTCGGATAGGTAGCCGGCTCATCTCGCCCGGCACGCCGTGCACAGGAGCCGGACACACCGTGCACAGAAGCCGGACACGCGGGGTCAGGGGTGGGGTTTGGTGGCGGAAATGATGCTGTAGAACCAGGCGTTCCGGCGCAGCGCTTGGTACTGGCGCACCGAGCCGACCACGTTCTTGTGCTGCACGGCGGTGCGAATACGCAGCAGGCGGGCGGTGACGGCCAGCGGGAAGGTGTAGTACGCCATCCGGTAGAGCCGCCGCAGTGACGGTCGGGTATGCGCGGTGACGTCGTCGATCCGGGCATCGGTGAATCCGGCCGCGGCCAGGTGGGCGAGGTGCTCGGCAGGGGAGTCGATGTCGGGGATGGCCCAGCCGTCTAGCCATTCGTGCAGCAGTCGCTCGCCGACCGGGCCGACCGGCCGGTCGGCCCGGACGTATTCGGCGACGATCAGCCGCCCGCCGGGACGCAGCAGCCGGGCCGCCTCGCGGTAGAAGGCCGCCTTACTGGGCGCGTGGCACAACGCTTCCAGCGTCCACACCACGTCGAAGCTCGCGTCCGGAAAAGACGTGGCCGCGTAGTCGGCCTGCTCGAACCGGACGCGATCGGCCATGCCCCGCGCGGCGGCGTAGCGCCGGGCCCGCATGACCTGGCTGGCGACCGGCGTGATCCCGACGACGTCGGCGTCGCGTTCCCGCGCCAGCCACAGGGTGCTGCCACCCACCCCGCAGCCCGCGTCCAGCACCCGATCGCCGGGCTGGATCGACGCCCGCCGCGCCAGCACCCGGTTCATGTTCTTCAGCGCGTCGGTGTGCCCGCCGGTGGTCTCGTCGGCATACCCGAAGTGCACGGCGAGGTTGTCGGGGTTGAGCCAGAGCAGCTTGTAGTCGCCCCAGGTCTCGTCGTAGTAGTCGATGATCGCCTGGTCGACGGGACCGCCCGGCTCGCGGTCGGACGCCTCGTTGCGCACTGTCATCAGCCCGTCCCTCAGCGTGTGGGTATGCCCGCGAATTGCACCACACCGTGTCCTGGACCACAGTGTGCCCCGGCGCGCGGTTCAGCAGCGGCGGGCCAGCAGGGCAGCCGCGAGTGGCCACACCGACTGGGTACCGGCCAGCACCCGTTCGGAGAGCCCGATCCGCGGACCACCGCCGAAGAACTCCACCCCGAACCAGCCGAGCAGCCCGAGCAGCGCGGACGCGGCTGTCAGGCAGATCACCCGGCCCGGCCGCCCACCCCGTTGCCAGGTCAGTGCCGGCCACAGGGACAGCGCGGGGAAGGCGACCGCGGCCGCGGCGATGTGCGCGCTCGACTCCCCGGTCGCCGACTGCGGAAAGGCTGCCACCGCCACGGTGGCGGCACCGCCGGCAGCCAGCAGCAGCCGCCCGGCCGGGGCGGCGGCTCGCAGTCCCAGAGCGGTGATCACGTGGCAGGCCCCCACCCCCGCCAGGCCGGCGGTCATGATCCAGCGGTCGGTGGCACCGTGTGCGGCCAGCGCGCTGATCGTCTGAGTCACCGGGTCGAAACCACTCGGCTGGCGGCCGGCCGCGAGTTCCCAGCCGCCGATCAGCAGCACCGGCGCCGCCGCCGCGGACAGCACCGCCCACCGGGGAACGGATCGGCCGGGTGTACGTCGATGAGGCCTATCTCGATCGGGCCTGTCTCGATCGGGCCTATTCGGCACGGGCGCCCTTGCCCAGCACGACGACCCCGCCGCCGCTGACCGTGTAGCGCTCCCGGTCCAGTTCCGGGTCCACCCCCACCTGCGCACCGTCCGGGATCACCACGTTCTTGTCCAGGATCGCGCGGCGCACCACCGCCCCCTTGCCGACCCGGACTCCGGGCAGCAGCACGCTGCCCTCGACGAAGGCGCCCGCCTCGACGACGACGTCGGCGGAGATCACCGAGTGATGCACCTGCGCGGCGGAGACGATCGAGCCCGCGCCCACGATCGACTCCTGAGCGCTGCCGCCCTGGACGAACTTCGCGGGTGGCAGCGGAGGGGTGGCGGTGCTGATCGGCCACGCCTGGTTGTAGAGGTTGAAGACCGGGTGGACGGAGACCAGGTCGATGTGCGCGTCGTAGTAGGCGTCCAGCGTCCCGACATCGCGCCAGTAGCCGCGGTCCCGGTCGGTGGCGCCGGGCACCACGTTGTCGGCGAAGTCGTAGACCGCCGCCTCCCCGGAGTCCACCAGCATCGGGATCAGGTCGCCGCCCATGTCGTGGTCGGAGTCGTGGTTGGCGCCGTCGGCGCGCAGCGCGGAGAGCAGCACCTCGGTGGTGAAGACGTAGTTGCCCATCGAGGCGAACGTCATCTCGGGGTCGTCGGGGGTTCCGGGCGGCGCGGACGGCTTCTCCAGGAATGCGGTGATCCGACCGGAGCAGTCGGCGTCGATGCAACCGAACGCGCTGGCCCCCTCCCGTGGCACCCGGATGCCGGCGACGGTCACGCCCGCGCCGGTGGCGACGTGCTGCTCCACCATCTGCGCCGGGTCCATCCGGTACACGTGGTCGGCGCCGAACACCACGATGTACTCCGGCCGCTCGTCGTAGACCAGGTTCAGCGACTGGTAGATCGCGTCCGCGCTGCCGGTGTACCAGCGCGGACCGAGCCGCTGCTGCGCGGGCACCGGGGTGATGTACTGCCCCAGCATCGAGGACAACCGCCACGTGGTGGTGACGTGGCGGTCCAGCGAGTGGGACTTGTACTGGGTGAGCACGCAGATCTTGATGTAGCCGGCGTTGACCAGGTTGGACAGTACGAAGTCGATCAACCGGTAATTGCCGCCGAAGGGCACCGCCGGCTTCGCTCGGTCCGCGGTGAGCGGCCATAACCGCTTTCCCTCACCGCCCGCGAGGACGATACCGAGCACATGCGGGTGACCCTTCACGACAGATGACACTAGTCGGGGGCGATCGACCGAGCCATGCGTAGCTCCGGGCCGGCCATCCAGTGTTCATCGGGCGGACGGCGACATTCCCGCCCCACTCGCAGACCGGCCGCCGCCGGGCCGCTAGCGTGACCCAGCGTGCACAACCTCCGGCTCGGCGACGTCCGGGTGGCAGTGCTGAGCCGGGAGTACCCACCCGAGGTGTATGGCGGGGCCGGGGTGCATGTCGGTCACCTGGTGCCCGAATTACGCAAGTGGTGCCAGGTCGACGTGCATTCGTTCGGTGCGCCACGTCCGGAGGCGTTCGGCCATTCGATCGCGTCGGAGCTGGCTGCCGCGAACCCCGCCCTGCAGACCCTGTCGGTCAACCTCGCGATGGCCGACGCGGTGGGTGGCGTCGATCTGGTGCACTCGCACACCTGGTACGCCAACATGGCGGGCCACCTGGCCCGGACCCTGCACGGTGTGCCGCACGTGGTGACGGCGCATTCGCTCGAGCCCCGCAGGCCGTGGAAGGCGGAGCAGCTCGGCGGGGGCTATCGGGTGTCGTCGTGGGTCGAGCGCACCGCGTACGAACATGCCGACGCGATCATCGCCGTCAGTGACGGCATGCGGGCCGACGTACTGGACTGCTATCCCACGGTGCACCCGGAGCGGGTACACGTGGTGCGCAACGGCATCGATGCGGGCACCTACCGCCCGGTCCGGGAGACCGACGCGGTGCGCGGCCTCGGGGCCGACCCGGCGCGGCCGATCGTGGCCTTCGTGGGCCGGATCACCCGGCAGAAGGGGGTCGAGCACCTGCTGGGTGCGGCGCATCACATCGACCGGGGTGCCCAGTTGCTGCTGTGCGCGGGCGCGCCGGACACGCGTGAGATCGAGGCCGAGACCCGGGCCGCGGTCGCCGAACTCTCCTCGGTCCGCTCCGGGGTGATCTGGGTGCGGGACATGCTCCCCCTTGAGGTCATCCGCCAGGTGCTCTCGGCCGCCACGGTGTTCGTCTGTCCTTCGGTGTACGAACCGCTGGGGATCGTCAACCTCGAAGCGATGGCCTGCGGAACGGCGGTGGTCGCCTCCGCGGTCGGCGGGATCCCCGAGGTGGTCGGGGACGGCGTCACCGGTCTGCTGGTGCCGTACGACGACCACGAGCCGGACGCGTTCCAGCGCGGGCTCGCGTGCCGCATCAACGACTTGCTGGCCGATCCGGACCGAGCTGCGGCGATGGGGCAGGCCGGGCGAAAGCTGGCCGTCACCGAGTTCTCCTGGCCGGCGGCGGCGGAGCGCACGGTGGCGATCTACCAGCAGCTGCTGACCTGAGCTCGTCAGCCGGGTTGAGCTCGTCAGCCGTGTTGCAGAGGGAAGCCGGCGAGGCCCTTCCATGCGAGTGACGCGGTCAGCGCCACGGCTTCCTCCTTCGGCACGTCGTGCCGGTTGGCGAGCCAGTACCGGGCGCTGTGTTCACTGATCCCGACGACCCCTACCGCGACCAGCCGGGCGCGGCCGGTGTCCAAGCCCGCATCGGCCACCACGGCCTGCGCGATCGCCTCGACACAGGCCACATTGGCTCGTTCCACGACGGCCTGCACCTCGGCTTGATTGCGCAGGTCGGACTCGAAGACCAGACGGAACGCCTCCCCGTCGCCGTCGACGAAGTCGAAGTAGGCGCCCACGGCGTTGCGGACCCGCTGCGCGTTGTCGTGCGTCTCGTCGATGGCACCGAGCACCCGGCGGACCAGTTCGTCCGCGTGGCGCTCCAGCAATGCCAGGTAGAGCTCGAGCTTGCCGGGAAAGTGCTGGTAGAGCACCGGCTTGCTGACACCCGCATGCTCGGCGATGTCGTCCATCACGGTCGCGTGGTAGCCGTTGTTGACGAACACGTCGGTGGCCGCGGCGAGTAACTGGGCGCGACGCTTGTCCCGGGACATCCGTACGCCGCGAGGTGTCGCGCCTGGGCGGGGCGACGCCGTCTCGGTCATCGACCTCCTCCCCTTCCCCTCGCCTGCTTTGATCGACCCTACTCGGGGTCATCCGGCCATCGGCACCGCCTTCCGGCCTTGCGGAGACGGGCGGTTGCCCACATCGAACGGGGTTGGGGAGCAGATCGAACGGGCTGGGGAGCAGCATGCCACCGACCGGCGGGAGCGCTACGCGCATCCTGTGGGGATGACCCAGCACACGGCGGCCACGGTGCGAGCCCCGCTGACCCGGATCCCGTTGCACCTCGGACCGCTGCCCGCGGTGCGTCCCGACCGTGCGCCGTGGCCGGGCAGCACCATCCGCTCCGGCGGCGTGACGCTGCACGTCCGGCTGACTCCGGGACCCGGACAGCCGGAGTCGGCTGTCTATCTGCACGGGCTGGGCGGCTCGGCCACCAACTTCACCGACCTGGCGGGTCTGGTCGCGGGCAGGATGGCGGGGATGGCGCTGGACCTGCCGGGGTTCGGCCGGAGCACCCCGCCGCCGGGCTTCGACTACGCGCCGGATTCGTATGCCGAGGTGGTCGCCGCGTTCCTCACCGGTCGCCGCAGCGGCCCGGTGCACCTGGTCGGCAACTCGATGGGCGGGGCGGTCGCGCTGCTGATCGCGGTTCGCTACCCGCACCTGGTCCGCACCCTCACCCTGCTGGCGCCTGCCATGCCCGACCTCCGGGTGAACCCGGGCCGGGTCTCCGACCCCCGGGTGGCGCTGGCCCTGCTGCCCCTGGTCGGGGATCGGATGCGGCGCGCGCTGGCCGGCACGTCACCGCAGGAACGAACCGAGCGGATCATGCGGCTGTGTTTCGCAGACCCCTCGGTGGTGTCCGTGGTGCGCCGCGCCGCCGCGGAGCAGGAACTCGCCGAGTGGGCCGCGCTGGAGTGGGCCACCGCGGCGATGAACGAATCCACCGGACGACTGGTCAGGTCCTGGCTGGCCCGCGGGCCCCGGTCGTGGTGGCGGATGGCCGCCGACGTCCGGGCACCCGCCCTGGTGGTCTGGGGAACGGCGGACAAGGTGGTGAGCGTGCGCAAGGCGCCGCGCACGGCTGCTGTCCTGCCCAGGGGGCGGCTGTTCGTGCTCCCCCGCACCGGGCATGTCCCGCAGATCGAGCGGCCCAGCTCGGTCGCCAGGGCCGTACTCGGATTGGTTGACGCGGTTAATCACTACAGGTGGTAATAATGCGCTTGCGCAGGGTTACTGTGGCACGCTGGCGCCGTGATTCGCCCGACGCGAACTTATCCCGAGGAGCCGGCGCTCGCGGGCAGCCTTTCCCGTCCGCTGGCCGCCAATCGGCCCACCGGGCTGGGCGATGAGTGGTGTCCGCGACCTTCGTCGCCTCCCCAGCTCGTCCCGACGCCGGCCCCCCAGCCCATCCCGACGCCGGCCCCCCAGCCCGTCCCGACGCCGCATCGGCACCGCACCAGGCGCGGCCGCCGGGGACGCCTGGACCGGCTGCGGGCGTACGGCTGGCGAGTCTATGCGCTGCCCGCGCTCGTCGCGCTCACCGCGCTGGCCGTGCTCGACGTGGTCCGGTCACCGGCCGCCCCGTCCGCCTCGGGTCAGCTCAGCACCTTCGACGACACGCCAGGGCACGACGACCGTGGGCGGAACCCGCTGATCCCCAACCCGGTGGGCGGCCCGGCCTTCCATGAGGTCAAGGCTGCCGCGGAACTGCCCGATGGCGGACCGTTCACCGCGCAGGGTGCCGGTACCTGGCGGGTGGTCCCCGGCGCAGGCGCTCCGTTCGGTGCGGGGCACCTGGTCACTTACACCGTGGAGACCGAGGACGGAGTCGAACTCGAGGGCGGGCCCCAGGGCTTCGCCACCACCGTGGACAACACCCTCAACAACCCGAAGAGCTGGATCGGCAGCGGGAAGTACCAGTTCCAGCGGGTTGACGACAGCAGAGCCGCCGACCTGAAGATCAGCCTCACCTCGCAGCTGACCACCCGCACCGTCTGCGGGTTCCAGATCCCTTTCGACGCGTCGTGCTGGAAGGCGAAGGACCGCCGGGTGGTGATCAACGTAGCCCGCTGGTTGCGGGGTGCGGTGGCGTTCCAGGGCAACGTGGTGCAGTACGACCAGTACGTGGTCAACCACGAGGTGGGCCACGGGCTGGGCCTTCAGCACGTCCCGTGCCCGACGAACGGGCAACTGGCGCCGGTGATGATGCAGCAGACCTGGGGGGTGGGCGATGATTACCTCGCCACCTTGGGCACCGACCAGGTGACGGCCGACGGTCAGACCTGCGAGCCGAACGCCTGGCCGTTCCCCACGCAGTGATCCTGAGACCTGCTTGCAGGGTCGAAGCGTCAATCCTGAGA
>DASXOV010000279.1:0-2193 GCA_036494005.1 Pseudonocardiaceae bacterium | reverse complement strand
CAACGGCGAGAACAACCACGTGCACCCGTTGGTAAACTTCCCGCCCAAGGTGGCCGTGGCCCGGCTGGTCAACAGCCTCAAAGGCGTCTCCTCCCGGCGGCTGCGGCAAGAGTTTCCCGACCTCACGCACCACTATTACCGTGCCAACAAACTCTGGTCGGGTTCGTACTTCGCCGGCTCCGTGGGCGGCGCACCACTCAACGTCGTCCGCCAGTACATCGAGCAGCAGAACGGCCCAGCTTAAGGCACTGCTCGGGCCTTGACGGCCCTCCCAGCGCGGGCCTTCACCCCCACCCTGAAGGGCGGAGCACTGGCCCGCAGCCCGGTAGCCATCCAGGCACGGCCCGCGCGCCGCGTGAGCCAGCGCGGCGCGCGCGGCGCGGCGGGTAACCCAGCGCGCGTGCCCCGCGGCGACCGACCAGGTGCTCGCGGACGTGCTGCTGTCGGCCCGTATCTTCCACTGCGAAGCGTGTGGGTATCGGGTGGATCGGGATCTGAACGCGGCGGTCAATCTCGCTGTCTGGGCCGAGCAGCACCACGCCCAGACTCGGGACCTCGAAGCACGGGGCCCGGTCAACAACGCTCCCCGAGGGGACGGCTCTGACCCACACGAACGTGTAGGTGAAACCAGCCCCGACGACGGAAGAACCCCGCCTCCACACCCAAAGTGCGGTGGCGGGGACGCCCGAGAAGGGCGGTGTCTATATGACCCCTTAGGAGTTATTAGACACGCTGTAGGATCGGGGGGTCGCAGCGACTGGCGCGTTGAGGTGGAATCGACCATCGGGGAGCGACAGACCACGGCACCGCGCGCCTGGGTGCCGGGGGTGATCAGCGAGGAGTAACCATGCACACCCCACCGATCCCGCACCTGGCGGCCGTCGACCCCCAGATCGCGGAGTTGATCGAGGCCGAGGCGCAGCGCCAGCACGACAAGCTGCGCATGATCGCATCCGAGAACTACGTCTCCACCGCCGTGCTGGAAGCCACCGGCAGCGTGCTGACCAACAAGTACTCCGAGGGGTACGCGGGTAAGCGCTACTACGAGGGCCAGCAGCTCATCGACCAGATCGAGACGCTGGCGGCCGACCGGGCCAGGGCGCTGTTCGGCGTCGATCATGCCAACGTCCAGCCGTACTCCGGCTCGCCGGCCAACCTGGCGGTCTACCTGGCGTTCCTTTCGCCGGGCGACGCCGTGATGGGCATGTCACTGCCGATGGGCGGTCACCTTACCCACGGCTGGTCGGTCTCGGCCACCGGCAAGTGGTTCCGCTCGGTCCGCTACGGGGTGAGTCCGGAGACCGGACGCACCGACCTCGACCAGGTCCGCGAACTGGCCCTGGCCGAGCGACCCAAGGTCATTTTCTGCGGTGGTACGGCGATCCCGCGCACCATCGACTTCCCGGCCTTCGCGGAGATCGCCCGTGAGATCGGCGCCGTACTGGTCGCCGACATCGCGCACATCGCCGGCCTGATCGCCGGCGGTGCCCACCCGTCCCCGGTCGGCTACGCCGACGTGATCACCACGACCACGCACAAGACGCTGCGCGGACCGCGCGGAGCGATGATCATGACGACCGCGGAGAAGGCCGCCGCGATCGACAAGGCGGTCTTCCCCGGCCTCCAGGGCGGTCCGCACAATCACACCACGGCCGGAATCGCGGTCGCGCTGCACGAGGCGGCCCAGCCCGCGTTCCGGGACTACGCGCACCAGGTGGTCGCGAACGGCAAGGCACTGGCCGCGGCGCTCA
The DNA here is from genome assembly GCA_036494005.1 of Pseudonocardiaceae bacterium. GTDB lineage: Bacteria > Actinomycetota > Actinomycetes > Mycobacteriales > Pseudonocardiaceae. The sequence goes on along the minus strand of DASXOV010000279.1, from coordinate 442 downwards.
CCGAGCGGGGCTTCGATCTGATCTCCGGCGGCACCGACAACCACCTGATCCTGGTCGACTTGACCAGCAAGGGGATCGGTGGCAAGCCGGCCGCCAAGGCGCTGGACCGCGCCGGGATCGAGCTCAACTACAACACCGTGCCGTTCGACACCCGCAAGCCGTTCGACCCGTCGGGCATCCGGCTGGGCACCCCGGCGCTCACCACGCGGGGCTTGACCGAGGCGCAGATGCCCCAGGTCGCGGCCTGGATCGATGAGGCGGTCCGGGCCGGGGCGGCGGCCGACGAGGCGGCCCTGGACAAGGTCGCCGGGGAGGTACGGGACCTGCTCGCCGGGTACCCGACGCCGGGCTACACGGCCGGCTGACCGTTCCCCGAGCGACCGCTTGACCGCGACACCCCGTACCTCGGCGCCGCTGACGGTCGCTGACCTTGCCCCGAGCG
>DASXOV010000278.1:0-4686 GCA_036494005.1 Pseudonocardiaceae bacterium | reverse complement strand
GCCCGACCGGGACGCTGGGTTTCCCCGCTCGAGCGGTGGGGTCCCGCACGCCCCGGCCGGTGGAGGCCGGCCGCGCCCAGCGCGGTTGGTGAGCGTTCGGCGTGGACCGGTGCCCAGGAGGCGAGCTGACGCTCAGCGGCGCGGGAATGCTCCGCGGCACCGCCGCCACGGCACGCGATGAGTGCCCGACCGCACCACATCAGCGCGGACCCGCCGCGTGCGGCTGGGGTGTGGGATGCGCGGCCAGCAGACCGACGATCAGCCCCGCCACCAGGACCTCGGCCCGCACGAGCTCGGCGGACACCACCGCGGACTAACCGGTGGTGACGCGGGTGCCGCGCTGGTGCCGCCCCGCCCGCGCAGGGCGACACCGGACTCGACGAGCAGAGCCCGGCTCAGCCCGTAAGAGTAACCACGAGCAGCGACGATCGACCGGATGCTGGCGCCGCGCTCGTAAGCGACCCGCACCTGGGCAGCCAGCTCCATCCGCACGGTCCTGGTGACCCGCGCGGAACGACGAACCTCACACACCCTCCTAGATCGACGAGTGGCAGGCTACGCCCCAAACTTGGGCCGACCTGGCCACGCCGTGTCGGTCAGGAACACAGACACACCCAGCAGGCGTGCCGTCAAAATGTTGAATCGCTCGCAGAGACCGGCTCCAGGCCGTCTGGACCGAGACGCCACTCCGAGCCGTCATCGGGACATAACCAGAACGGCCGGTACGGCCGGTGGGTCTCCTTGTACTCGTCGAGCTGGCGGCCGCACTGAGGACAGTGGTGTGGGGCGTTACCCGCCTGCCGCTGGTTCATGGTCGGTCAGGTTAGGTCCCGTTTGTGACAGATGAGAGTCTCGACCTCACCCGGCACACGGTCACGTGTAGACGCGGCAGCCGGGCAGGCCGGCGCTGCGCGCGGTGGCTTTGTCAACTCGATCGGGCCCCACTGTGACGGCGCGAGTTGGCTCCGCTTGGACCTGGGCCGGGGAGGCTGTCGGGTAACGGGGGTGGCTTATCCCCAGAAGATGCAGCTGGGGTCGTGGTCGAGCTCGTTGAGTAGGTTTTCGATGTGTTGCGTGGGTGCGAGATGGTCGTAGCGGTGGAACCGCGGGTGGCGGTCGCGCCAGTACAAGGTCCACGACTTATCGGTCGTGGTGTAGCGCAGCCGCGCGATCGGGAAGCTGGTCCATTCCGGCCCGAGGTTCTCCTGCGAAGGGGCGCGCCGCTCGAGGATGGTGATATGTCGTGGGGTGGGATGGCTTTCAACGCGGACCTGGTGGCGGAGGTGCTCGGGTACTCGGGCTGCGCACCAGCGTTGGACTCGTGCGAGGTCTAACTCGGGCAGGGCCATCGGCTCATCAACGGTGCGAGGTCTGGACCGCGCTGTTGAGCGTGTCGAACGCGGAGTCGAGCCGCCGCTGACGGCGGCCGTTGGGTTCGTGGTTGGCCTCGGCGGCGACGAACCCGATCAGCTCTTCGAGGTCGTCATCGGTGGCGGTAAGGACGGCTTGGTCGCGGTGGGTGCGGATCCGGAACACCAGTCGTTCGCAGTCGAGGTCGAGCAACCGCAGATCGTGTAGCGCCGCGACGACTTCGTTGTCGAGGATGATCTCGTGGGTGGTCTCGGCGAGGGCGAGGCCGTGGCGGCGCAGGTCGAACGGCGAGTCTTCCCAGTTGCTGATCACGCCCTGGTCGTCGCAGACGCGGCAATGCCACTGGATCGGATGTTCGGTGTGGGTGCGCAGCACGATCATGCGCCCTGGGCAGGCGCGGTTGCGGGGTCGGCGTCGACACCGCAGCGCGGTTTCCCAGCCGGTTCCGGCGTCACCGGCTGTCGCGGCTCGCACGATGTTGGCCAGGTGCTCGGCCAGCCGGCGCGCCGGGCCGGGGGTGTCCTCGGGTAGGTCGAGGAAGTGGTGCAGATCGGTGATGAACATCGCGGGGAGGGTATCGACTCACTGGGCGTGAGCTCGGTCGACCACCTGGTTAGCCGCTGGCCCGTTGCCGGCGGGCGTGGGCCAGCCGGTAGCTGGTCACACCGGTCTCGATGATCTGTCCGGCGAAGGTCAACCGATCAACAATCGCCGCGCAGAGCCGCGGATCGGTGAACGTCTTGGTCCACCCACTGAAAGGTTCGTTGCTCGCGATGGCGATCGCCGAGCGTTCCTCGCGCTCGGTGAGAACCTGGAACAGCAACTCGGCGCCACGTCGGTCGAGTTCCATGTAGCCCAGCTCGTCCAAGCAGAGAAGATCAACACGTCCGTAGCGGGCGATCGTCCTGGACAACTGGCGGTCATCGGCGGCCTCGACCAGCTCGTTGACCAGCTTGGAGGCCAGGGTGTAGCGGACCCGGTAACCGGCCTCGGCGGCGGCGGTGCCCAACCCGATCAGCAGGTGGCTCTTACCGGTGCCCGAGTCGCCGATCAAACACAACGGATACCCGGCCTTGACCCAGGCGCAGGTCGCGAGTTGGCCGATCACCGCCGGGTTGATGTTCGGGTTTGCGGCGAAGTCGAACTCGCCGATGCGCTTATCGCGTGGGAATCCCGCGTCGTGGATGCGCCGGGCGGCGCGGCGACGGTCCCGGTCGTCGCATTCGGCCATCACCAACTCGGCCAAAAACCCCAGGTAGGACAGCTGTTCGCGGTCGGCCGCAGCGGCGATCTCTTCGAACCGGTCGCGGATGGTGGGCAGTCGCAGCACCCGGGTGCCCGAATCGATCGCGGCGATCGCGGCCTGCTCGGTGACACCCCGGCGGGTGGCCGGTGCACCGGTAGTCGGGTTCATGAGCTGGCCTGTCCGAGCAGGTCATCGTAGGCATCAACCGAGGGCAACGGGCGAGCGTCGCCGGGCAGCTCGCCCAGCCGGCGCTCGGCCAGGCTCACCACCCGTGGCTGTGGTGTCGCCTCGAGCGGCCGGGGCGCCAGCCCGCGTTGCTGGGCGGCCTTGCGGGCCGCGACGGCGACCACGTCGGCGCGTATCGAGCCAACTGACAGCGCGGCGCTGATACCGGCCAGCACGTCGGTGTGGGCGAGGCGCCGATGCAGCAACAACACCTCCACCAACGCCCGGGTCCCAGCACTGTCTCCGAGGGTCTTGCGGGCCGCGTCCCAGAACGCGTCATGGGTCGGGGTGAACACCCTGGCCGCGCGGGCTTGGACCAGCGCGGTCGCCCCGGGTAGCGCCCCGGGCTTGCGCAGCAAAATCTCCAGATAGTGATCCAGCTCCAGGACCTTCACGCCCTTGCCGACCGCGCGCTGGTGGCGGGCCACCACCATGGTGCGGTCATAGACAGTGACCGTCGAGGCGGACAGCTTGACCCTTAGCCGATGCCCGATGAACCGGGCCGGGACGCTGTAGTGATTGCTGCGCACCATCACCTGCGCATACCGGTCCACCCTGGGGTTCACGGTGATCGTGGTGTCGAACCCTTCGGCCGGCAGCGCCCGCAACAGCTGGCGTTCGAAAGCCCAGTCATGCCCCACGCTCATGGCCCGGTTGCCGATGCGGCGGGCGTCGTCGGCGTCGTCGGCGGCTTCGAGTAGGGCGTTGAGTTCCTCGATCGAGTCCACCACGGGCATCGGGACGCAGTGGTTTCGCCGGAACCGCCCGCCCTCTCCCTCGACCCCGCCCTTCTCGTGGCTGCCCTCATGGCCCGGCCGGCAGTAAAAAGCGTCGAAACCGTAATGCGAGCGGAACGCCACCCACCGGTCTGACTCGACCCGGGTGCGGCCGAACAGCACCCGCGACACCGCCGGCTTGAGATTGTCGTAGCGGATCTGGTCCAGCGGCACCCCACCGAGCCGTTCCAAGGCATAAGCGTGGCTCTCCAAAAACGCCTCCTGCCCCTGGGACAGCGACGCCCGATGCACGGCCCGACCGGAGAACGACAAGCGCATCGTGAACAACGCGGTCTTGGTCTTGACCCCACGCAAGATCACCCACAAGTCGTGGAAGTCGACCTCGCCCTCGCTCGCGGGCGGATGAGTCTGCGGGACACAACCCTGCTCGGTCGGCTTGCCCGCCTCGGCGGCGATCTGCGGGCGACGTTTGCGCACGTAATCACGCACCGTGGAGTACGACAGGTCCTGCGCGCCCTGCTCATCGACCAGCCGGGCCAGCACCCGCCGGGCGGTATGGCGCTGCTTTTTCGGCGCCTCCAGATCGCTGCGCAGCATCGCATCGATCACCGCCTTGAACCGCTCCAGCCGCGGCGAGGTCCGTATCGGGGTCTTCCGCGGCGGCGGGACCGCGCTGGCCAACGCCTGGCGCACCGTGCGCCGGTGCACATGATGCCTGGCCGCCAGCTCCCGGATCGACAACTCCTCAACACGCGCATCGCGTCTGATCGCGGCGAACAACTCCACCCTCGACCCCACCCCTCCGACCCCTTCCCTGATCACCAACCGAGTTCGTGATCAGGGTCAGATGGGGCCAGCTCAAACCGTCACAACCACCCCGGCGTGTCGGCCGACAGGGCCAGACCAGACCGTTACAACGACCCACAAACCTCGCCGCGGCGGCGCCACCTCAAGCCGTCCCAGCGGGGCCAACTCAGGCTGTCACAGCCAGGGTGGCGCCCGAATTGCCGGTGATGCCGTTCACGCTGCTTCTCTGGTGCGCTGCCGGGCCAGTTCCCGTTCGCCGGCCTCACGTGCCTCGGCGACGAGCCGCTCAACGACGTCAGC
>DASXOV010000277.1:0-1648 GCA_036494005.1 Pseudonocardiaceae bacterium | reverse complement strand
CCACGAGCGACGGCGACCGCGCCCGCCCCGGTCTCCAGCACCTGCGCGGCCAGGGTCTGCGGGTCGGCCCCGCCCGCAGCCAGCCCGACGACGCGGAACCGCTGCGGATTGCGACGGACGACGTCGAGTGCCTGGACGCCGATTGAACCCGTACTGCCTAGCAGCAACACGGAACGTGAACGCTTCGACAGGTCCATTTCGGTCATTCTCCCGGACAGGTGACCGGCGCGGGTGCGGGGCGCTCCATCGAGGATCACACTGCTGTTCGGTACCGATGCGCTGCGCATCCTTACCGGTCAAGGAGCCGGGTCACGCGTCGTGGATCGACTCCACACGCTGCAGGAAAAGGAGTGAGAGCATGGGGTTTCTTGGATGGATCTTGCTCGGCCTGATCGCGGGTGCCATCGCGAAGGCGATCATGCCGGGCAATGACCCCGGCGGGATCATCATCACGATACTGCTGGGCATCGTCGGTGCCATCCTGGGCGGTTACCTGGGCAGCCTCATCTTCGGGGTGGGGCTGTCGAATTTCTGGAGTCTCCAGACCTGGATCGTCGCGATCATCGGGTCGCTCATCGTGCTGGCGATCTACCGGGCCGTCGCCGGACGCCGGGCGGTCCGCGGTTGACTCGGGATTGACGGGGCCCGGCCGGGCAGACGGGATCCGCGGTCCGCGGGTCCCGTCTGCTCGTCCGGCTCGGTTATGGGACCATCAACGACGTGGCCGCGACCGATCAGCACCCTGCCGACGAGCACTCTGATGATGAGCACTCCGCTGCTGTGACAGCACACGGGTCCACCGCCGACGAGCCGTCGGCCGAATGGGGCTGGCACGGCGAACTTCCCCGGGCCGGCTACATCGCCGGGTGGTTCACCGTGATCGCCCTCTTCGCGATGATGATCAACAACCACACCACCGGCGTGGAAAATGCCTGGCTGATCTCCATCGGCACGATTCTCGCGCTCATGCTGATCGGTAGTTCGGTGAACAGGCTGCGGGCCCGGCGGCGCTGAGCGGGTGGTGGCAGCCGCCAGCAGTCCCCCAGCCGTCGAGATCGAGGCCGGCCACCAGACGGTCCGGATCACCAACCCGGATCGGGTCTACTTCCCCGCCCGCGGCGAGACCAAACTCGACCTCGCCCGCTACTACCTGGCGGTCGGTGACGGCATTGTGCGGGCACTGCGGGAGCGCCCGTGCATGCTGCACCGGTTCCCCACCGGTGTCACCGGGGAGAAGGTGCACCAGAAACGGCTCCCGTCCGGCGCCCCGCCGTGGGTGGGTACCTGCCGGGTGGACTTTCCTTCCGGGCGCAACGCGCACGAGCTGTGCGTCACCGAACTCGCCGAGGTGATCTGGGCGGTGCAGATGAGCACCGTGGAGTTCCACCCCTGGAATTCCCGGCGCGCCAACGTCGAACTGCCCGACGAGTGGCGGATCGACCTGGATCCGCAACCCGGCACCGGATACGCCGAAGCCCGCCGGGTGGCCCTGGTGGCGTACGAGGTACTCACCGAGATCGGCGCGGTGGGCTGGCCGAAGACATCCGGGGGTCGCGGCCTGCACGTCTACGTCCGGATCGAGCCACGCTGGGGTTTCGCCGACGTCCGCCGGGCCGCCCGCGCCTTCGCCCGCGAGGTGGAGCGCCGC
>DASXOV010000276.1:0-19874 GCA_036494005.1 Pseudonocardiaceae bacterium | reverse complement strand
GACGGGAACTTCTGGTTCGAGTTCCCGAAGCGGGACGACTTTGCGGCCCAAGGGCACGAGCGCCAGCGGGACCATCTTGAACGACGCGACTCCAAATGGGATCCCGATGATGGTCAGGCACAGCAGCAGACCGAACGCCAGGTGCGCGAGCGCCAGCCACCAACCCGCGAAGACGAACCACAGCAGGTTCGCGATGAAAACCAGGACCGGGGCACCGGACGGACGGTCGACCACGACCCGGCCGAAGGGCCAGATCACATAGCCGGCCAGCCGGAAGGAGGCGATCCCGAACGGAATCGTGACGATGAGCAGAAAGCTCACGATCCCTGCCGCTGCGTAACCGATCGCCAGCGCAAGCCCCGCGAGCAGTAGCCACAGCACATTGCCCACGACCCGCATCGACGCCACCCTTCTGACAGCACAGCATAGCCGCGCGGTGCCGTGGCCCGCCGCCGCTCACGAATGGCGCATCATGACGGCATGAACGGGCGTTCGAGCTGTTCCAACTCGGCCGTCTGCTGATGAAGATCGGCGAGGACGCCGCCAGACGGGCCACCGAGCAGGCCTCGGCGGCCGTCGACGAGGCGCCCGCACCGAGTGACCCGCCCGGTGCCGGACACACCGTGCACGAACGCAGGACACGCCGTGCATGAGTGCCCGACACACCGTGCATGAGTGCAGGACACGCCGGGAGGGTTTAGTGCAGGAAGTGCCGGGTGCCGGTGAGGTAGAGCGGCACCCCGGCGGCCTCGGCGGCGGCGATCACCGGGGCGTCGCGCACCGAACCCCCGGGCTGCACCACGGCGCGGACCCCCGCGTCGATCAGCACCTCCAGCCCGTCCGGAAACGGGAAGAACGCGTCGGAGGCGCCCACCGCACCGGCCGCCCGCTCCCCCGCCCGGCTCACCGCCAGCCGCGCGGCGTCCACCCGGTTCACCTGCCCCATACCGACCCCGACCGTCGCCCCGCCCGCGGCGAGCAGGATCGCGTTGGAGCGCACCGCGCGGCAGGCCCGCCAGGCGAACGCCAGGTCGGCCAGGGTGGCAGGGTCCACCGGTGCGCCGGTGGCCAGCGTCCAGGCGGCCGGGTCGTCGCCCGGCGCATCGAGCACGTCCCGGGTCTGCAGCAGCAGCCCGCCCGACACGGCCCGGAACTCCACGCCTGCCCGCTCGGGCGGGTCGGCCACCAGCAGCCGTACGTTCTTCTTGCGGGCCAGCACGTCCACCGCACCGTCGGTGTAGGACGGCGCCACCACGACCTCGGTGAACACCTCGGCGACCTGCTCGGCCAGCTCCACGGTGACGGCCCGGTTCACCGCGATGACGCCACCGAACGCGCTGACCGGGTCGCAGCCGTGCGCCTTGCGGTGTGCGTCGGCCACATCACCGGCCGCCGAGACCGCGATACCGCACGGGTTGGCGTGCTTGATGATCGCGACGCAGGCGGCGTCGTGGTCGTGCGCGGCGCGCCAGGCCGCGTCCGCATCGACGTAGTTGTTGTACGACATCTCCTTGCCGTGCAACTGCTCGGCACCGGCCAGGCCCCCTGGGGCGCGGTGTCCCGAGTGGTAGAGCGCGGCGAGCTGATGCGGGTTCTCGCCGTAGCGCAACGGCGCGGCGCGGCACCAGGACGCGCCCATCCAGGCCGGGAAACCACTCTCCGGATCGGCCAGTGCCGAGCCCATCCAGGACGCCACCGCGATGTCGTAGTCCGCGGTGTGCCGGAAGGCGGCGACGGCCAGTGCCTGGCGCTGCGCCTGGGTGAACCCGCCGGACCGGACGGTGTGCAGCACGTCGCCGTAGCCCGCGGGGTCCACCACCACGGCCACCGAACCGTGGTTCTTCGCCGCCCCCCGGATCAACGCCGGGCCGCCGATGTCGATCTGCTCGACGCACTCGTCGAACCCGGCTCCGGAGGCGACTGTCACCTCGAACGGATAGAGGTTGACCACCAGCAGGTCGAACGGCGCGATGGCCAGCGAGGCCAGCTCCGCGACGTGCGCGGGCCTGCGGGTGTCCGCGAGCAGCCCCGCGTGCACCCGGGGGTGCAGGGTCTTCACCCGCCCGTCCAAGCACTCCGGGAAACCGGTGAGCTGTTCGATCCGGGTGACCGGCACGCGTGTGTCGGAGATGGTGTCCGCGGTCGAGCCGGTGGAGACGATCTCGACCCCGGCCGCGTGCAACCCGGTGGCCAGCTCCAGCAGCCCGCTCTTGTCCGACACGCTCACCAGTGCCCTGCGCACCGGCCTTCGATCCTCATCACTCACGGCAGTCATCACTCACGGAAACGAGACCTTTCGTCCGGTGACCGTGCATCCACGGCTTGCCAGCTCGGCCACGACATCGACCAGCAGCCGCCGTTCCACGACCTTGATCCTCTCGTGCAGCCGATCCTCGGTGTCATCGGTCAGCACCTGCACAGCGCACTGCGCCAGGATCGGACCGGTGTCCACGCCAGCGTCCACCAGGTGTACGGTCGCACCGCTCACCTGTACTCCGTGGGCCAGCGCGTCAGCCACCGGACGGCGGCCGGGGAACGCGGGTAGCAGTGCGGGGTGGGTATTCACGATGCGCCCGGCGAAACGGTCCAGGAACGCCGGGCCGAGGATCTTCATGAAACCCGCCGAGACCACCAGATCCGGCTGGTGCACGGCGACCGCCGCGGTGAGCGCGGCGTCCCAGGACGCCCGGTCCGGGTGTCGATGGCTCGACCCTGACGAGCAGGTCTCGTGTCGATGGCTCGACCCTGACGAGCAGGTCTCGTGTCGATGGCTCGACCCTGACGAGCAGGTCTCGTGTCGATGGCTCGACCCTGACGAGCAGGTCTCGCTGTGCCGGCTCAGCTCGACGACGAAGGTGGGCACACCGCACTTCTCGGCCCGCGCCAGTCCTTCGACACCGGCCCGGTCCGCTCCGACGGCGACCACCTGGGCCGGGTAGTGCGGACCGGTGGCGTCGAGCAGGGCCTGCAGCAGTGTCCCGGAGCCGGAGACCAGAACGACGACCCGGGCAGGCACCGGCAGGCGGAGCTGGTGCGCGGTCGGTGCGGCTCTCAGCACGGGCTCCTGGCAGGTGGGAGGTCGGGAGGGGCACAGCCAGCGTAGCGATGGACCAGGCCTGCCCCGGTGCCCGGTGTCAGACTGGCGGCATGACGGCAGACCGGAGGTCATGGGCCGGGCCGGGAGCCGCAGCCCGCGCCGAGGAACACAGCGTTGCGTCAGGCCAGGTTGCGTCAGGCCGGAGTGAGGAGGATCCCTACCGGTGGCTGGAGGAGGTGACCGGCGAGCGGGCACTGTCCTGGGTGCGGGAGCGCAACGCGCAGGCCGTCGCGGAGCTGGCCCGATCAGGCCGGTTCGAGGCACTGCGCGCCGAGATCCTCGAGGTGTTCGAGTCGACGGAACGTATTCCGTACATCGGCCGGCGCGGCGAGTACCGGTACAACTTCTGGCGAGACCGCGAGCACCCGCGCGGTCTGTGGCGGCGCACGACGCTCGCCGAGTACCGGAAGGAGCAGCCGGACTGGGAAATCCTGCTCGACGTGGACGCGCTGGCCCGCGACGAGGACGAGAGCTGGGTCTTCGACGGTGCGCGGTGCCTGCGCCCGGACTACCGGCGCGCACTGATCTCACTGTCGCGAGGCGGCGCTGACGCGGCGGTGGTGCGGGAGTTCGACATCGAACGTCGCGAGTTCGTCACCGACGGCTTCCAGCTGCCCGAGGCGAAGTCCAGCGTGGACTGGATCGACGCCGACCGTCTCTACGTCGCCACCGACTTCGGCCCGGGAACGCTCACCACCTGCGGGTACCCGCGCACCGTCCGGCAATGGCGGCGCGGTGAACCGCTGGCCGAGGCCGAGCTGGTGTACCAGGGCAAGATCGATGACATCAGCGTGTCCGCCTATCACGACGACACCGAGGGCTTCGAGCGCGACTTCGTCCGGCGGGCACCGGACTTCTATCGCTCCGAGTTGTACTTGCGATGCGGTGACCAGCTACGCCGCGTCGAGGTGCCCGACGACGCGATCGTCGGCATCCACCGGCAGTGGCTGCTGATCGAGTTGCGCAGTGCGTGGACGGTCGGCCAGACATACCCGGCGGGCAGCCTGCTGGTAGCCGACTTCGACGAGTTCATGGCGCACGGTGCCGCTGGGGCGGGCCTGCACATGCTGTTCACCCCCGACGAGCGCACCTCACTGGCCGGCTACAGCTGGACCCGCCACCACGTGATCCTCAACGTGATGCATGACGTGGTCAGCCACCTCACGGTGCTGACCCCGGCCCAGGACTGGCGCGCCACGCCGCTGACCGACACACCACCGCTGTGCACTGCGAGCGCGGGGGGCACCGACCCGGACACCGACGACGAGTACCTGCTCGACGTCGACGGTTTCCTGACTCCCTCGACGCTGGCCATCGGGACCATCGGCGACGGTCCAGCCGCCACGCTCAAGCAGGCACCCTCGTTCTTCGACAGCGGCGGTCTCGCCGTGCAGCAGCATTTCGCGGTCTCCGACGATGGCACCCGGATCCCATATTTCGTGGTGGCGCCCGACTCGGCCGTGCCGCCCGGCGGCTGGCCCACCTTGCTGTACGGCTACGGCGGCTTCGAGATATCCCTGCAACCCGGCTATGGCGGCGCCCGAGGCCGGGCCTGGCTGGCCCGCAGCGGCTGCTACGTGGTCGCCAATATCCGCGGCGGCGGCGAGTACGGCCCACGCTGGCATTCCACCACGCTGGGGCGCCACCGCCATCTCGTCTACGAGGACTTCGCCGCCGTGGCCCGGGACCTGGTCACCCGCGGGCTCACCACACCGCCCCGCCTCGGCGCCCAGGGCGGTAGCAATGGCGGGCTACTCATCGGCGTGATGCTCACCCAGTACCCGGAACTGTTCGGCGCACTCGTCGCGGCGGCCCCGCTGCTCGACATGCTGCGCTACCACACCCTGTTGGCCGGCGCCTCCTGGACTGCCGAGTACGGCGATCCCGATGACCCGGCCGAACGCGAGCACCTGCTGCGGTACTCCCCGTACCACCAGCTGTGCGCCGGCCGCCGCTACCCGCCGACCCTGGTCACCACCTCGACCCGCGACGACCGCGTGCATCCCGGACATGCCCGAAAGCTGGTGGCGCGGATGCGCGAGTACGGCCTGCCGGTCACCTACTACGAGAACATCGAAGGCGGCCACAGCGGTGCGGCGGACAACAAGCAGGCGGCCTTCATGTCCGCGCTGGCCTACGAGTTCCTCTGGCGCCACCTTTCGAGCTGACCCACCCGGTCCTCAGCCAGCACGCGCCGGGGCGGTCGGTCGCGCCGGGCCAGGACGCCGGCTTTCGCGGCTCGGTCCGCCGGCTTTAACTTCCGCCTGCTGGGTTCAACTCTGGTTGAACAGCGCCGGTGCAGGGCGGGAGCAGGGCCGCACCGCTGTGGCCGACAACGCCACCCACGGAGCAGGGTGGGTGTCATGGCGGTGCGGGTGGACGCGGTGGTCGTCGGCGGAGGGCACCACGGACTCGTCGCGGCCACCGTGCTGGCCGACGCCGGCTGGGACGTGTGCCTGCTGGAGGCCACCGACCGGCTGGGCGGCGCGATCCGCTCGGAAGCGCTGCACCCGGGATTCGTCACCGATCTGTACAGCGCGTTCTACCCGCTGACGGTCGCCTCACCGGTGCTGCGCTCCCTGGAGCTGGAGAGTCACGGCCTGCGCTGGTCCCACGCGCCGACGGTGCTCGCGCACCCACCGCGGCCGGACTCCGCCGTCGCCGCGGTACTGCACCACAACCCCGAGGACACCGCCGCGGGCCTGGCCAGGGAGCACCCCGCCGACGGCGCGGCCTGGCTGAAACTGGTCGAGGACTGGCGACGAGTGCGCGAGCCCCTGCTGCGGTCCCTGTTCACTGCCTTCCCTCCGGTGCGTGGCCCGGCCGGGCTGCTGCGCAGCCTGGGCACCGGTGGAATGCTGCGACTCGCCCGGTTCCTGATGCTGCCCGCCCGCCGGATGGGCCAGGAGCTGTTTCGCGGGGCAGCCGGCCGGCTGCTGCTGTGCGGAAACGCGCTGCACAGCGACATCCCGATCGATGCCCCCGGCAGCGGGACGTTCGGCTGGCTGCTGGCGATGCTGGCCCAGGACGTCGGGTTCCCGGTGCCGGTCGGTGGCGCCGGGAAGCTGGCCGGGGCGCTGGCGCGCCGAGCCGAGGCGGCCGGAGCGCAGCTGCACACCGGGCAGCGGGTGGAACGCATCGAGGTGGCGGGCGGGCGCGCGGCCAGGGTGCGCACCGCGGCGGGCCTGACCGTGCAGGCCCGCCGCGCGGTCATCGCCGACCTGGCGGCGCCCACCCTCTACCTGGACCTGCTACCGCGCGACGCCGTACCGGCCACGGTGCTCGACGACCTGCGGCGTTTCCAGTGGGACACCCCGGTGGTGAAGGTCAACTGGGCACTGGACGGCCCGATCCCGTGGCGCGCCGCTGGGGTGAGCGGTGCCGGGACCGTGCACGTCGGCTGCGACGAGAACCAGATGGCGCACTGGTCGGCCGACCTCGAGGGCGCCACCATCCCGCGCAGGCCGTTTCTGCTGATGGGGCAGATGAGCACGGCCGACCCGAGTCGCTCCCCCGCGGGCACCGGGAGCGTCTGGGCGTACACCCATCTACCCAGGGGGGTGACCGACGACGTGTCAGCCGACCTGCTGGCCGAACGGGTCGACGCCGTGGTCGAGAGCTTCGCCCCCGGATTCGGTGCCCGGGTGCTGCGGCGGATGGTGCAACGTCCCGGCGACCTGGAACGCGACGACGCCAACCTGGCCGGCGGCGCGGTCAACGGCGGCACCGCGCAGCTGCACCAGCAGTTGATCTTCCGCCCGGTACCGGGCCTGGGGCGGCCCGAGACCCCGGTGCCCGGGCTGTATCTGGGCAGCGCGGCCGCGCATCCCGGTGGCGGGGTGCACGGGGCCTGCGGGTGGCTGGCCGCACGGGCCGCGCTGGCTGATCACGGCGCGCTCGGCGGGCTGCGCCGCGCGGCCAGGTCGGCCGTGGTGGAGTTGCTCCACCGACGCCGGGTCTGACCGTCGCCCGGATCCGGGGCCGGCGCTTCGAGGCGGACGCAGCAGCGCCCGGGTGCGGGGTCGAGCCGGGCATCCAGTCCGGTGTGGCTGAGTCCGTGCAACGGGGTGGAGGAGCCCCTCATCAACGAGCCGGTCCAGGTGGAAGGCCGCAGTGCTGCGAGGTACGCCGATCGCCGCGACAGCGTCGTCCCGGCTCACCGGCTCCCGCTCCCGCGCCACGTGCTCGTAAAACCGACGGCGGGTGGGCTCGTCGAGTGCGGCGATGGCTGCCACGTGCCGATCCAGGGGCTCTACCACGTTTCCGCATCCAGGACGGATCAGTCACCAGGGGCCCCGCCGTCGCCCCGCAACCCAGCTACGAAACCCGGGTCCGGGAAGGCACGATCGAGGTGAGATCGAGAGCCCAGTCCTGAGTGGGCTAGGCTGGTAACCCTGAAGGGGAGTAGTCCCCCGTCGGTCGTCGACATGCTGGAGCATGCGTGCTCCCGGTGGCCGGGCCCTGGTGGTGACAGGGTGGATGAGACCTTCGGCCGCCGGTGTCGTACATCGCCGTGAGGGTCGAGGTCTCGGGTGCTGGATCCCGGTTCGCGGCTCTTGCGCTGATGCGAAGGGGAACCGAACCCGTGATTCACGTCGTGCTCCTGGTCACGTGCGCCGTCGTCATCTACCTGTCGTGCGAGTGGTTTGTCAACGCCGTGGAATGGCTGGGGCGACGCCTCGACGTGGGTCCGCTGGCGGTGGGCACGATCCTGGCCGCGTTCGGCACCGCGCTGCCCGAAAGTGTGGTCACGTTCGTCGCGGTGGTCTTCGGCGACAGCCCGCAGGTCAAGGACATCGGCGTGGGTGCGGCGCTGGGCGGGCCGCTGGTGCTGGCCACCATCGCCTACGCGGTCACCGGCTGGATGATCCTGATCCGGCGACGGGCGCGGGCTACCGCGACGGTCCCGGGCAGCACCGGAATCGGCCCCGCGATCTCCCCGAGCGACGATCTCGGTGACCCGCGCAAGCTGGCTCGTGACCAGACCTGGTTCCTGAGCATCTTCATCGTCAAGGTGGTACTGGGACTGGTCGCCTTCACCGTCAAACCCTGGCTGGGACTGCTGTTCTTCGCCGCGTACGCGGTCTACTTCTGGCGGGAGATCCGGGCCGACGGCGAGCGCTCCGGCCACGACCTGGACCCGCTGCTGCTGCAACGCCGCCGTGCCACGCCGCAGAACTGGGCGGTGCTGATCCAGACCCTGGTCACGCTGGCGATCATTTTCGTCGCCTCGCAGTTGTTCGTGCACCAACTCGACGCGATCGGCCCGATGCTGGGGCTGCCCGCCACGGTGACCGCGCTGCTGCTCTCCCCGATCGCGACCGAACTGCCCGAGATCATGAACGCCGTCATCTGGGTCCGGCAGGGCAAGACACCCCTGGCGCTGGCCAACATCTCCGGTGCCATGATGATCCAGGCCACGGTGCCCAGCGGCCTGGGCCTGTTGTTCACCCCGTGGCTGTTCGACACCGCACTGCTGCTGTCCGGGCTGGCCACCATGGCCGCGATCGGCTACCTGTTGATCCTGCTGCGCACCGGTCGCTGCACCGCCAGGACCATGTCACTGACCGCGGTGTTCTATCTGGCCTTCGCCGCCTGCCTGATCCCGGTCCTCAGCTAGCTCCGCGCCGGCCGGACCGGTGCCGCGAGGTCAGGCCTTGCGGCCGACACCACCGACGATGCAGTGCTGCACCGGGTCGAGTGGCTTGATCCGGGGTCCGTCCGGCCACCAGTCCGCGCACCGGACCAGGCCGGGCTCGACGAGTTCGATATCGCAGAACATCTCCTCGATCTCAGCGCGGGTCCGAAACCACCCGCAGCCGAGCGGGCTGTGCAGGAAGACCTGTTCGATTCTCCTGGCGAGTGGGCTGTGCTCGCTGCTCTCTGGGTCGAAGAAATGACTGATCGTCACATAGGAGCCGGCGGGAAGGGCGGCCAGGTATTCCCGCATGATGTCGGCCGGGCGGCGCTCACCGTCGTAGTGGTGCAACGTTGCGACGTGCAGCAGCGCGATCGGCTGAGTGAAGTCGATGTATTCGCGCACAACCTCGTTGTTGATGACCTGGCGTGGAGTGAAGATGTCCGCAGCGGCGAAGTGGGTCTTGTCGTTCTCTTCCAGCAGCGCCCGGCCGTGCGCGAGCACGCTCGGATCGTTGTCGACGTAGACGACCTGGGCACCGGGCTGGATTCGCTGGACCACCTGGTGGGTGTTCTCCGCCGTCGGCAACCCCGACCCACAGTCGAGGAACTGGGTGATACCGGTCTGGCTCGCCAGGAATCGCGTCACGCGGATCAGGAAGTCCCGGTTGTCCCACGCGATCTGTTTGGCCTCCGGCGCGACCTGCAGGATCTTCCTGAGCAGTTCGCGGTCGGCCTCGTAGTGGTCCTTACCGTTCAGCGCCGCGTCGTAGGCCCTGGCGATACTCGGCGTGGTGGAGTCGATCTGCCTGCGGGTCATCAGGTCTGTGACCCCGGCCGATGTCGTGTCGGGCATTCAGTGCCTCACAGAGCATTACGACGACGGGCGTGTGCGATGTCGGGACACGGGGTAAAGGCTCAGCCCTGGCCCGGGGATCCGAAACCGCCCGGCGTGCCGCCGGGAGGCCGCTGACCCTGCTGGCCGGGCGGACCCGGTCGATCCTGCTGGCCGGGCGGACCCGGTTGATCCGGCTGGTCGGCCGGCTCACCACCATGGCGGCCGGGCTCACCGGCACGATACTGACCTGGCTCGCCCCGATACGGCGGGGGTTCGCCACCGCCGTACAGCCCGGGTTCGATCCCGTACTGGCCAGGCGGAGCACCGCCGTACTGGCCCGGCGGGTTCCGGTACTGCACGGTCTGGTCGAGATAGGGGTACTGCTGGGGCGCAGGAGGGAAGACACCCGGAGCCGGGCCTGCAGGCTGACCGGGCTGACCGGGCTGACCCGGATAACCACCCTGACCGGGAGGCGGCATGGGGTAGCCGCCGCCCGGCTGCGGCGGTCCCCAGGCACCCTGAGGGATCCGAGCACGGCGGGGCGCCATGCTCACCAGGCCCGCCTCCAGGAGCAGCGCCGCCACCCCGGTGATCGACTGTAGGAACGCCAGGATGAGGGCCACGACGGCCAGGCCGGATGTCTGTGCTGTGCCGGACGGGGCGAGGGAGATCGGGCCGAGCGAGATGGCGCCGAAAGGCGTGGGGCCACTGGTCACGTCGATCAGCAGGAACAGCGTGCCGGTGACCACCGGCACGGTCCCGGCCAGCAGGGTCGCCTGCGGCTTGGGCAGCGCAGACGCCGCGACCAGCAATCCCCCGCCGACGAGCAGGACGCCGAGCAAACCCCGCAGGTAGACACCGGCGCCATCGGTGAAGGAGAGGAAGTAGATCACCAGGCCGAGGCCGCCGGCGGCGAGTGCGAGGATCTTACCGAGACTCAGACCGGCTGCCGGTGAGCCGGCCGGCCCTGGCTGTGGCGCCGCCGGAGGCTGGCCGTAGGGCACAGACATGGGGAACCTTTCAGGTGTCGGTGCGGTTCATGATCTCGCGCATCAAGTCGGCGGTGCCACTGGGCGTCCTGCCCACCTTGACACCGGCGGCTTCCAGGGCTTCCTTTTTGGCGGCCGCGGTGCCGGACGAGCCGGAGACGATAGCGCCCGCGTGGCCCATGGTCTTGCCCTCGGGAGCGGTGAACCCGGCGACATAGCCGACCACCGGCTTGGTGATGTTGGCCTTGATGTATTCGGCGGCGCGTTCCTCGGCATCACCGCCGATCTCGCCGATCATCACGACGGCCGCGGTGTCGGGGTCGGCCTCGAATGCCTGCAGCGCATCGATGTGCGTGGTGCCGATGACCGGGTCGCCACCGATGCCCACGCAACTGGAGAACCCGATGTCACGCAGCTCGTACATCATCTGGTAGGTCAGCGTGCCGGATTTCGAGACCAATCCGATCTTGCCGGGGCCGGTGATGTCGGCCGGGATGATGCCCGCGTTCGACGCACCGGGGCTGATCACCCCGGGACAGTTCGGGCCGACGATGCGGGTGCCCGCGGGGTTGCGGCCCGAGCCGGTGGCGCAGGCGTGTGCCCAGAACGCGGCGGTGTCGTGCACCGGGATGCCCTCGGTGATCACCACCACGAGGCCGATGCCCGCGTCGATCGCTTCGATGACCGCCGTCTTGGCGAAGCGTGGCGGGACGAAGACCACGCTGACGTCGGCACCGGTCTCGGCCATCGCCTCGCCCACCGAGTCGAACACCGGCAGCGTCGCGCCGTCGAAATCAACGCGCTGGCCGCCCTTGCCGGGGGTGACCCCGCCGACCACCTGACTACCTGCGGTCAGCATCCGCCGGGTGTGCTTGCGGCCCTCGGCCCCGGTCATCCCCTGCACGACGATCCGCGAGTCCTTGGTCAGGAAGATGGCCACGGCTCAGGCTCCCTTCCCGATCAGCGGGGCAGTCACCGGGGCTGCCGCCGCGGCGAGCTCGGCGGCCTTGGCTGCCGCAGCGTCCATGGTGTCGACCATGGTCACCAATGGATGGGCGGCGTCGGACAGGATGCGCCTGCCCTCCTCGACGTTGTTACCGTCCAACCGGACGACCAGCGGTTTGACGGCCGCGTCACCCAGGATGCCCAGCGCCTGCACAATGCCGGTGGCCACCTGATCGCATGCCGTGATGCCACCGAACACATTGACGAACACCGTACGCACGTCCGGGTCGCCGAGAACGATGTCCAGCCCGTCGGCCATCACCTGCGCGTTCGCTCCGCCGCCGATGTCGAGGAAGTTCGCGGGCCGCATCCCGCCGTGTGCCGCACCGGCGTACGCGACCACATCCAGGGTGGACATCACCAGGCCCGCTCCGTTGCCGATGATGCCGACCTGGCCGTCGAGCTTGACGTAGTTGAGGCCCTTAGCCTTGGCCTTGGCCTCGAGCGGGTCGTCCGCGGCGCTGTCGGCGAGGTCGGCGTGTTCCGGGTGCCGGAAGGCGGCGTTGTCATCGAGCGTCACCTTTCCGTCCAGCGCGAGGATCGCGTCCCGCGGATCGCGCACCAGCGGGTTGACCTCGACGAGGGTGGCGTCCTCGCTGACGAAGCCGTCCCACAACGCCACGAGCACCTCCGCAACGGATTCGGCCACCTCGGCGGGGAACTGCGCCGCGGACACGATCTCCCGGGCCGTGGCCAGGTCCACCCCGGCCAGCGGATCGATCGGCACCTTGGCGAGCGCCTCGGGCCGGGTGGCCGCGACCTCCTCGATCTCCATGCCGCCCGCCACGCTCGCCATCGCGAGGAAGGTGCGGTTGGTGCGGTCGAGCAGGAAGGAGACGTAGTACTCCTCGGCGATCTCCGAGGCGGGGGTCACCAGCACGCGGTGCACTGAGTGGCCCTTGATGTCCATGCCCAGGATGGCGGCGGCCTTCTCGGCGGCCTCATCCGGTGAGCCGGCCAGCTTCACCCCCCCGGCCTTGCCCCTGCCGCCGGTCTTCACCTGCGCCTTGACCACCACAGTGCCGCCGAACTCCGTGGCGCTGAACTCCTCGGCAGCGGCGCGCGCCTGCGCGGTGGTGGTGGCCACCCGGCCCGGCAGCACCGGGACGCCGTGGGCCTGGAACAAGTCCCTGGCCTGGTATTCGTACAGGTCCACTCGGGTTCTCCATGATGTGGGGCGGTCCGCCACACCCGAGGCGTGGCGTGCCGCCCGATGCGGCGTCGATATCGGTCCACGCTGGTATGGGTCCTCGCGCCGGGGCCGTCGGTTCCGACTCGGGCTGGACCGCTCGACCCTATCCAGCCGCACTCTGCTCCCCGTCACCCACCATGCTCCCCGTCATCCACCATGCTCCCAGCCAGTCGACACCGGTGAACCGGATCACTCCACCGCGGCGGCCTCGACGGCATTGCGCACCCAGTCCACGATCTCGTACGTCGTGGCCCCCGGAGTGAAGACCTTGGCCACGCCGAGCTCGGCGAGTTTCGGGATGTCCTCCTCGGGAATGATCCCGCCGCCGAAGACCAGCACGTCACGGGCGCCCTTGCTGTCCAGCAGCTCGACGACCCTGGCGAAGAGGGTCATGTGGGCACCGGAGAGCACCGAGAGTCCCACCGCGTCGGCGTCCTCCTGCAGCGCCGTCTCCACGATCTGCTCGGGGGTCTGGTGCAGCCCGGTGTACACAACCTCCATGCCGGCGTCGCGCAGTGCGCGGGCCACCACCTTCGCACCTCGGTCGTGGCCGTCGAGCCCGGGCTTGGCCACGACCACGCGGATCCGTCCGCTCATGTCGGCAGCGTAACTCCAGCCGGCGGGGTAACCGTGCGCTCGCGGCGAACGCCACACCGGACGGCCGCAGGCGCTCCGGTGGCGAGAAACACAGAGGTCAACCCGGATGGCGGCGCCCGGAATCTACTCCGTCCGGATGCAGGCAGGTGCCGGTCATCCCGCCGGAAACGCCGCTCGCTGGGACGTTTCACCCTTGGACATGCAAATGTTGTGTTAACAACTTATCGTAGTTGTATGAACCCCGTCGGGCAGGTGGCACGCCGTCTGGCCGCCCGCGCGACCGGGTCCGCCACAGCGACAGCGTGTGCGGCGCTGGGCACCCTATCGCGCACCGCACGGACGATCGCCCGGCCCTCCGGTCTCCGGGGGTTGTTCCTGGAAGCCGGATGGCTGGCCGTGCATCTGGCGATGTACCCCTTGGGTGCGCTCTCCGAGCAGTTGAGCCCGGGCGGTCCCTACAACTGCTACCGGACCGACGACCTTTCCCCGGCCAGGCGCGGACTGGTGATCGCCGACGTCCGCGCCGCAGGGACGCCCATCCTGCTGGTGCACGGCATGGCGGACAACCGATCGGTGTTCGCGGTGCTCGGCAGGGCGTTGCGCAAGCGGGGGTTCGGCGTGGTCTACGGCATCAACTACAGCGTGCTGACCACGCTCACCGGCGATGTGCGCAGCGCGGCCAGGGAGTTCGGTCGCGAGGTGGAGCGGATCTGTGAGGCGACCAGCGCCGAGCAGGTGCACGTGGTCGGACATTCGCTCGGTGGGCTGGTGGCCCGCTACTACGTCCAGCGCCTCGGCGGGGACGCGCGGGTACACACGCTGGTCAGCCTGGGCACCCCGCACCAGGGGACGATGGCCGCGTATCTGCTGCCGACCCCGGTGTTGCGCCAGTTGCGCCCGGACTCTGACGTGATCGCCGAACTCGGGGAGCCCGCGCCGGACTGCCGGACCCGGTTCGTCGCGGTGTGGAGCGAGCTGGACCAGCTGATCGTGCCGCAGCGGAATGCCCGGCTCGATCACCCGGACCTGCTGGTGACCAACCTCCAGCTCAGTGATGTCGGTCACCTTTCGCTGTCCGTCGATCCGCGCGCGATCCATGCCGTCGTCAGCACACTCGCCCAACTGGACGGCGTCTCTCCGCTTCGGCAGCGCGCGGCAGCGGAGCTGGTGAGCGACATGGCGGCCGAGGCGAGCGGCGCGCGGGCGATCGGCCCGGCCCCGACGTCCGCCGGGTGAGCACCGGCGACTGACCGCCCGGCGCGACAGAACCCACCCTGACCGATAACACCACCGAGCCGGTATCCGGCCCCTTGCCGGGCTTACCAGGCCTTGGTTAGTGTCCCCGCGGCTCGTGGTCACGGTCCGATTACGACTGACCGCGCAGCTGCAACCAACCAGCTCACCGATATCCCCTGGGTCGGACGGACTCCCCCCGAGACGGGAAGGCAGGTCGTGGCTCGACACCGGTCGCCAGGCGGCCAACGGCCATCCCCGGTACTCGAGACGGCGTTGCGTCATCGCACCTCGGGCACCGAGTCGGCGCACCGCATTCCGGCACCCTCCCCGGTGCTACGGGGCCGAGTGGTCGTCGCCGCGGTCGCCGCGGGCGCCTTCGTCTCCGCTGGACAGGCGATGAACAACACGGCGTCCGCAGGCCCTGACGACGCGGCCCGGGTGTCCGGTCTCGACTCCACCTCGGCGATGGGCGTCGGTGGCTCCGTCCCGGCACCTGAATATCTGCCGGTGACGCCCCCGGCGGTCCCCGCTGTGGTCGACGACGTGCAGGCGATGGCCAAGGGCCAGCGCCTCGACGCCCAGCGGGCCGCCCGGGACGCCGAAGCCAGCCGTCCGCTATACGTCCTGCCCACCAATGGTGTCTTCACCTCAGGGTTCGGCGGCCGGTGGGGCGCCTTCCACTGGGGAATCGACCTGGCCAACTCGATCGGGACTCCGATCCTCGCCGCCGCGGACGGCGTGGTCGTGGAGTCCGGACCGGCCAGCGGCTTCGGCCTGTGGGTCCGCATCCAGCACTCCGACGGCACCATCACGGTCTACGGGCACATCAACCGTTCGCTGGTCCACGAAGGCGAAAAAGTCGAGGCGGGCGAAGAGATCGCCGAGATGGGCAACCGCGGCAACTCGACCGGCCCCCACCTGCACTTCGAGGTCTGGGACCCGTCCGGCAAGAAGATCAACCCACTCAGCTGGCTACGCAGGCACGGCGTCGACCTCTGAGCTCACGTCTCGATGTCCGCATCCCGTGGTTGCTCCCGGGAATCGACGATGGATGCTCGACTCGGAAGAGTGTAATCGGGGTCATGAAGTATCACCGACGTCGTGCCTCCGGTCTGTTTCTGTGACGATCACCGCGCCGGACCGTCTCTTACCGACGCAACAAACACCGCCGTCCTCATCGATTTCCGATCAGCGATCCTGGGGGTGCTCGACCTTGTCCACCAGTCCACTCACGCCTGTCCATGCGGGGAAGCGTGCCCGGCTGCACTCGCATTTGAGGAGTTTCGCGACGACCGCCGCAGCTCTCCCGCTCGACCGGTTGGGTTTCCACGTCGAGTTCTTCGATCCTCGGCGGCTCGACGAACTGGAAGACGACGGATCACCGGTGTTCCTGCCCGCCTGCTCTGAGGCGCAGGCGGCAATCGTGCGCGCGCTGCGGGAGCAATTCGGGTACTGGCTGTCCCCCATCGTCGCTGTGGTCAACGACTGTCACGGGCATCAGACCTACACCGCCATCAAGTGCGGGGCGACCTGTGTGCTCAATGTGGCGATCCCGGCCGAGGCGCAGGTCAAGCTCCTCCAATCAATGGCGCTGCCCGGGCCCGTTATCGATGAACAACCCCGCAGCACAGCCCTACGCCCGGTTCCCGATGCGGCGCAGCAGCGGCAGTTGGCCGACGGCGAGGCCGAGACGCTGACGCACCTGCTGTGCAGCGACGAGACGGTGTGCACGATCGCGCGCCGGTTCTTCTGTTCGGAGCGCACCATGTATCGCAAGATCCGGACCCTCTACGATGCACTGAACGTATCGGGGCGCTCCGAGCTGCGCTCGCTGGTGGCGCTGCAGGCACGGGCCGGCTGACCCGGCTGTCCCGGCTCACCTGATCACACCGGTCGCTCCGGCCTCCTCGACGATCCGGAAGAAGCCCGCTTCGAGGTCTCCGCCATCGGCCAGGCCCTCGACGCCGCCCTCATAACGCATCTGGCCGTGCACCAGAACACCGACGGTGTTGCAGACCTGCGCGATCTCGGTCAGCTGGTGACTGGAAACGACCACCGTCACGCCGCTGCCCGCGAGAGAGCGGATGGTGCCGCGCATCTCGCGGATACCCAGCGGGTCGAGACCGTTCGTGGGTTCGTCGAGCAGCACCAGGCGCGG
Source organism: Pseudonocardiaceae bacterium (assembly GCA_036494005.1). Classification (GTDB taxonomy): domain Bacteria; phylum Actinomycetota; class Actinomycetes; order Mycobacteriales; family Pseudonocardiaceae. The sequence goes on along the minus strand of DASXOV010000276.1, from coordinate 3,125 downwards.
TCTCGCGAGCAGCGCGATCGCGATGCCGAGGCGCCAGCGCATCCCGAGGGAGTACTGGCCGACCTTGCGGTCCGCGACCTGGTGCAGGCCGACCAGGTTCAGCGCGGGCTCGATCCAGCTCTCCGGCACGCACCGCAGCTTGGCGTGGATGCGCAGGTGGGTCATCGCATCGAGGGACGGCCACAGGCCCGGGGTCTCGATGAGCGCGCCGATGTCCGCGAGCAGCGCTGTCGCATGCGCGCGGCCGAAGATCTCGACCTCGCCGCTGGTCGGGCGCTGCAGCCCGAGCACGATCTTCATGAGCGTCGTCTTGCCTGCGCCGTTGGGGCCGAGTAGCCCGTACACCTCACCAGCGGGCACGGTCAGGCCGGCACCGTCGAGAGCGCGGTGCGAGCCGTAGTGCTTGTGCAGGTCGCTGATCCGCAGTGCCGTGGTCATCGCTGTGGTCATCGTGATGCCCCCCTCATGGGGTCGAGGTGCCATGGGGTCGAGGTGCCATGGGTCGAGGTGCTAGATCTGCTTGCGCCGCAGATGCTCACCGCCCGCCCACAGCGCGACGGCGGTCAGCGCGAGGGACAGGCCGAGCGCGACCGGTAGCACGCCCAGGTCACGCAGGGGGCTGTCGGGGGGAAGCGGGATTCCGTTGGGTCCGATCCCGGCGAGCGGCAGGATCACCCGCATCGGCCAGGCCATCGGGATCACCGCCCAGATGTCCTTGTCCGATACGAGTGCGCCGCAGAGCATGCCCGCCACGCCGACCGTGATGGCGGCACCGAGACCCCAGCGCGTCGCGACATAAACGGCGATCGCGAGGGTCGCCAGACCAGCGACCCACGGCAGATAGGCGCCGCCGAGCACGGTGTGCAGGTCGGCGAACAGTTTGCCCCGCAACAGTGCACCGATGCCGAGCAGCACGGCGAGGATCGTGGTTGAGACCAGCTGCAGCACCGCGAGCGCCGCGAACTTGCCTGCGAAGTACCGGCGACGCGGCACGGCGTAGGAGAACATCAGCCGCCACGCATCCTGATCGGCGCGCACCGACAGCGCGGCCAGCAGCCCGGCGGTCATCGGCACCACGATGCCCCACAGTTCGAGCGTGACATTGCGGAAGACTTCCCAGTACTGGCCCGCCGCAGCCTCCGGTGAGGTGGCGGAGCCGACGTAGAGCGGCACGGCGGCGACGACCGGCGCCAACAGCGAGTACCAGAAGAGGAACCCGCGGCGCAGCCGCATGAGCTCGGTGCGCAGCACGGTCGCCAAGCTGGGTCTGTCCCGGCCATCGACCTGCGGCCGGTCCGTTGCGAGCTCCCCTGTCGTCATGCCGACTCCCCTCCGCGAGTACTGCCCTCTGCGTGTACTGCGTCACCCAGTACGTAGCGCGGCAGCGCAGCGTGGTTCACGGCCGATTGCCCGAACACCCGAACCGGCCCCCGGATCGGCCCCTGACGCCGTGCTGCCAAGGCTGCCAGCGCGATGCCAGCCGGTGTCCCCCCGCGACACCCGGTGCGAGCCTCGGAAGGACGACAAGCACCGACGAGAGGGGCCCGGAGTGTGGGCGCGTGACATGCGGACGCTGATCCACGCGGCCGGCGGTGGCGTGGAGGACGTCGAGCGGGTGATCGTGTCGCTCGGCGCCGAGCGCATCGCCGAACTGGTGGTAGGCGAGCTGCGCCCCCGCGCGCGGCTGCACGACGTGCCGGACATCCAGGACGACCTGGTGGTTCGCCTCGTGCTGGGTACCGTCGAGTACGCGCTGCTGGTCAAGCCGGGTGGCTGCGGCTGGCCACCGGCCTCGGCGGTGTGGTGGCGGAGACCGGGCCGCTGGACATCGTGATCGACGACGGCAGCCATATCAGCAAGCACGTGATCGGCAGCTTCGACGCGCTGTTCCCGCACGTGCGCCCCGGCGGGCTGTACGTGATCGAGGACCTGCAGATGTCGTACTGGCCGAGTTTCGGCGGCAGCGAGGAACCGCAACCGGGCACCACCACGAGGGTGGGAATGCTCAAGGACCTGGTGGACGGGCTCAACCACCGGGAACTGACCGACCGGCACCCGCGCCCGCCGCGCAGCACCGACGCACTGATCAGCGCCGTGCACTTCTACCACAACCTCGCGGTGCTGGAAAAAGGCGGCAATACCGAACCGGGAGCACCGGCCTGGCTGGTCAGAACCATGGCAGGGGCGTAGGCCGTGGCGCGCATCGACGTCATCTGCCCGACGTTCAACCGGTCCACCGCGATCCTGCCCACGATCGAGAGCGTGCTCGCGCAGAGCGTCGAGGACTGGACCCTGCTCGTGGTGTCCGACGGCAGCACCGATGACACCGACGACGTCGTTCGCGGGATCGGCGATCCGAGGGTGCGGCTGCTGCGGGTGCGCCGGTGCGGGAGTCCCGGTGGGCCGCGCAACGCCGGCCTCGCCGCGGCGCGCGCGCCGTACGTCGCTTATCTGGATCACGACGATCGCTGGGATCCGGAGCACCTCGCCGTGCTGCTCGGCCACCTGGGTCCGGACGCGCCGCTGGTGGCCACCGGGTGCGAGCGGGTGGAGCCGGACGGGCACAGTGTCGATCGCTCCGGGCTGCTGGATTCGGTCTGGCATCCGGAATTGCAGGCGCTCAACGCGATGTACGAGCCGTCGCGGGTGGGCCACGTACGCGAGCTGGTCGCCGGCGGGTGCAGGTGGAGCAGGCAAGCCGTGGGCTTCGAGGACTGGGACCTGTGGTTCCGGCTCGCCGAGCGCGGCACCGATGTCACTGTCGCCGCCGAACGCACGGCACTGCTCACCCTGCACCCGGGGAGCAGGCGGCACACCTTCGGCGCGCGCCACGGGGTGGGGCTCGCGCTGCTGGACGACGCCGAGCGGGCCCATCGGGTCCGCCTGCGGCTGTCCGGCCCTGGCCTGCGGGCGGAACTCGAGGAGCGGTACCTGACGGACATGCACGGGTGGTTCGAGGCGCTGTCCGCTTCGCCACGACTGATTCGTCCGCGCTGGGCGCGCGTCGAGGACATCATGGCGGCGCTGCGAGACCGGGTCGCGGCGGGCTCAAGTGGCTCCTTCCTGAGCACGCTCGCCGTCGTCGCCGCGCCAGGCGGGCACGCGCTGGCCCTGCCGACCGGGTC
>DASXOV010000275.1:0-4208 GCA_036494005.1 Pseudonocardiaceae bacterium | reverse complement strand
ACCAAGACCCCGGGCCGCGCGAGGAGTGCGGCGTCTTCGGGGTGTGGGCACCCGGTGAGGAGGTCGCGAAACTCACCTACTTCGGCCTGTACGCCCTGCAGCACCGGGGCCAGGAAGCCGCAGGCATCGCGGTCTCCGACGGCTCGCAGGTGCTGGTGTTCAAGGACCTCGGGCTGGTCAGCCAGGTGTTCGACGAGCAGGTGCTCTCCAGCCTGCCGGGGCACATCGCGGTCGGCCACTGTCGTTACTCCACCACCGGCTCCACTACGTGGGAGAACGCCCAGCCGACCTTCCGCACCACCGCCACCGGGTCAGGTTTGGCGCTCGGGCACAACGGCAACCTGGTGAACACCGCCGAACTCATGGTGCGGGCCAGGACGGCCGGACTGCTCGGCCGGGGCGGCGACAGCCACCGAGCGTGCCCCGAAGCAGCCACCACCGACTCGGACCTGATCACCTGTCTACTCGCGGATATCGCCGCCGACCTCGGTATCGAGGACGCCGCGCTGCGCCTGCTGCCCCAGCTGCGTGGCGGATTCTCGCTGGTCTTCTGCGACGAGGGCACGCTGTACGCCGCGCGGGATGCCCACGGTGTCCGCCCCCTGGTGCTCGGCAGGCTGGACCGGGGGTGGGTGGTGGCCAGCGAGACCGCAGCGTTGGACATCGTCGGCGCGAGCTTCGTCCGTGAGGTGGAACCCGGCGAGTTGCTGGCCATCGACGCCGAGGGGCTGCGCAGCTCGCGGTTCGCCAGCCCCGATCCGAAGGGCTGTCTGTTCGAGTACGTCTATCTGGCCCGGCCGGACACCGCCATCGCCGGACGCGGGGTGCACGCCACCCGGGTGGAGATCGGCCGCAGGCTGGCCCAGGAGTACCCGGCCCAGGCCGACCTGGTCATCCCGGTGCCGGAATCCGGCACGCCTGCCGCCATCGGCTATGCACAGGGCTCCGGCATCCCGTACGGCTCGGGTCTGGTGAAGAACTCCTACGTCGGGCGCACCTTCATCCAGCCCAGTCAGACGATCCGCCAGCTCGGCATCCGGCTCAAGCTCAACCCGCTGCGCGACGTCATTCGCGGCAAGCGCCTGGTGGTGGTGGACGACTCCATCGTGCGCGGCAACACGCAGCGCGCCCTGGTCCGGATGCTGCGTGAGGCCGGCGCTATCGAGGTGCACGTGCGGATCGCCAGCCCGCCGGTGCGCTGGCCCTGTTTCTACGGGATCGACTTCGCCTCCCGTGCCGAGCTCATCGCCAACGGCGCCGACATCGACGGTGTGCGCCGTTCCATCGGCGCCGACAGCCTCGGCTACGTCAGTCTCGAAGGCCTGGTCGCCGCCTCCGATCAACCCAGGTCCCGGCTGTGCTCGGCCTGTTTCGACGGCAACTACCCCATTCCGCTGCCGCCCAGCGAGTCCATCGGCAAACACCTGCTGGAGGACCTCCATGCGGTGGCGCGAGGGGTCGCGGGGGATGCCGAACCGGTGGTCGGGGTGGGCTACGGAGCGCACGACGCGCTCCGTCGCCCTTAACCCGGTAGCGTGATCCGTTACCGCTCGTACTCACCCCAACGCTGATCAGAACGTGTCCTGGAGTTCGCACGCCATGGCCGAGATCGATAGCCCGCATCCCACCTACGCTGCCGCCGGCGTGGACATCACCGCTGGTGAGCAAGCCGTCGCCCAGTTACGTTCGCATGCCGAGCAAGCCACCCGCCCCGAGGTGCTCGGGGGAGTCGGCGGGTTCGCCGGCCTGTTCAAGCTCCGGCTCGACCGCTGGCGCGAGCCGGTACTGGCCTCGTCGACCGACGGGGTCGGCACCAAGATCGTCGTCGCGCAGCGGATGGACGTCCACCACAGCATCGGGATCGACCTGGTCGCGATGGTCGTCGATGATCTCGTGGTGTGCGGTGCGGAGCCGCTGTTCCTGCAGGACTACATCGCGGTCGGGAAGGTCGTGCCGGACCAGATCGCCGAGTTGGTCCGCGGCATATCGCAGGGCTGTATCCAGGCCGGCTGTGCCCTGCTCGGCGGGGAGACCGCTGAGCACCCCGGGCTGATGGCTCCGGGTGACTACGACCTGTCCGCGACCGGCGTCGGCGTCGTCGAGGCCGAAGCCGTGCTCGGTCCGGACCGGGTGCGTCCTGGCGACGTGGTGGTGGCGATGGGCTCGTCCGGGCTGCATTCCAACGGCTATTCGCTGGCCCGCCACGTGCTGCTCGACATCGCCCGGATGCCCCTGGAAGGGCACGTGGAGGAGTTCGGCCGCACCCTCGGTGAACAATTACTGGAACCCACCCGGATCTACGCCAAGGACTGCCTCGCGCTGGTCGCGGAGACCGAGGTCCGGACCTTCGCTCACGTCACGGGCGGTGGACTGATCTCGAACCTCGCGCGGGTGATGCCGAGGGGCCTGGTCGCCGTCCTGGATCGGGGCAGCTGGACGCCTGCCGCGGAGTTCGCGCTGATCGCCCGCCGAGGACGGGTGCAGCGCGCCGAGATGGAGCGCACCTTCAACATGGGGGTCGGAATGGTCGCCGTGGTGCACCCGGACGACGTGGACCGCGCGATGGCGGTACTCACCGCGCGGCACGTCCCGGCGTGGCTGCTCGGCGAGGTGCTCAAGGCGTGCGACGCCGGTGTCGATGCCGCCGCGAAGGATGCCGAACGGGCCGTGCTCCACGGAGACCATCCACGGTTCTGAATGGCCGACGATTCTGAATGACCAGCAGCGGCTGTGGATGGCTAGCAGCGGCTGTGGATGGCTAGCCGTGCTGCGGGGGCACTGGCGCCGAGCGGATCGAACGAGTCCTCAACGGCGGTACTCGTCGTACTCGTCGTCGGAGGAGTCGGTCACGCGATCGTCGTCGCTTCGCCTGCCGTTGTCACCCGAGAGCTCTCGTTGCAGGGCCTCGAGATCAGTGGCCGGAGAGCTGTACTTGAGCTCCCGGGCCACCTTCGTCTGCTTGGCCTTGGCTCGGCCGCGCCCCATGGCTCGACCCCCTCGCGCAGGGACGGGGCAGCCGGGGGAATCGGCGGCCCCGTTCATCTCGACAGTGTTTCTCTTGCCTACCACCGTACAGGGTTGGGCGGGCAGGACGCGATGCGGCACGAGCCCGCCGGGCGGTGTCACACCGTCGTGCGATGGGCGATGGGCAGGACGGGCGCAGGTGCTTTCTCCGTTCGCCGGCCACTGGCACGCGAATTGTGGTCACGCTCACAGCTGGCCGCACCTCCCCGGTTGCTGCCCGGTGAGCGGGCGGACGCCTCGCCGGTGGACGAGGGTCCGGTCGGCGTGCTGGTGCTGACCCGATGGGAGCAAACCGGACGTCCATGCGGGCCACCCGGGCGGGCTGTTCAGTAGCGGTGTGTGACAGACTGCCGCCCGACCGAAGTACGGGGCAGCGCACAGAGGAGGAGACGGTATGTCCGTCTTGGCGCTCGCGACGTCCACCGGAGAGCCGATGTCGTGGCTCGCCGCAGTTGTCGTGGCACTGGGAGTCGTCGGACTCGTGGTCGGCACCGCGCTGAGGGTGCGCCGCCGCGCCTGACCGTGGGCTCAGGTCTGGCTCGACCCCTCGGGGCCGGCTGTCCGGCTCTGCTCGGCGAGCAGATCGTCTACTGAGGCGTCCCCGCGGGCGTATCGGGCACCGATCTCTGCGTTGAGGGCGTCCATCACGCCCTGCACCTCGCGGCGCCGCTGCGATACCGAGGACTCCTCCGCGGCGTAGGCGCCCAGCGCGTTGTCCAGTGCCTCATCGTCGAGCGACCCGACATCGGAAAGGTCGACATCGGAGACCAGGGCCTCGACGTGGCGGCGGTGCGCCTCGGCCCGCGATGGTTCCACGGTTTGGAAACGCCCGGAACCGGTCGCCGGTCCCAGGGCATTACCGGCCAGGATGGTCGCCAGTTCGGCCATCACCGACGTGGTGCGCCCTTCCGCCCTGCAGCGTTGTTCGGCACGCACGATATCGATGCGGGCGTGCAGAATCCGGCGCAGATAGGACAGGTCGGTCTCCTCCTGCGCCGCCTCGTCCCGGCGGGCCCGCACCTCGGTCAGGGCGAGCCCGTCGAGACCGGTGGCGAAGTCAGGCGCCAGCACCCGGTCGATGCGGCGGCGTCCACCCGGCCGGACCTCGATCATGTAATTCATACTGAAGGATAGGTCTCGTCCGGGCCACTTATCGACACGATCGGGCGTAATTGCTGATGCCC
>DASXOV010000274.1:0-5112 GCA_036494005.1 Pseudonocardiaceae bacterium | reverse complement strand
CCGCCAGGTCGTGCACCCGCGCGGTCGCGACGAACAGGGCGCCCTCGCTCTCCAGTAGGGCCAGGCGCTCGTCATCGCCGGTGAACGCCGGGCGCACATCACACCCGCAGGTCATCGAGGCCGGATCCGGCCGCGGCGCTCACGGTCGTCATGGCTCGGCTCGCGTGGGTTCAGGGACTCGGGGGTGCGGGGGGTTGAATCGCCCCGGCGAGTTCGGAGACTCGGTTCGCTGGTTCAGCCTGACCAGCACGGATGAAATCTTCGGCAAGCGCAGCGTTACTCGCTGGTCTCGGCGCCGCGCAACGCCGCGAGAATCGCGTCCAGCTTGGCGTTCTGGTCCTGTTGGGCGTCCTCGATGCGGTGCTGGGCCTGCTCCGAGCGGTCCAGCCGGCACGAGGCGCGATCACCCTGCTCAACCCCCACGGAGTCAAAGTCCACGGGGTGTCCTACACCGCCGACCATGCACACGCCGAAGGCTGGACCGTCGTCTTCTAACCACGCGCACCAACCACGCTGTCGGACCGCCCGCACCACGGGCAGCGTCGGGTTGACGTTGCTCGTGGGCGGGGATGCTGACGAACGCGAAGTACACGGAAGCCCGAAGTACACGGAAGCCCTAGTCGGCTGCGTTGAGCAGGGCCCGGCGCTCTCCGACGAGCTGGTTGCGACCGGGCAGGGGCTCGCCGGGAAGCCGGTGCGCGGCGCCGCGCGCCTGGGGGGTGGGGTCCATGGCGACGTCGTGGTGAGTGGTCCCTGGCCCGATACTGATCCTGGCGACGGTGGGCTGGTTCGCCGCAGCGGCGCAGATCAGCAGGTAGTGGCCTGCCCGCGGAGCGTGGAGCAGGTAGCTCCCGTCGCTGCCGGATCGGCCGAGGTCGAGCTGCGTCCCGTGCGCGTCGACCAGCGTGAGGGTTCCCCCGGCCAGAGCGAAACCGTCCACCGTCCGGACGTAGCCGCGCACGGCGGGCAGCACCGTCGCGGGTTCGGTAGGGGCAGGCGCGAATTGCTCGGCGGGCGGGGCCGGGACCGCTGCGGTGGCCGTGGGTGCCGCGCCGCGCAGGGGTACGTGGCGGATGAACCAGGCCAACACGAAGCCGACCCCGGACAGGACGGCTCCCCAGGCGAAGACTCCCACGATGCCGTGCGTAACGGCCTGCTGGAACAGGTGCCGGGCGGCGGCGGGCAGAGTCTTCAGTGCGCCAGGGGTCAGGCTGGCGGACCCGTCGAGGTTGCCGGACGCGCCGTGGGCGACCAGGGAGTCGGTGAGCCGGCTGGTGTAGATGGCACCGAGCACCGAGACGCCGAGCGAGCCGCCCATGTTGCGCAGGAAGGTCGAGGCTCCGGTGGCCGCGCCCAGGTCGCGCAGGGACACGCTGTTCTGGGCGATCAGTGTGGTGGTCTGCATGAGAAAGCCCAGCCCGGCGCCCAGCACCACCATGTACAGCGCCATGGTGGTCCGGGAGGTGTCCAGCCCGACGGTGGCGAACAGGCCCAGCCCGGTCGCCATCACGGCGCTGCCGATGATCGGCAGTGGCCGGTACCGGCCGGTCTTGGTGATCAGCAGGCCGCCGCCCAGCGACACCACCATCGCCGCGATCATCATCGGCATCAGCAGCAGACCACTATTGGTGGCCGACGATCCCTGCACGAACTGCTGGAACTGCGGCAGGAAGGTCACCGCGCCGAACATCCCGAAACCGCTGAGGAAGGCCAGCGCCCCGGCCAGGCTGAAGTTGGCGTTGCCGAACACCCTCAGCGGCATGATCGGCTCGGTCGCCCGGCGCTGCACGAGCACGAACAGGACGAACCCGAGCACCGTCACAGCGACGAGCCCGCCGATCTGCCACGACCCCCAGGGGTACTGGGTGCCGCCCCAGCTGGTGATCAGCACCAGAGCGGTGATCCACACGGTGAGCAGCGCCGCGCCGGTCCAGTCGATGACCGCCCGCCCACTGCCCCGGGGCAGTTTGAGGGTGACCCACAGCACGGCCAGCGCGACCGCACCCAGCGGCAGGTTGACGTAGAACGCCCAGCGCCAGGACAGGTTGTCGGTGATGAAGCCGCCGACCAGCGGCCCGCCGATCATGGCGACCGGCATCACCGACATCATCACGCCCTGGTACTTCCCGCGCTCGCGCGGTGGCACCAGCTCGCCGACGATCGACAGGACGCCGACCATCAGCCCGCCCGCGCCGAGCCCCTGCACCGCCCGGAACCCGACCAGCTCGCCCATGTTGACCGACATCCCGCACAGCGCCGAGCCGATCAGAAACAGCACGACCGAGGCCATGACCGTGGGCTTGCGGCCGAACAGGTCGCCGAACTTGCCCCAGATCGGTGTGGACACCGTGGAGGCCAGGATGTAGCCGGTCGTCACCCAGGCCAGGTGCTCCAGGCCACCCAGATCACCCACGATGGTGGGCAGCGCGGGCGCGACGATCATGTTGTCGAGCATGGCCAGCAAGATCGCGATCACCAGGCCGCTCATCGCGACCAGAATCTCGCGATGGCTCAGCTGCGGCCGCGTTGCGTCCGCCTCCTGGTGGGCACCCGGCTGGGCTCCGGCCACCACCGCCGTGTCCGTCGTCAACGTCAACTCCCCTGTCTCACTGTGCTGGGCGTCATGAGACCCGCTCCGGCCAACCGGAAGATCTGCCTCCGGTCTCATCGGAAAGCTAACACCCAAGTTGAAGGTTTTCTTCCACTTACCCCGAGGATCGGCGCCGGTCGGAGCTCCGTTACCCGGCCCCGTGCCCGTCAGTCGACACGACGGGAATCGAGGTCGGCCCGCGTGAACGGCCGGCCGGGCAAGGAGCTGCCGGACGGAGCGCGCAGGCCGTCGAGCATGATGCCCAGCGCGCGTTCGGAGGCCAACTGCGTGTCCTTCCCCGAGGAGTTGCGCATCCGGCGAAGCAGCAGTGAGATCAGAATGGTGACGTCGCCGGTGTCGACGTCGCGGCGCAGCGAGCCTTCGGCCTGAGCCGCGTGCACCACCTCGTCCAGCGTGTCGAACATCGCGTCCCGGAACTGCTGGGTCGTCAGGTCGTCCCGGATGACGGCCCAGGCCAGCGGCGAGTGCATCGCGAGCTGCGCGCTCAGCTCCAGCTCGCGGGACTGGCGCAGCAGCCGCACCAGCGCATCCCAGGCGGTGGACTCCTCGGCCACCGCGTCGCGCGCCTGGGTGAGCATCCGGCTGAAGTTGTCCCGCGCCACAGCACGAATGAGTGCCTCGCGGTCGGGAAAGCGCCGGTAGAGGGTGCCCACCCCGACGCCGGCCTCGCGGGCCACCTCCTCCATGGGCACGTCCGGGCCCTGCGCAGCGAAGATTGCCCTAGCGGCCGCGATGATCTGGTCGCGGTTGCGGCGCGCGTCGGCCCGCAACGGAGTCTCGCCGTCCTGAACCTCCGGGTCCGCGCTCATCGGGCGATTCTCTCACCCGGACGCAGATGGACGAACAACTTCCACTTCGCTACCGTGGAGGTATAACCGGATGATATTCATCCACATAGTTGGGTTCAGTTATGGTCGACACCATCGAACAGTCCGTGCCCGTCTTCCCGCTACCGCGCGCCTGCCCCTACTCCCCTCCGCCGGAGTATCGGCAGCTCCGCGAGAACACGCCGATCGCGCGCGTGCGGCTGGCCTCGGGTGCCGACGCCTGGGCGGTCACCCGGCACGAGGATCTCCGGGCGATGCTCTCCGACCCACGCTTCAGCTCCGACCGCAACCACCCTGGGTTCCCGTTGTTGATCCCCGGCGGGCGGATCACCCTGGATTTCCGGCCGTCGCTGATCTCCATGGACGCACCCGAGCACGGGAATGCGCGCCGGGCGGTGCTCGGCGAGTTCACCGTCAAGCGGATCCAGGCGCTGGCACCGCGGATCCAGCAGATCGTGGACGACTGCCTCGACGCCCTGCTCGCCGCGCCGCGGCCCGCGAACCTGGTCCAGGCGTTGTCCCTACCGGTGCCGTCCCTGGTCATCTGTGAGCTGCTCGGCGTGCCCTACGGCGACCACGCGTTTTTCCAGAGCCGCAGTAGCCAGTTGTTGCGGCGCACCACGCCCCGGCTCGCGCGCAAGACCGCGGTCGACGAACTCCGATCATACCTGGACGATCTGGTCACCGAGAAGGAGAAGCAGCCCGGCGACGATCTGCTCGGCAGGCAGATCCGCAGACAACGCGAGGACGGCGCATCCGACCACGAAGAGTTGGTGAGCCTCGGTTTCCTCCTCCTGGTGGCCGGCCACGAGACCACAGCGAACATGATCTCCCTGGGCACTCTGGCCCTGCTGGAGAACCCGGAGTCGCTGGCTGCCATCCGCGGGGACCCCGGCAAAACCCCCGGCGCGGTCGAGGAACTGCTGCGCTGTTTCACCATCGTCGAGTTCGCCACCTCGCGGGTGGCGGTGGAGGATGTCGAACTCGGCGGCGCCCGCATTCGCGCGGGCGACGGCGTGCTCGGGCTGAGCAACGCGGCCAACCACGACCCGGAGACGTTCAAGAATCCCGACGAGATCGACATCGAACGCGGCGCGCGGCACCACATGGCGTTCGGCTACGGTCCCCACCAGTGCCTGGGTCAGAACCTGGCCAGGATGGAACTGCGGATCGTCTTCGACACCCTGTTCCGCCGCATCCCCACGCTGGCACTCGCCGTTCCCGCCGGTGACCTGCCCTTCAAGGAGGACGCCAACGTCCACGGCCTCTACGAACTCCCGGTGACCTGGTAGCGATCTGACGAGGAGATCACCATGCGCATCGTCGCCGACACCGGGCGCTGCGTGGGCGCCGGGCAGTGCGTACTCACCGAACCAGCGATATTCGACCAGGACGAGGACGACGGGACGGTCGTGCTGCGCACCGAACACGTGGCCGACGAGGACATCGACCGCGTGCGCGAAGCCGTGCACATCTGCCCCAGCCAGGCGCTCTCGCTGAGCGACGGCTGACCCGAACCGGGCCGGTCACCCGGCGGCACCAGGTCCAGCTCACAGGGCGACGGCCCAGAATGCCACCCGCGAGGAGGGTTCCGGTCCAGCGGCGACAGGGATGGCCAAGATCACCGAGCGGTGCACGACCGGAGACGGTCCAGAGGAGGCGCGTAACGGCGCC
>DASXOV010000273.1:0-9772 GCA_036494005.1 Pseudonocardiaceae bacterium | reverse complement strand
GTCGCCGCCGACAGCGACCTTGTCCGCGTCGACGAAAGCGAACAGCCGGCGGCGCTCCTCGGGGGTCAGTCCACGGGGCGGGGCCTTGCGGTGGCCCTTGGGAGACGCGCTGCGCTCCAGCGCGCGCACCGGGTTGGAGGCGATGGCCTGGTGCAGCACGGCCTGCTGCAGGACGCCGGCCACGATCGCGCGGATGGTGCGCCGGGTGTTCGCCGCGTACCGCACCGTCTCCGTGACGGAGCCATCCTCGTGCTCGACGGTGCGCCGTGCCTGTTCCAGTCGGGAGAAGAAGGCGTCGATATGCGCGACGTCGCACTCCGACAGCCGCAGCTCGCCGAGCTGGGGGAGGACCAGGCCGTCGAGCCAGTGCCGGTAGGTGTCGGCGGTGGAGTCCTCCCGCCGCTCGGTGATCTTCGCCATCCACACGGCCGCGGCATCCCGGAACCGGGAATGCGGCCGGAGCAGCTCGGTGCGCTCGCCCCGACGCTGGCGCAGCTCGTCCTGCAGAGCATGTTGCGCCGCAGTCCGTGACGATCCCCACCGGGCGACGCGGCGAGTGACTCCGTCGAGGTCCCGGACGCGGCAGCGTGCCACCCACTGACCATCGTCACGGGTGACTTTGATCGTTCCATGGTGCCCGAGTGCGAGCGGCGGACGGGCCATCGGACACCCCTCCCGGACAGGGTTTCCGTCGAGTTTCCGTCAAGTTTGATCTTCCGGGAAGATACCACGAATCAGAGAAGATGCTCTGACCTGCGGTGATGGTGCGCCGCCAGGGACTCGAACCCCGAACCCGCTGATTAAGAGTCAGCTGCTCTGCCAGTTGAGCTAGCGGCGCTGGTGCCGACGCCCACCGGCGCGACGGACAGGACGCTAGCACGGAGGCGCCGCGTGGTCCGAATCAGGGCGGAGCAACCAGGTACCGCTGTCATACGTCGGTAACAGGTGCGACTCACGGGATCGGATCCGATCCGTTCTGTCAGACCGGTCGGGCACACTGGTGACCGGGAGCGTTCCGGTAGTGGATCAGGGGAATTCGGATGGCGTGGGTGAGCGGGCTGGGTAACGCAGCTGGGCGTCGACACCCGGATGGGGTGTCGGCAGGTCGGGTGAGGAGTGTCGCGGTGCTCGCGATGCTGCTCGTGAGCGGTGTGCTCGGCGCGCTGCTGGCGGGCTGCGGCGGCGGCGCGCCGAGCACAGCGTCGAGTCCCACCACGACCTCCGTGAAACCACCCCCGGTCCCGCTGGCCAAGATCAGCACCGATCCGGTGGATCACACCGTCGACGTCTCGCCGTTGGCGCCGATCACCGCCACCGCCACGGTCGGCAGGCTTGACCAGGTCCTGCTCACCGATCCCAAGGGTGGGCTGGTCACGGGCGACACCGCACCGGACGGCAAGAGCTGGCAGAGCAAAGCGCCCCTGGGGTACGGCTCGACCTACACGATCAACGCCACGGCCCGTGGTGTCGACGACCTGCCGGTCACCCGCACCACCACGTTCACCACCATCGCGCCGCGCACGCTCACCTATCCGTCGATGAACCCACTGGACGGCCAGACGGTCGGCGTGGGGCAGCCGATCGCGATCTACTTCGACGAGGCGGTCACGGACAAGCAGGCCGCCGAGTCCGCCATCACGGTGACCACGAACCCGAAGGTCGACGGAGCCTTCTACTGGTATTCCAACAAGGAGGTGCACTGGCGGCCCCAGGAGTTCTGGACGTCAGGCACGCACGTCACGGTGGACATGAAGGTCTTCGGTAAGGACCTCGGCAACGGGGTGTTCGGTCAGCAGGACCGGACCGTCAACTTCACGGTCGGCGACTCCGTGATCGCCCGCGCCGACGGTGCCATCCACCAGATGAGCGTGGCGATCAACGGTGCCGTGGTGCGAACCATGCCGGTCTCGATGGGTAAGCCCGACTCCCCGAGCACCAACGGCGTGCACGTGGTCACCGAGCAGAACCAGACCAAGGTCATGGATTCAACAACCTTCGGCCTCGCGCTCGACGCGGGCGGTTACATCGCCACAGTGCAGTGGGCGACCCGGATCTCCAACGGTGGCGAGTTCGTGCACTCCGCGCCGTGGTCGGTCGGTCAGCAGGGCAACAGCAACGTCAGCCACGGCTGCATCAACCTCGCACCGGACAACGCCAAGTGGTTCTTCGGCACGGTGAAGAAGGGCGATGTAGTCATCAACACCAACACCGGTGGACCTGATCTGAAGTCGTGGGACGGTTTCGGTGACTGGCAGGTGCCGTGGCCGCAGTGGCTGGCCGGGAACCGGTAGCCAGCGTCACTCTCCGGTGGCGTCCTCGGGGAGGGCGTGCTGGGCGATCAGGTCGTTGACTTCTTTCGCCTGCTCGACGGTCACCAGGTGCGCGGCGTCGAGCACGATGAGCTTCGAATCGGGGATGCTGGTGTAGAGCGTCTTAGCGTGCTGGCTCACCGGCGTCCCGGGATCCTTCACACCAGCGATCACCAGCGTCGGAGCGTCGATTCGGGGGAGCAGCCTGCGGCCGTCCCAGGTGGCGATGGCCGCGCAGCAGGAGGCGTAGCCCTCGTCCGAGGTGTCGGCGATCATCTGCGTCGCCTGCTGCACCGCTTCCGGATGCTGGGCTGCCCAGTCCGGGGTGAACCAGCCCTCGACCACCGTCGGCGCGACCGAGGCCGTGGTCGCCCAGCGCACCGAGGCGGCCCGTTCGTTCCAAGGTCCGTAGTCCTCGAAGTGAGCCGTGGTGCTGCACAGGGTGAGCGAGGTCCACCGCTGCGGGGCGTGCGCGCCGAGCCAGATGCCGACCATGCCGCCGAGCGAGATCCCGCAGAACGCGGCGCGCTCGATCTCCAGCCGGTCCAGCAGTGCCAGCACGTCGCCACCCAGCTCCGCCATAGTGTAGGACCCGCTCGGCACCGGGGACCTGCCGTGCCCGCGATGGTCGTATCGCAGCACCCGGAAGCGTCCGGCGAGCGCTTCGACCTGCGGATCCCACATCTGCAGCGTGCTGCCCAGGGAGCCGGCCAGCACCAGCACCGGTGCGTCGGATGGCCCGGTGAGCTCGTAATTCACCTTGGCGCTGATCACGCCCGTCACTCTAATGCCGGTATCGCGGGGGTGCACGATGCCGACGAGCCCCGCACCGGCACGGGACTCGGACCGGGTACGGGGCTCGCAGGAGGCAGCTGGGGTGAGTGACGGGATTCGAACCCGCGACATCCTGGACCACAACCAGGTGCTCTACCGACTGAGCTACACCCACCATGCGCTGATCGCCGGAAACCGGCGGCCAGCATCGTGGACCATGGTAGCGGGCACCGGTATCCGATTTCGCCCCCGGTCACCCCCCCGACATCTGATCGACGATGGTGCGGGCCGCTGCCTGCGCTTCCTCGATGCTCGGTCCGGGTTGCGGCACGAACAGGGTCTGCCGGTAGTACGCGAGCTCGCGGATCGACTCGGTGATGTCGGCCAGCGCCCGATGTGTCAGACCCTTGGCGGGCTGAGCGTAGTAGACCCGGGGGTACCAGCGACGGCACAGCTCTTTGATCGACGACACGTCGACCATGCGGTAATGCAGGTACCCGTCGAGTTCGGTCATGTCCCGGGAGATGAAGGCCCGGTCGGTGGCCACCGAGTTGCCCGCCAGCGGGGCCGACCGAGGATCCGGCACCCAGCTGCGGATGTAGGCCAGTACCTGTTCCTCGGCCTCGGCGAGGCTGACGGTGGACTGCCGCACCGCTTCGGTCAGACCGGACTTCGCGTGCATCACCCGCACCACGTCAGGCATCGAGTCCAGCGCGTCATCATCGGCATGGATCACGACATCGATGCCGTCGCCGAGCACTCGCAGCTCACCGTCGGTGACCAGAGCGGCTATCTCGATCAGCGCATCCTTGCCTAGGTCCAGCCCGGTCATCTCGCAGTCGATCCACACCAGACGGTCGTTCACCCAGGAAGCCTAAACCGCAACCTGGAACGATGCGTAGGTCGGTCCGGGCGCCTGTGTATCCGCGCATCACCCGGCGATGGTGGGTTGTGCTGCCGCCGTGTCCGTCCCGTGCGGGTGGAGGAACGGCTCGAGAAGTCCGGGCATGGCCTGTTCGGCCAGCGCCAGAGCTTCGGCGGTCCGGACGTCGAACACGTGGTAGGCGCCGCTGCCCGCCGCCGTGGTCGCGGTCAGCGTGACCAGCCGGGCCCAGCGCTGGAACAACGACTGTGACACCGTCCAGCCGATCACGCCGGAGCGCTTGAGCGCGACCGTGCGCCGTTCGCCCGTCCCGTGCCGGGTCACCAGATAGCGCTCGGTGAGCGAGTGGCCCAGATTGCGGTAGGCGTCCACCGCCAGCAGCACGGTCACCGGCAGCAGGCCGAGCACCGCCCACCCCGCCCAGGCGGGGACCTGTGGCACCAGCTTCGCCGAGACCAGCTCCAGCGCGGCGGCGGCCGCCAGTACCGGCAGCACAGCACGGACCACGCGCCTGCGCAGCGCCGCGACCGGGTGCCTGCGCAGTGCCGCGCCGGTGGGTGACGGGTCCTCGGCCAGGGCCCGCCCAGCCACCCGATGCGCGTCGCTGCGCGGGGCGGGCGGCAACAGGGCACCCCGCCCATGGCCGCGATGGCCGCCCAGGCCGGTCGCCACGGCCGTCAGGCGTGCGCCCCGCCCGATCCGCATCAGCAGCGGCTCGGCCACCTCCGCCCCGCGTAGCCGCCGCTCCTCCAGCGACACCGAGCGGCTGGTCAGCAGTCCGTGGCGGATCCGCAGGACGCCACCGGGCTCGCGGACCAGCCGGAAGCCCCACCAGGACGCCACGAAGATCACCACCGCGCCCAGCGCCGCGACCGCGAGCACCACGAGCGCCAGCAGGAACACCCCCAGCCACAGCGGAGTCGTGCTCAGCTGCTCACCGACGTCGCCGACCTCGGCGATCCGGGAGGGGTCGACGCCCAGGTCGCCGACGAACTGCCCGAAGGCGCCGGCCACCGCACCCACCGCCACCAGGCTCGACGCCGTCAGCGGGGCGAAGCGCAGCCAGGACCAGTTCAGCGCCCCCAGCTCGGCGCCTGCCGGTACCGGGGCCACCGCGCCGCCGGTGGTGCCCGTGCCATCCGCGCCGTCCGTGCCATTCCCGCCGTCCGTGCCATTCGCGCCGTCTGGCCCGTCGGCGCGCTCCCGGCGTTGCGTGCCCGGCCGGTCCAGCAGACGTTGCCGCAACCGGTCGGCCTCCACCGCGGACACCGCGTCCAGAGTCAGTTCGCGCGACTCGATGCCTTCCGCGTGCTGCCCGGTCCCGATCTTGACCACTGCCAGCCCGAAGAACCGATGCACCGGCCCCGCGGTGAGGTCGACGCTGCGGATCCGGTCCCTCGGTACCGACCGTGCCTTGCGAACCAGCAGGCCCGACCGCTGCGTGATGCGCTCATCGGTGATCCGGTACCGGGTGGTCACCCAGCGCAGCACTCCGAGGATCACGACGGCCCCCACGGCGGCCGCCAGCCCGTAGACCCGCCCGCCCAGGTCCTGGTTGACACCCACCACCAGAACCACCGCGATCACCGGCAGGAACCCGAGAAGCTGACGAAGCGGGGTGACGGCGAGCATCCGGGGGTCGAGTCGCAGCCAGTCAGAATCGGACTGCGGCTCGGTCGTCCCCGTACCGGCCTGCTCAGGGTCGGGGGTCATGTGGCGTCCCCGGGCGTGGCCTGGGTGGTCTTGGTGAGCTGGTCGACCAGATCGATGGCCAGCGGGTGGTCCAGCCCCTCCAGCCGCAGCGCCCCCGCCGCCGATGCGGTCGTGACGGTGACGGTGGCCAGGCCGAACAACTGCTGCAGGGGCCCGCGTTCGGCGTCGACGGTCTGGATCCGGGACATCGGAGCGACCCGCCATTCCTGGTTGATCCAGCCCGCGGAGGTGTAGACCGCGTCGTCGGTGGTCTCCCAGCGGTGCACCCGGAACCGCCATCGCGGCATCACCAGCACATACGCCACGGCCAGGACGGCCAGTGCGAGGGTGACCGCGACCAGCCAGGGCCGTGCGCCCGGCCAGACGATCAGCCCGACGACCGGGACGATCAGCGTGGTGACCGCGAGCAGGATCGCCTGCGTGGTCCACCAGGTGACGGCGCGCGGGCTGACCCGGTGGCGGGGTGGCCGCAACCGCAGCTGCTCAGTGGGCTGGTCAGGGGGCTGCACCCCTCCACCATGCCGGACGGTCTTCGCCATGTCGCCCGCTGTCCCTTCCGACGCGAACGGGTGGCTCATATCGGACCTCTCGGGTCCGGCCTGCCGGGTAGCCCACGTTGACCCCGCCGTCCCGGTAGCCGAGCGAGCATGCCCTCGCAGCTGCGCACCACGACTCGCGCCATATCACTGGCGGCGCGATCGGACAGCGGGCTCTCGGCGCGGCGCTGCCAGCGTTCCAGCGCTGCGATCACCGCTGCTCGAAGTGCCTCAGGGCTCGCATCGGGCTCCAGACCGAGCCGGTTGGACATCGCGGTGCCGCACCCGCCCAGCAGCCGCTCGGCGTCGGAGCGCGCATCGGGCGGCAGCCGCACGTCCGGCATGCGCAGCTCGGCGAGCAGGCGTAGCTCCCGGAACTCGTGCGCACCGGCGACGATCCGCTCGATCTCACCGGCCAGCTGCCGGGCTTCCGGACGCGGTTGCGCCCGCACGGTGCGGTCGACGAGCAGCAGCGCCGACCGGGCCTTGAGCGCGTCGCGGCGCTCGGTGAACTGGGTGGCCAGCACCTCCCGCAGTTCGTCGAGCCCGCTGCGCCGCACCAGCTCCTCGGCGAGCCGGGACGGATCGCGATGCCCCTGGCGGATGAGGGTGGTCGCCAGCCGCAGCCCGAACAAACCGAGTCGCTCCAGCAACCCGGCCCGGGTCTCGGCGGACACGGTCGGGTGCGCATCCGGCCGGGAGAACTGATCGGCCGAGATCAGCAGGGCGTCCAGTTCGGACCGGGACGCCTCGGCCAGCTCGCTGAGCGCGAGGAACTCGGCCTGCCGCAGGGTGCGGGCGGTCTGGGCGAGCAGCCCGGCCACCGCCACCACGGTCTGACACAGCCGGCGCAGCTTGGGGTCGGCCCGGTAGCGGCGGGCGACCTGTCGCGCCGAGAGCAAGGCGTCGAGCCGGCCCGCGCCGATCTCGTCGGCCCGCGACAGCACCGCGACGGTGTTGACCACCGCCGCGGGAGCGCTGACCTGGTCGCGGAACGATTCGAGGAACCGCACGTCGGTGATGTGCAGGTGCCGCATGAGATAGATGACGGCATCGGCGTCGGAAGGCCGGTCGTCGGGCGCGAGCAGCGCGACGGAGCGCGCGGAGATCTGGGTGGACAGCGACGCGATGCCCGGCGTGTCGATCAGCGTGGTGCTCCGCAGGCTGCGCGATGGCCAGTCGACCAGCAGCCGATCGATGTCCTCGGGCGCGGCGCCCTGAAGGTCGAACGCCAACCGGCCGTCGGTCCGGCTCACCGGCAGCTGACCGGGCTTTCCCCTGCGGGGCACCAGGGTGGCCCTCGGGCTGGTGCCGTCCCGGTACCAGGTGACGATGCGGGTGCACTCCTCGGCGGCGGTCGGCGCTATCTGTTCCCCGACCATGGCGTTGAGCAGCGTCGACTTGCCTGCCTTGACCTTGCCCGCGATCGCGACCCGTAGCGGCTCCTCGAACCGGTCGATCTGGTCGCGCAACCGGGCGCAGGTGGCCGGGTTGTCGCGGTAGATCTCCGCCGCCCGCCGCAGCACCGCCCGTACCGCGGCGCCGGTGCTGGGCGCGGTCACGATCCGGTCCCACAAGGAGTGGACCCGGCCGCGCTCAGCAGGGCGCGGACGTCCCGGCGCAGCGCTTCGATCTGCTCCAGCTCGGCGCTGATCTCCCGGATCCGTTGTTCCCGGGCGGAACCTTCGGTGTTGGCGGCCTTCTGTGCCGCCTGCAGCGACTCGGTGAGCGAGCGCTGCAACTCGGTCGCCACGGCACTGAAGTGGTCCCGCAGCAGCCGCTGAACCTGCCGCAGCCGGTCCCGGCACTCCTTGCCGACGTGGAAGATGACGTCATCGACCTGGCGGCGCAGCAGCATCTGGGCCTCGGCCTGCTGCCGCTTCAGCCGGCTCTTCTTGTCCTCGCGCAAGGTCTTGGTCCCCAGCACCAGCCCGGCGGCGATCGAGATCGGGTTGATCAGGGCCATCCCGGCCAGCGTGGTCAGCATGCCGAACATCAGCACGCCACCGTAGGAACCCCGCATGCCGGTGAGCAGCTTGGTGCCGAGCGTGGGTTTGTCGGTGGTCAGCTCCGCCAGTCCGGGGACTTCGTCCAGGGTGCTGGGGGCGTCACCGAGCCGCAGCTCGGGGAGCAACTCGCCGCCGTCCTCGGCGAAGTGCTCGGCCACCTGCTGGGCGACCCAGTGCACCCGCTGATTCGCCCACACGAAGTTGTCCGAGGTCGCCGCCGCGAGCTGCTGATCGAGCCACTCGGTGAACTGCTCCCAGATCGCGGCGGGGTCGGCCTCCTCCAGCGCCGACTCACCGTTGCGGATGACCTGCCGCAGCCGGTCGCGCAGATCGAACTCGATGTCGGCGTTCAGGTCGGCCATACCGTCGCTCAGGGTCTGCTGCCATCGTGACGTGTCGCGCTGCAGCCGCTCGGCCCGGCTCTTGGCCGCCTCCAGCTCGGCCAGCATCGTCCGGTTGGTCTCCGGATCCCCCAGCGCCTGAAGTTCGGCGCGCAGCGACAGCGCCAGATGGTCGGTGACGGTGAAGACGTCGTGCGCCACCGATCGGCGGCTCAGCCGGTCGGACTGCGTCACCGCGCCGAGCAGGTACCGCACCAGCGCCGAGAACCCGGAGTCCTCGTGCAGCCGTTGGTTGCCGGTGTGCATCGCGTGCAGGCGCAGCGCGGAGGACACCGGAAGCAGGTCCGCGTCCACCTTGGCGCCGGTCAGGTGAACCCGGTCCAGCTCCGCGATCCGCCGCCACTGCGGGTAGAGATCGATCTTGGTGAGTACGCAGGCGACATTGGGACACAGCTTGGTTGCCTGCCGCAGAAAGTCGATCTCGGGCTCCGAGTACTCCTGGGAGGCATCGGAGACGAGCAGCACAGCGTCCGCGGTGGGCAACGCCGCCAGTGTCCGGGTGGTGTGCGCCGAACTGAGCCCGCCGACCCCGGTGGTGTCCACGAGGACGAGCCCGTCGGCCAGGATCTGGCGCGGGATGCCGACCTCGGCGCACAACAGACCCCTCCGGTTGGCCGGATTACCCGCTTCGCAGATGTAGCCGGCGAGGTCCTCGATGGGTACCTGGACCCGCTGAGTGCTCCGTGCCACCGTGCCGTGCCCGGCGTCCGGGCCGTCCAGAAGGCCTGGATCATCGTCTGCCGAGTGCACCAGCGTCGTCGTGGGGGTCTTCGAGTAGGAGACCTCGGTGGGCACGGCGGTGGCGATGTCGTCGTCCACCGGGCACACCGGGGCGTCGACCAGGGCGTTGACGAGCTGGCTCTTGCCCTGCTTGAACTCGCCGACCACCAGTACCCGGACGGCGGGATCGAGTAGCCGTCGACGGGTGTGCGCCAGCCGCTGCATTAGGTCGCTACGGTCGCCAGCCTTGGTCAAGCTGATCAACCGGTCAACAACATCCAGGCCCGGCGGTCCTACTGCGCTCACTGCATTGCCCTCTCCTGCTGACTGCCCCGGTGGAGGCTACTCCAGCCGATCCGTGGGGCTGTTGGGCCCGGATCGCACCGAGTAGCGGCCCACCGCGTTAGGGAATGGGGATAACCCCATG
>DASXOV010000272.1:0-8398 GCA_036494005.1 Pseudonocardiaceae bacterium | reverse complement strand
GAGGCGGGCCAGGTGAATTCTTCGGCGCGGGCGCGGGCGGCTGCCCGGCGGGACGGTTCGGGAGCATCGAGCAGCCGGCTGACCGCGCCCGCGAAGGCCGGGGCGTGGTCGGCGACCGCGGCACCACAGGTGGGGCGGACGATCTCGCGCAGCGCCGAGGAACGCGACACCACGACCGGCGTACCGGAGGCCAGCGCCTCCAGTGCGGCCAGGCCGAACGTCTCGTGCGGCCCCGGTGCGAGCGACACGTCCGCGGTGGCCAGCAGCCTGGCCACGTCGCAGCGGCCGTGCACGAACCCGAGGAAGGTGACCGGAAGCCCGGCGGCGCGTCGCTCGAGCGCCTGCCTGCGCGGTCCGTCGCCCGCGATGACCAGCCGCACCCGCGCACCGGATTCGTGCAGCTCGGCGATGGTGTCGACGGATCGTTCGACGTGCTTCTCCGGAGAGAGCCGCCCACAGTGCACGAGCAGCGCCTGCGCCCCTTTCGCCAGCTCGGCGCGCAGCCCGGTGTCCCGGTGCGACGGCGCGAAGGTGGCCAGGTCGACTCCGAGCGGAACCTGCACGACGTTCGGCGAGCCGATCCGGTCGAACTCCTCCCTGGCGAAGGCGGTGGTGCACACCACGGTGTCGTAGGAGGCGGCCATCCTGGCGTTGGCCCAGTCCGCCACCCGCCGGGCGGCCGGCTCCGGCATGAGGATCTGGTGCAGCAGCCGGTCCAGGCGCTCATGGGAGATCACCACGCTGGGCACCCCGCGTTCGGCGGCCCACCGGCCCATGCCGCGCAGGGTCAGCCGGTCGGAGACCTCGATGCGGTCCGGGCGCAACCGCTCCAGCAGCAACCGCACCCGCCAGGGGTCGACCGCCCGATATCCGCCGGTCCACGGGATCTTCGGGGCGGGCAGCGTGATCCGGCGGACCCCGGTGGGCATCACCTCGTCGGTGCTCCGGTGCCCGGGCACCACCAGAACCACCTCATGACCACAGGCGGCGTAGCCGGCGCCGAGGTGGTGCAGGGCGGTGCGCAACCCGCCGGAGCGCGGACCGTAGAAGTTCGCCAGCTGGACGATGCGCCTGCTCACGCCACCCGCCGCACATCAGCGGGCAGGCCGGTGACCTGGGCGTAGTGGCCGAGCAGTTCGTCGCATATCGCGGGCCAGGTCCGGCGCAGCACCGATCGGCGGGCGGCGGCGCCCCACCGGGCCCGCAGCTGTGGATCGCCCCCCAGCATCTCGACCGCGTCGCGCAGCGCCGCACCGAAGACCTCGTCGGCGTCGGAGCGCCAGGTCTCCGGCAGCAGGAAGCCGGTACGGCCGGGCGCCACCAGGTCCCGTGGGCCACCGGCGTCCGGGGCGATCACCGGCAGGCCGGAGGCGAGTGCCTCCTGCACGGCCTGGCAGAAGGTCTCGAACGGCCCCGTGTGCACGAACACGTCCAGGCTGGCGTAGGCCTCGGCCAGCTCGTCACCGGTCTTGAACCCCAGGAAAGCGGCCGTGGGCAGCTGCGTGGCCAGCCGGCGACGATCCGGGCCGTCACCCACCACGACCAGCCGGATCCCCGGCACGCCCTGCAGGGCCGCGAGTCGCAGCACCTTCTTCTCCGGCGCCAGCCTGCCGACGAAGCCGACCAGCAGCTCGCCGTGCGGGGCCAGCTCCGCTCGCAACCGGTCACTGCGCCGGGAGGGACGGTACCGGCTGGTGTCGACTCCCCTCGCCCAGCGATGCACCCGGGGTATGCCGTGCTCGATCAAGGCCGCAGCCGCGGCACTGGACGGGGCGAGCGTGCGATCAGCGGCGCTGTGCAGCATCCGGGTCCAGCGCCACGCGGTGCGCGCCGCGAAACCGAGGCCGTAGGAGTCGGCGAAGCCGGCGACGTCGGTCTGATAGACGGCCACCGTCGGTATCCCCAGCCGCCGGGCGGCCCACAAGCCGCGCGCTCCGACGATCGTCGGAGCGGCCAGATGGACGACGTCGGGCTGGAAGTCCCGCAGTGCGGTGAGCACCTTGCGGGTCGGAATGCCGACCGGCATCGAGTCGACCACCGGAAGGTCCACGGCGGGCACCCGCACGACCGGAGCTCCCTGATAGGTGTCCGGGCCCGCACCGGGGGCGATCACCAGCGGCTGGTGTCCGCACTGCACCAGGTGATCCACGACCCGCATCACCGAGTTGGTCACTCCGTTGATCACGGGCAGAAAAGTCTCCGACACGATGGCGACGCGCATGCCGCCGACGGTCTCGGGCGGGATCTCCGAGCAGGAGACGCCGCCGTGTCGCAGCGCGGAACTCCTGGCGAAATCCTTGTACCGCGGTGTGTCAGGCATGTTCCCGGCCCCCCGCATCAGACCCCAGTTACCCGCGGTACCCACGTCAGGCCGACTCAACCGGACTCGTGACCAGGTGATCCTCCGCACGTCACCTCCAGGACGTATCGGCGACACCCTACGCAGTCACGCTGGGCAGGCGTGAACGTGCTGCCGTCGAGGTGGTGGCCGATGCGCACCGGCTACCGACGCCGCGAACGCAGCCACCAGCAGGCCGGGACCACCAGAGCCCAGAGGATCACCAGGGTCACCGCCGCAGGCAACACACCCGTCACCCAGGTCCGGCCCTCGACCCGGACCTGGTCGGGCTCCTCGGAGTCGTACTCCACCCGGACCAGTTGCCCCACCTGCAGCCCGGACGGATAGGCGAGCCCCTCCACCGGGCTGTACACCTGACCGTCCGGCCCGGTGAACTGCACCACAGTCCGCGTCGCGGTCACGGCGAGGACCTCGGCAGTGGCGTATCCGGTATGCGCGTCGATCGCCGCGTCGTCGCGGGCCGCGCCGGCCAGCGCGAGCACGACCAGAAAGGTGACCAGCACGGGCACCGCGAGCAGCCACATCCGACGGTCTGGCCGGGCGCGGATCTTCGGTCCGGGGGGCGGGACCAGAACCTGCGCGGTCATCGCGACCAGCCTATCCCCCGGCAGTCACGGCGCGGCACCGCATCTCTGGCTACCTAATACTCTGGCGGAGTGACCACCGTCCCACTTGCCGACCGGATGCACGTGCGTTCGTATCAAGTCCGTGGGGACAGCGACCTGATCGACCTACTCCCTTCGCCGTACGGCGCGCTGTGCTGGGTACGCGACGGCGAGGGCTTGGTGGCCTGGGGCGAGGTGGCGCGGATCTGCACCGGCGGACCCGACCGGTTCGTCCGCTCCGAGCTCTGGTGGCGGTTGTTCTGCACCCAGCTGGAGGTCCACGACGAGGTGGGCCTGCCCGGCACGGGACCGGTCGCCTTCGCCAGCCTGGCCTTCAAGGACCACCCGGGCAGCTCGGTGCTCGTGGTGCCCAGGGTCGTTGTGGGCAGGCGGGACGGCCTGACCTGGGTGACCGAGATCGAGACCGGCGGCACCACCGAACCGGTGGTGCCGGTGCAACGCCCGAGCGGGCTGCGCTACTCCGACGGCGAACTGCCGGTGACCGCGTGGCGGGACGCCGTCGCGCGTGCGGTGTCCCGGATGCGGACCGGGACGGCACCGGCCAAGGTGGTGCTGGCGCACGACCTGCTCGCGATCGCCGATGAGCCGCTGGACCCTCGGTACCTGCTGCACGGGCTGGCCAGCCGATACCCCTCCTGCTGGACGTTCGCGGTGGACGGGCTGGTCGGCGCGACACCGGAGCTGCTGTTGCGCCGTCGCGGCCAGGAGGTGCTCTCCCAGGTGCTGGCCGGGACCACCTGGCCGCACGAAGGCGCCGACCCCGGGGCACTCGCCGCCGAACTACTCGCCTCGGAGAAGGACCGCGACGAGCATCGGTACGCGGTGGACTCGCTGGCCGACGGGTTGCGGCCGTACTGCCAGGAGCTGACGGTGCCCGATGCGCCCATCGTGCTGCCGTTGCGCAACGTGCTGCACCTGGCCACCGAGGTCCGTGGGCTGCTGCGGCGTCCGGACACCCCGCTGCTCGCACTGGCCGATGCGGTGCACCCCACCGCTGCAGTCGGGGGTACCCCCACCACGGACGCGGTCCGCGCGATCGACGAACTGGAGGCGATGGACCGCGGCCGCTACGCGGGCCCGGTGGGCTGGGTCGACGCCGCGGGCAATGGTGAGCTCGGCATCGCGCTGCGCTGTGCTCAGGTGATCGGCCGGGCCGCCCGGCTGTTCGCCGGTTGCGGCATCGTGGCCGGGTCCGATCCCGATTCCGAGGTCGCCGAGGCGGCCGCCAAACTCGTCCCGATCCGGGACGCCCTCGAAGGCCTCAGCTGACCCTCCCGGCACCCGGCCCGCCCAGGGGGAGACGGGACCGTCACCCGGGGGGCCGCGACGGGCGCTGTGAGCCGTACAACCAGTCCTGGGCGACGTCGTCGAGGTTCGTACCGGAGACCTTCTCGACGAGGACGATGAACTCCTCCACCGTGCCGTTGCCACCGCGTCGCTCGGTGGTCCAGGCCCGCAGTGCGGCGAAGAAATGCTCGTCCCCGACGGCGGACCGCAACGCCTGCAGCGCCATTCCGCCGCGGGTGTAGACCGCCTGGTCGAGCACCCCGTCGACACCCGGATTGCCGGGCGGAACCCGCCAGTAGCTGGAACCGGCCGGGTTGGCCTGGTAGTTCCGGTCGGCGAGCTGTTTCGCGCTCGGGCCACCGTGGCGTTCCGAGTAGAGCCATTCCGCGTAGGTGGCGAATCCCTCGTTGAGCCAGATGTCGCGCCAGCGCTTGACCGAGACACTGTCCCCGAACCACTGGTGGGACAGTTCGTGCACCACCACCGTGATGTCGTCCGTGGATCCGCTGAAGAAGACCGGCGCGTACACCGGGCGGGTCTGGTTCTCCAGCGCGAAGTACATGTCGGTGGCATCGGGAACCACGCCGCCGAGCTGACCGAACGGGTAGGGGCCGAAGATCTGGGAGAGGAACCCGACGATCTCGGGTGTGCGCTCGACAGCGGCCCGCGCCGCAGCGGCGGTGGCCGGGTCGAGTCCGGCATCGTAGGCGGCCAGGTAGGGGCCCTGCGGGGTGTCCCGGCGGACCAGGTCGTAGTGCCCGACCGCGATGAACGCCAGATAGGGGGCCATCGGCGCGGTCTCCTGCCAGCGCCACCGCTGCCAGCCCGGCTCGGCCGGTTCCGGGCCGCCGAGCAGCGCACCGTTGGAGATCGCCTGCACCCCGGAGGGCACCGTCGCGGTGACGGCCACGGACGCCTTGTCCGCCGGGTGGTCGTTGGACGGGTACCACCAGGCGGCGATCTCCGGTTCGCCGACCGCGACCACGCCGTCGGGGGTGCGTACCCAGGGCGGGGCCGGATCGGCGCTGCTCTTGATGGTGGAGGGCACGCCCGCGTACGTCACGCGCACCGCCATCGACCGGCCGGTCGGCACCGGCTGGGCGGGCGTGATCTGCAGCTCGCCGTCCTGCTGGTGAATGGTCGCCGGGTGCCCGTCCACCTCGACGGCGGTGGCGGCCAGTTTCAGGTCCACGTTGAACCGGGAGAGGTCCTCGGTGGCGCGGGCGGTGATGGTGGTGTCGCCGTCCAGTTGATCGGTGGCCGGGTCGTAGTGCACCTGGATGTCGTAGTGGATGACGTCGTAGCCACCATTGCCCGCGCGGGGGTAGTAGGAGTCCCCGATGCCGTCGGATCCGGGGACCGGATGCGCCACGGCGGGCTCGTGTGGCGCCGGTGCCGGTGCTGGTGCCTTACCGCCCTGCGGCGGCAGCACCAGGACCAATCCGACGATGATCACCGCGAGTAACGCCAGGCCCACCACGATCAGCGCCCGGATCCGCACGACCCACCTCCCGAATCGACACCGCGGGGATCCACACCACGGGAATCGACACCACGGGACCATTCGATCTGGTCCACCGCGGCGCAGACCGCGGTCCGGATTCGTTCGTGCAGCGCGCGCAGCCCGGCCCGCTCGGTGCGCACCTCCAGCACCCGCAGTCCCCGGGCCGCAGACAGCGCGCCGGCCAGCTCCTCGGGGTGCACCCGGGCGTGCGGCACGTGGTGCGCGGCGCACAGAGCGGCCAAGTCGGCGCCGTGCGGGGTGCCGAACACCCGTTCGAAGGCGGCCACGTGTTCCGGCGCTCCCTGCTCCAGCAGTCCGAAGATGCCGCCACCATCGTCGTTGAGGATCACGATGGTCAAGTCGGGCCGGGGCTCGGCCGGACCGGCCAGCAGCCCGTTCGTGTCGTGCAGGAAGGTGAGATCGCCGATCAGGGCGTAGCCGGGGCCACCGTGCGCGAGCGCGGCTCCGGCCGCGGTACCGACGGCACCGTCGATGCCCGCGACGCCCCGGTTGGCCAGGACGGTCAGGCCGCCACGGGGTCGCCCGCCCAGCGCCACGTCCCGGATCGGATTGGACGACCCCAGCAGCAGCAGGGCACCTTCGGGCAGGGCGGACACCACCAGCCGCGCCATGCCAAGGCCGGTCACGCCGTCGTGGCTCTCCACGGTGGCGGCGACCGCGTCGGCAGCGGCGTCGTCGGCCTGCTGCCAGCGCTTCAGCCACTCCGGGTCCGGCGATCCCGTGGCCCGTAGCGTGCTGCCCACCGCGACGGCGTTGCCCGCCACATCCGTCCACTCCGGGCGCCGCGTGAGCACGGTGACCGCCACCCTCGGGTCGGCCAGCAGACGCTGCACCGGGCGGTGCAGGGTCGGGCGCCCGAGCACCAGCACCTGCTCCGGCCGTAACCACTCGAACGCGGACGACCCGAGTAACCACGGACCGGCGGCCAGCCCGTCCGGCCAGTCCGGCGCGGTGGGCTCGGCCAGCAGGGGCATCCCGGGTGGAGCCGGTCCGGCGCCGTGACCGGCGACGACGAGAGTCGGCCTGGTCAGATCCAATTCCGCCTCGACGCGGTCGGCCGCCGCGGCGGGCACCACGGTCCACGGGGCCGCATCCGCCCGGCCGGCCAGGGATTCCGGCCAGTCGGCGGCGGCCTCGGGGATCAACGGATCCCGGAACGGCACGTTGAGGTGCACCGGACCCGGGCCACCACCGCCCAGCGCGCCGCGGGCCGCGGCCACCGCCCGGTCCACCGTGGAGCGCCAGCCGGCCTGCTGCCCGGCGCGGCGCTCCGGCGCGGCGAGCCAGGGCACCGTCCGCGCCGCGCCGCCGAACAGTCCGGGCTGCTGGATCGTCTGATTGGCCCCGGTGCCCACCATCTCAGCCGAACGATCCGCGGTCACCGCCAGCAGCGGAACGCCGGCCTGGTGGGCCTCCAGCACCGCTGGGTGCAGGTTCCCCGCCGCCGTGCCGGATGTGCAGACCACAGGCACCGGAACGCCCGACCGCAGCGCCAGGCCCAGCGCCAGGAACGCCGCGGACCGCTCGTCGATCCGCACGTGCAGAGTCAGTCGTCCGGCCGAGTCCGCCGCGTGCAGGGCGAAGGACAGCGGCGCGTTGCGCGATCCGGGGCACAGCACGGCGTGCCGGATGCCGCAGCGCACCAGTTCGTCGACCAGCACGGTGGCCAGCGCGGTGGACGGATTCACGGTGGATCAGCATGCCTTGTGCGGGGCGTGAGTGCGTCGCGGTGTTCCCGCACCGATCCGCACCCCGGGTTCGTATGCTTCCCGCCGTGACCGTTTCCGAGCTGTTCGAACCCTCCGCGTGGCGCGTCGTCGACGGCTTCGACTTCGCCGACATCACCTATCACCGCGCTGTCGACTCCGGGACGGTCCGGATCGCCTTCGACCGGCCCGAAGTGCGTAACGCGTTCCGGCCGTCCACCGTGGACGAGCTCTACCGGGCGCTGAACCACGCCCGGATGACGCCCGACGTGGGGTGTGTGCTGCTGACCGGCAACGGCCCCTCCCCCCGGGACGGCGGCTGGGCCTTCTGCTCGGGCGGTGACCAGCGGATCCGGGGCCGCACCGGGTACCAGTACGCCAGCGGGGAGACCGCCGACACGGTGGACCCGGCCCGGGCCGGGCGGCTGCACATCCTGGAGTGCCAGCGGCTGATCCGGTTCATGCCCAAGGTGGTCATCGCGGTGGTCCCCGGCTGGGCCGCGGGGGGCGGGCACTCCCTGCACGTGGTCTGTGACCTGACCCTGGCCTCGGCCGAGCACGCCGGGTTCAAGCAGACCGACGCCGACGTCGGCTCCTTCGACGGCGGATTCGGCTCGGCCTACCTGGCCCGGCAGGTCGGGCAGAAGTTCGCCAGGGAGATCTTCTTCCTCGGCCGGGCGTACAGCGCGGCCGAGGCACACCGCATGGGCATGGTCAACGCGGTGGTGCCGCACGAGGAACTGGAGAGGACCGCGCTGGAGTGGGCCCGCGCGATCAACGGCAAATCGCCCACCGCCCAGCGGATGCTGAAATACGCCTTCAACCTGATCGACGACGGACTGGTGGGCCAGCAACTGTTCGCCGGGGAGGCCACCCGGCTGGCCTACCTGACCGA
>DASXOV010000271.1:0-3449 GCA_036494005.1 Pseudonocardiaceae bacterium | reverse complement strand
AGCGACCGGACTGGTGCTCCACTTCGCGCGCGATGTCGCCGAGGGTTACCCGGGGGTGCGGCTCTTCTGGCCGCTTCAGGACACGTCCTGGATGGTCAGCTACCGGTGGTTCCTGGGCATGATCGTCGTAGTCACGGCCGCCCGGCTCGTGCTGGCGGGCTTCGGCCTCCCGCACACGCGCATCCCCGTTTTCGGGACGCCATCCCCGCCTGGCTCGAGCCCGCCCTCCCCGGACGCCCCGGCCCGCGAAACCCGGTCCCGCACGTCGTTACCCGGCGGCAGGTACCCGGCGTGACCAGCGGAGGCGCGCCTTCCCGGAGATGTGTCCAAGGCCCGCGAGCGCGATCCCCGCCATCATCGCCCCGATGCGTGCGAGCCCGTACAGGTCACCTCGAATTACATAGTGAACCTCGGTCCGGACGCTCGTCGTCAATGCGCGTGCGACAAAGGTCAGTTCCGCGTCGAGGCTCGAGGCTTCCTGCATATTGGCGAATGCCTCTACCTTGCCTTTATTGACTCGGTAACATCGCCGCCAGAAGTAATGCCACGTTGTCCTGGTGGCTGGCACGAAGTGATGTACAACAGCAAGCGGCTCATAGAGGACTCTGCGCTGGGCATATGCGATGCGGTGGCACATATCCATGTCATCATGATCATCTGAGTGGAAGCCGCCGACCTCGCGCAAGGCCGAGCGTCTCGCTGACATATTCGCGCCGATGAGGTGCGCGAGTGGCGCGCAGGCCGGCGGCAGGCCCCGATAGGCGCAACCGAATACCCAGTCGAACTCATGCGGAAACCATCGGGGCCGACTCGTTTCGAATACTGGCAATGGCGCACCGCCCACGGCGCCTACCCGTTCGTCGCTATACGGGGCAATTAGTCGCTCCAGCCAGTCGGCGGCGGCAACAGCGTCGTCGTCAAGGAATGCCAGCACCTCGCCGCTCGCGAACTCGGCCGCAGTATTGCGAGCTGAGCCAAGGCGGCCGTCGTATTTATTTGCCAGTACGATCAATGGCATACCCCCGGCTGGACGCCCTTGCCCGAAGTACTCTTCGCTCTTCCGGAGCAGCTCCTCATTGTGATCAATGCACACGATGATCTCGATTGGCGGTGAAGACTGAGCTTCGACCGAAGCGACCGACTCTTGAAGCTGTGACCAGCGATCTTCTGTGTACGCGCAGATAACGACCGATACTGTCGGGCGGTCCGGCAACTCACCTCTCCCTCCGAAGAATTTGCAGGGGAAAGCATCGCACCCGGCCTGCGTCGCTCACCCGAGTTTCCATCGTTGCATCTGAACCCTGAAACGAAGCCGCCCCCAGTCCATGACCAGGCGCCGGGGCAGGCGGTAGGGATCGGCCGAAGAACGGGCCGTTCCGGGGATGGTGGTGCATGCGGTGTCGAACGCGGCCGACCGCACGGCGTCGACCGAATCACCGTCGAAGTCATCGTGGCCGCCGAATGGGTACGCGAAGTGCGACACGGGCTGGCCTATCGACTGCTCCAGCTCCGCCCTGGAGCCGGAGATGGTGTCCTGCTGCTCCAGGGCCGGACGATCCCGAAGCCGGACGTGATCGACCGTATGGGCGCCGATCGTCACGGTGTCACTGGCCGCCAGCCGGAGGAGATCCTCGGGGGTGAGCGTCCCGGCGTCAGGCGGGGAAGCGGAACTCACCTGCCATTGCTCCGAGACGGCGTCGAGTGCCCGTTCGATCTCCGTCACCCGAAGTGGCAGCAGGTGGCGGCGGACCGAGTCGAGGTCCGCCCTGATCCCGGACGAACCGAGCGGGAGGCGGAGGGTCCGGCCACCGGCCGGCAGATCGATCTCCTTCACGTGCGGTGGCCTCGAGCGCAACAGCGTTCCGAGGCGGTCCCACCAGAGACCATGGTGGTTACCCAGGATGCCGCTGGTCACGAAGACGGTGATCGGGACACCTTTAGATTCGGCGATCGGCAGCGCGCTGGTCAGGTTGTCGCGGTAGCCGTCATCAAACGTCACGACCACTCTCGGCCGACGCGACGGAACCGATATATCGGCAAGCGTCGACGGTTCCCGTGCCCTGGATATCTCCTCGAGGTGGGCAGCGAAATTGCCGGGGCTTACGCAGAGATAGAAGGGGTCCTCGACGCCTTCCGCGATCCGGTGGTAGCAGAGAATGAGCGTTCCGTCGCGCCTCATCGTAACGACACCCTACTGGTCAGCGTGCCCGTGTGAGAGCACCGTACCGTCTGTCCTTCTACAGTTCCGGGCAGCCTTCGAACGAATCCCACAGCTTCCTGCAGAGTGCCTCGACCTCTGGATCGAGTTCTCTGGGCTTCGGAGGGAACGGCTGCGCCCGTACCCGCGGGGCTATCGAGCCGAGGGGCAACGTCACTCCGATGTGGCCGGAAAGAGACAGGATCACCTCGTCGGGCTGGTTGCACGCTCGCTCGTAGCGGAGGACCCGTATCCGGTCGTCCCCCCGGAGACGCTGGTCGAAATAGAGCTGGTTGCGAGTCCACCAGAAAAGCGCGGCCGCGTCGAACGGTGTGAGCTTCCGGCCCGACAAGGCGGTAACCGTCTCCCACGTTTCCTCGGTCACACCTCTGTATCGCCAATCCAGCGCGTCCCGGGAACGAATCGGCTGCAGATCCCGGTATGGGTTATCCACACCGAACCGACTCACATTGGACCGCGCGACCTCGGCAAAATGGCGCACCATCCAGATTGCCTTCACCGGGCCGGCGGCGTCCATGAGCGCAGTGGCCGAGGCGCTCTCCACCAGCGGCTTGGCTGCCACGACCTCGAAGGGGAGACGGCGGATTCGTCCCAGGACGATGGCATACTCCTGCCAGGTCGTCTCCCCTGGACCAGGGCCGACCAGACGGCGATCGTGTTCCTCGAGGATGACGACCC
Organism: Pseudonocardiaceae bacterium; assembly: GCA_036494005.1. GTDB lineage: Bacteria > Actinomycetota > Actinomycetes > Mycobacteriales > Pseudonocardiaceae. The sequence goes on along the minus strand of DASXOV010000271.1, from coordinate 553 downwards.
GCCAGGATCGATCGAGGAAGGTCTGCTGGAGCATCGTGGTCCCTGATCGCTGGCATCCGAAGATCAGTACGACGCGGCGCTCATCGGGGCGCGCCCGGACCATCGAGCGCGTCGAGCGTTTAGCCAGGGCCAGCGTTCTGCGTCTGAACAGGGGTTCTTCGTCTCGGTCCTGGCGGCGGGCGGGGAGCAGCTTGGGAGATGCGTGGGCCACCATTCCGGACTAACCCCTCTATGCAGTCCCCCACGCCGTCAGCCTCAAGAGGACGCGCGCACCTGACCGAAGACGCCACGTCCGATGATGATTGTCGATTACGCGTTACGTTACATGATTGGCCTTTACCGCGTACAGGCACCTCGACGAGCTCCGCATCGCTTGCCCGTTCAGGGTTCTGAACGATACGAAGCCACCGGATATATCAGCCGGATGCCGCCGTAGTGCCGGGTTCGGCCGGCTGATCCCGGCGGAAGACCCGGATCACGGCGGGTAGCAAGACAACAGCCTCGGCCGTGGCGGCGATGGCCCATCCGCTGCACAGGCCCGTCATGCCCCAGT
>DASXOV010000270.1:0-5904 GCA_036494005.1 Pseudonocardiaceae bacterium | reverse complement strand
GCGTCGTCCTGGATCTGCACCGTGCCCGCCCAGGCCGGAACGGCTGCGGCGAACACGGCGATCAAGGCCGCGATGAGTGCGGCGAACCGCAGCCGACCGCGCGACGGTTCGGTCACCTTCATCAGCGCCTCTCACGAGTTCGTCGTCGCACACGCGGACCGGTCACCGACCCTAACCACTGCGATAGTCTCGGGAAAGGGCCGCCGCCAGCCGGTTGGTCTCTCTGTTCGGTCATACCACGACACAGCGCCACTGCGGGTCCGCGGCCACCACGATCCCGCCGGCCGCCATGGTCACTGATTGTTTCGAGGACGGGTCTCCGGGGTACTCATCTTCGCATGATCAAGCCAAAGCACCCTGACGGCACCACAGCGAGCCCGCGCACCACCCGCACACCGCCGCACGACGGTGGGATGCGACGAGCGGCTGTTACCGAGGACGCGTCCCTGCGGCGGCAGGCCGGCGATGCGGAGCACATCGTTCGCCGCATCGAAAACCATCTGAAGACGAGCGCGGACGCTGCCGGTGAGCATCCGCACCTCCCGATGAGGCCGGCGATCCAGGCCCTGACTGCGGCCACGAGACTGGTCGTGGTCGTGGAACGGTGGCGATGCAAACTGGTCAGGCTGGCCCGGGACCGCGGGGCGAAATGGAGTGATATCGGACGAGCCCTGGGAGTGAGCAAGCAGGCGGCCCATGAGCACTACCACTGCAGGACGGCCGCGGGCCCTGAGCTACCCGGCCGGTGACCGGGTGCTGACCAGGGCGCCGGCCGGTTCCCGGGAGCGGATCGCGGCCCACAACCACAGCGACGAGCCCAGCGCGACCGCCGACGCCCCGGTGAGCCACCAGAAGACGATCTGGAAGGCACGATCAATACCCCCGGTCAGCGACTGCCCGAGGATCACCGCGACAGCGCTACGCCGTGCAGCAGCAACAACGCCTGCACCACGGCCTGGCTCGCCTGAGCGCCCATGAACGCGACGGCACGGTGGTGGCGATCATGAGCAGACTGCCACCGGCGGACACGATCCCCCCGCCGTAACGGTCGGTGAGACGTCCGCTCAACGGCAGCGCCGACGCCGTGCCCAGGCCGAGCGAGAACAGCGACAGCCCGGTCGTCATGACATCCTGCCCGTGCAGGATCTGGAAGTACAACGGGAACAACAAACATCACCACCGATGCGTCCAGCATGCTGACGAACGCACCGAAGACGAGCACTTCCCCGTGATGTCACGCGCTCGTCGGCGTTCCGGCTCGGCAACAAGCGGGACCGTAGAACCTCAACTAGTGTTCAGGTCAAGGCAGCGATCAATGGACGGTAAGTGGGAGTGACACCATGGACTCAGCGGCGTGGGACCAGAAGGAACTCACCGTAGGGCAACTCGCGGCTCGAAGCGGCGTCGCGGTGTCGGCCCTGCATTTCTACGAACGACAGGGCCTGCTCACCAGTACTCGTACGTCAGGTAATCAGCGCAGGTACAAGCGGGACACGCTTCGGAGAGTGGCACTGATCCGCATCGCGCAGCGGGTCGGCATCCCGCTGTCGGGAGTCGCTGCCGCACTCGCCCTGCTGCCGGACGGCCGCACACCCACCCGGGACGACTGGAGACGGATCTCCCAGAGCTGGCGCGCCGAGATCGACGAGCGCATCACACATCTGCAGCAGTTGCGCGATGAATTCAGCGACTGCATCGGATGCGGCTGCCTGTCCATCGATCGGTGCGCGCTGACCAACCCGTACGACAAGCTCGGAAAGGAGGGGCCCGGACCACGACGGTTACTCGATCCCTAGCCGAATCGTCCAGTAGTGCAGTCGGCCTTCGGACCGCGACCCCGGGCCGAGCCCGGGTCACGACTTGGAACGTGCGCTCAGGCTCAGGAATGCCAGCCCGGCGATGACCGCCAATCCGGCGCCGATCGTACTGACGGTCAGATGGTTCCCGCTACTCAAGCCCGTGATTCCACCGAGGAGAAGTGTCACGCCTGCAGCCAGTGCACCGACTCGGCGAATCTTGGCGTGTTCAATCGTCATTGTCAGCTCCTCTGGGCCGAGACGGCGGGCACCGCTCCAGCCCGGCCCTCGTGGTGACCACGCGTCGTCCATTTCACGGTCACCAAAGCTGGCAGTTGTCGCGACGTGCGGGCATCGGCCGGACGGCTAGTACCGATGGCCATAGGCCGATCGCTGCCCGACCAGCGGAACGGAACGGCCTGATGCGGTCGTCACCGGGGGGAGCCTCCCCGGGCGACGACGTCGTCGCCCGGGTTCTCGACAGATCAAGGACCGTCGGCGGCTACCCACTCAATTGAACTCGTCGTCGCGGACGCCTGCGGTGAAGGCGGTCCACTCACCGGCAGTGAAGATCAGCATCGGCCCGGCCGGATCCTTGCTGTCACGCACCGCTCGGTAGCCGCCGTGGAGATCGGCGACTTCAACGCAACAGCCTCCGTTGCCGTTGCTGTAGCTCGCCTTGCGCCAGACCGGAGGCCCCTCGACCCCATGGTTGTTCATCACAGTTCGCTCACCTCGGACCATGTTCTCGGCTAGGACAGGCGACGCCAGAAGTGCGGCGGCGCCTGCAAAGCACCCCTCCTACCCGGAGTCTTCCCGTGACTGCGCGGGATCGGGCACGAGTCCACCCGATGGTGGCCCGCAACAACTGGAAATTTCCATCTATCGGGTTGTAGTCAGGGCGGGACGATCCGTGACATCCCACCGGCCCCTCCCCCACGTTTCGCGCCCGCGACGCCGTCAGGCGGTCACGATGTCGGCAACGACCCAGGCGATGTTGTCCGGGCCGCCTGCGTGATTGGCCAGGTCGACGAGCCGGCGCACGCATGCTCGGGTTCGGGGCCCGTGCGCATCACCTCGTGCAGGGTCTCGACGGTCAGCACGGTGTGCAGGCCGTCAGAGCACAGCAGGTACCGATCGCCCGCCTGGGCATCGCAACTGCACATCCGGTTCAGCGTGGGCGCCCCCGTGCAGGGCCCGGAGCAGGATCGACCGCTGCGGATGATCCGGGAGTCTCCGACATGGACCAGCGCGAGCCGGGGACCTGAGAACAGCATCGCGGTGAGAGTGGTGCCCACGCCGTGCCGGCAAGAATCGGATGCCGCCAGTGCCCGGACGGCGGTGTCGGCGTTGTGCACCAGTGGCACCGCGAGGCCTCAGCAACGCGGTCCGCACCGTGCGGCGATGGTCTGCTCACCGGCTCCAGCCGGCCTCCCGGCCGCGAATGTCGCGCCAACTACCGGTGGCAATTCGGTGACGTCACTGGGCTCCTGTCATGAGCGTACGGGTGTGGCAGAGCGTCACCGTTTCACCGTGCAGGCCCCGCTGCACGCCGGTAAGCTGGGGAAACACACCAACGTCGTTGTTTCGCAGCCGGTGACCGGACGCTTCGCGGCATGTGGTGTCGCGCGCGATCCCGGGAAGGTGGCTGATGAGATTCCCACACCCTGTCGCTGTCGCCTGCGTGATCTGCGGGCAGCCGACCGTGGTGGCCGAAACCTCGACCGGCTTCGTGCGGGTGCACTGTGGCACGTGGCGATGGCAGTGCGACAAACCCACCAGTACCGCACGGCACCGACCGACGACGCGCAGCCCTGCCGCGTCGGACCCGGCTGGCGACCAGTTGGCGGCCTGACGACGTAGTCCCTGCCGGAGGACTGCCGGCCAAGATCACCTGCGTTCGCTCGCGTGACCGGCGAGCTCGTGCGACGGACCGTCATCGTGTAGCCACCGACGGGAGTTCGTCGGTATACAGACCGGGTGAGTGATCCACGTACCGAACCGGGTGCTCTTCGCCTGCGGCCGCTTCCCGGTAGCGAGCGGCAGATCGGGACGCGCACCTCGCGGGCCACCGTCCCGGTCCCTGCGGAAACAGCGATCGAGGTGACGCTGGTGTTGCGCCGCCGGGCTGCGCTGCCAGACCCCTCCAACGCCGCGCCGATCACGCATGCGCAGTTCGCCGCCCGTTACGGTGCCGATCCTGCCGACGTCGAGCTGGTGACGACTACCGTCACCGGCCTCGGTGCGCGGGTGGTGTCGGTGCGGCCCGACGCCCGGAATGTGCGGGTCGCAGGCACCGCCACGGTGCTGAGCCGGATGTTCGGCACATCCCTGGTGCAGTTCGCCGACCGGCACGCGGCAGGCACCGGGGCTCCACACCGGTTCCCCACCGGCGAGCTGAGCGTGCCCGCGGTCCTGGACGGAGTCGTGACCGCGGTACTCGGGCTCGACGATCGCCCGCAGGCTCGCACCCAGTTCCACGTCGCCGACCCCCGCGCGGTCTCGACCAGCTACACCCCGGTGCAACTCGGCCAGATCTATCGGTTTCCCGCGGGCACCGACGGCTCCGGCGAGACAATCGCCATCATCGAACTGGGCGGCGGATTCGACCAGGCCGATCTCGACACCTACTTCGCGGGGCTGGGCATCAGAGGACCGACGGTGAGCGCCGTGGGTGTCGACGGCGGAGCGAACACCCCGGGCCAGGACCCGAACGGCGCCGACGGCGAGGTGCTGCTCGACATCGAGGTCGCCGGGGCACTCGCCCCGGCCGCCGCCATCGTCGTCTACTTCGCCCCCAACACCGACGCCGGTTTCGTCGATGCGGTGGCGACCGCCGCGCACACCACGCCGACACCCACGGCGATGAGTATCAGCTGGGGTCAGAACGAGGACGAGTGGTCCGCGCAGGCCCGCACCGCCTTCGACCAGGCACTCGCGGACGCGACCGCGCTCGGCGTGACCGTGACCGTGGCCGCCGGTGACGACGGCAGCACCGACCGCGCCACCGATGGCCGCGCGCACGTGGACTTCCCCGCATCGAGTCCGCACGCCCTGGCCTGCGGCGGCACCCGGCTGGACGCGGACCCGACGACCGGGCGGGTGGCCGCGGAAACCGTCTGGAACAACGGCGCCGGACGCGGGGCTACCGGCGGCGGGGTCAGCGACGCGTTCGGCCTGCCCAGCTGGCAGGCCCTGGCCGGCGTGCCCGCCCCGTCCGGCAACCCCGGGCGCGGAGTCCCGGATGTCGCCGCCGTGGCCGACCCACAGACCGGCTACAAAGTGCGGGTGGACGGCACGGACACCGTGATCGGCGGCACCAGCGCGGTGGCCCCGCTCTGGGCGGCCCTGGCGGCCCGGCTCGCCCAGGCGACCGGCCAGCGCCTCGGCCTGCTGCAGCCCGCGCTGTACGGCTCGGTGCCTGCGGGCAACGGCGCACCCGGCTTCCGCGACATCACCAGCGGCGACAACGGCGCATACCCCGCCGGCCCCGGCTGGGACCCTTGCACGGGCCTCGGCGTACCCGACGGCACCCACCTGCTCGCCGCGCTTCGCCGGCGCTCCAGCCCCTTGGACTAGCACCGCGGGAAGGCACAGCCGCGGATCAGATGCAGGCCGGATCAGATGCGGCCGGATGCCTCCCGGACGCGCTGCCCCGTTCGGGAGGCGGAAGCGTCGCTCCCGGCGGTGGGAGTGGGTCGGCGGTGCCGGTCAGGGCGGCTGCCAGATCGGTGCAGAGCCCCAGCGCCTCCTCCTGCTCGGTCAACGCGAACAAGCGCAGCACCGCGGGATGGCGGGCCACCACACACAGTCGCGAGCCGCGCCGCCGGAGCAGGCCGCCGAAGTCCACCAGCACCGAGAGCCCGGAGCAGGATAGAAAACTCACCTCGGAGCAGTCGCAGATCAGCAACTCGACGCCCGACTCAGCGCAGACCGCGCCGAAGGTCTGGCGCAATCCCGGGCAGCCGGTTAGACATCCCACGGTCGTAGGTTGTCAAGCCACAGCTTGTTGATCTTGTTGTGCTGGAGGCCAGGCGGTGGCCTCGTCATAGTGGGTGTGGTGGCGTAGGCAGCCGTGCAGGATGCCAACCAAGCGGTTAGCCAGCCG
>DASXOV010000269.1:0-6587 GCA_036494005.1 Pseudonocardiaceae bacterium | reverse complement strand
CCTGTCCTACCTGCGGGCACACGACCGGCTGTTCCCGTTCTACTTCGCCGAGCGGTTCCACGTGCCACGCCGGGAGTACGACCACTACTGCCGCTGGGTCGCCGATTGCCTGCCGTCCTGCCGGTTCGGCGCCCGGGTGCGAGGTGTGCGTTTCGACCCCGCCGACGACCTCTTCGTGGTGGAGATCGAGGCACCCGGCGAACCGCTGCGGGCCCGCAATGTCGTGCTCGGAGTGGGGACCGAGCCGGTGGTGCCCGAACCGCTGCGCGCGCTGCTGGGTAAGGAGGTCTTCCACTCCGCGAACTACCTCGACGCGGCCGGCTCCCTGCACGACGCGCGCGACATCACGGTGATCGGATCGGGGCAGTCCGGCGCCGAGGTCGTCCTCGATCTGCTACGTAAGCAGCAGCAGACCGGCTGGCGGCTGCGCTGGCTGACCCGCTCCCCCGCGTTCGCGCCGATGGAGTACTCGAAGCTGGGCCTGGAGCACTTCACCCCGGACTACACGCAGTACTTCCGCGGGCTGCCCGCGGCGACCCGCCGCGCACTGGTGGCGTCCCAGTGGCAGCTGTACAAGGCGATCAGCGCGGACACCATCGCCGAGATCCACGATCTGCTCTACGAGCGCGGCATTGGCGGCGCGCGACCGGACGTGTGGATGACGCCCAACGTCGAGGTCACCTCGGCCGGCCGGCACGTCACCGGCCTGGAACTGTCCTGCCGGCACACCCAGCAGAACCGCACGTTCACGGTGCTGACCGATCGCGCGGTACTTGCCACCGGGTATGCGGCCCGGCCGCCGGACTGCCTGCAACCCCTGGCCGGGCTGCTCGACCTGGGCGAGGACGGCCATTACCGGGTCGACGAGCACTACCGGGTGGCAGTGGACCGGGTGATTACCGGGGGGCTGTACGTGCAGAACGCCGAAACGCCCACCCACGGGGTCGGAGCGCCCGATCTGGGCCTGGGCGCCTACCGGGCGGCCGTGATCCTCAACGCCGTCACCGGGCGCACGGTGTACCCGCTACCCACTCGCACCGCCTTCACCAGTTTCGGCGCGCCGTGAACCGGGCGCCCACATCCCCGGAGGTGAGCACCGCATGTCCCTGACCCTGCCCGCCGAGCTCACGGCGTCGGCCTGGCGGCGCGCCGGGCGCAGCCTGCTGGCCAAGGCGCTGGCCGAGCTGAGCTACGAACAACTGCTCGATCCGGTTCCGACCGGCGAGGACGGCTACCGGGTGCAGGTCGGCGGCGGGGTCAGCTACACCTTCCGGGCCCGCCGGGGCGCCTTCGACGCCTGGCGGGTGGCACCGTCGTCGGTGCGGCGGCAGACCGGGGACGGGCCGGGCACCGAAGCCGACGACCCGCTGCGGTTCCTGCTGGACGCGCACCAGGCGCTGGGCCTGTCCGGTGACACCGCCGGGCACCTGGCCCGGGAACTGTCCGCGACCCTGGCCGCGGACACCAGGCTGCTGGCAGACCAGCGCACCGCCGCCGACCTGGCCGACCTGCCCTACCCGGAGCTGGAAGGCCACCAGACGGGGCATCCCTGGCTGATCCCGAACAAGGGCCGTCTGGGCTTCTCCGCCTCCGACGCCGCCCACTACGTTCCGGAGGCGCACCATCCGCTGCGGCTGCCCTGGATGGCGGTGCACCGGGACCTGGCGCACTATCGCGGCATCGACGGGCTCGACGCCGGGCGGTTGCTGGCCGAGGAGCTGGGCGAGCCCGCCCGGCAGCGATTCGAGGCCAAGCTGTTCGCCCGGGGCGCCGACCCGGCGGACTTCCACTGGTTGCCGGTGCATCCCTGGCAGTGGGACGAGGTGGTGGTGCCGGTCTTCGCCGCCGATGTCGCGGCCGGGCGGATCGTGCCGCTCGGCGACGGCCCGGACCGGTACCTGGCGCAGCAGTCGATCCGCACTTTCAGCAACATCGACACCCCCGGCCGCCGGCACGTCAAGCTGCCGCTGTCGATCCTGAACACGCTGGTCTGGCGGGGCCTGCCGACCGAGCGCACGCTCGCCGCTCCCGCCGTGACCTCCTGGATCCTCGGACTGGCCGAGCGGGACGATTTCCTGCGTGCACAGACCCGGGTGGTACTGCTCGGTGAGGTCGCCTCCGTCACCGTCAACCACCCGGTGCTGGAACGCATCCCCGGCGTCCCCTATCAGTATCTGGAGCTGCTCGGGGCGATCTGGCGCGAGCCCGTCACCAGCAAACTGGACCCGCAGGAAAAGGCCCGCACGCTGGCCTGCCTGCTGCAGATCGACTCCGTGGGACGACCCCTGGTGGCCGAGCTGGTCACCCGCTCCGGTCTGTCGCCCCGGAACTGGCTGCAACGGCTGTTCGGGACGCTGCTGCCCCCGCTGCTGCACTTCCTGTACCGCTACGGCGTGGTGTTCTCCCCGCACGGCGAAAACGCCGTCGTGGTCTTCGACTCCCACGACGTACCCGCCCGGCTCGCGGTGAAGGACTTCGTCGACGACGTCAATGTGTCCGACGCGGCCCTGCCCGAACTGCGGGACATGCCCGCCGACGTCGCCGAGGTGCTGCTCACCGAACCACCGGAAATGCTCTGCCAGTTCATCCAGAGCGGCCTGTTCGTCGGCCACTTCCGGTATCTGGGTGATCTGTTCGAGACGCACCTGGGCGTGGCCGAGGCCGAGTTCTGGTCACTGGTTCGTGACGAGGTCCTCGCCTATCACAAACGGTTCCCCGAGCTCGCCGAGCGTTTCGCGCTGTTCGACCTGCTGGCACCGGACCTGCAGCGGTTGTGCCTGAACCGCAACCGGCTGCTGCTCGACGGCTACCGGGACCGCCCGGAGCGCCCGCACGCCGCCGTGCACGGCCGGGTACCCAACCCCCTCCACCGGCCCTGACCTCGTCACATACGAACCTCCCACCGGCTATCCAGCGAGTGGATCGCGCGTCCGTGCGATCTTGCCGACCGCAGCACGCGCGCAGTTGACCTGACAGGGTTGCGCTCGTTCGTGCCGAGGGGGTGAAACTGCGATAAAGAGGATCAAGGTGAGTTGTATTCGAGACCAGGTATGTCGGTTCGGATGTGCACCGGAGAATTGCGGTCAAGAGCAATGGCAGAGTTCGGTCAACGGTGGTAATCATCGTGCGGCAGGGCAAGATGTGGGTGTCCATCGATCCGCCATTCACTCGGGAGGCCATCATGGAGCCCGGCACAGTGGATGAGTTGATCAGGACACTGGGAACGGCCCGGATGACGCCCGGAGGATGACCCGAGGCCAGTCGTAGGTGGTGGCGGCCGCCGACAACTTGCGGAGGCACCGGGTTCAGCCTTGCCGATCCCACAGTTCGTCGAGGACGGTTACGAACTCCTGCGCGGCGGTGGTGGTGTGCAGCCGTAGCCGAAAAGTTGTGAGGTTCCCGCCGCTGCGGTGGCCCAGCGGCACCCCACGCTGCTCAGGCTCGGTCTGGAGCTTCTTGAGGGCTTTGAAGACGGCACGGCGGGTGGACCCGTCAAGGTCAGCGAGGTCCTCGACGGCTTCGTCGGTGAGTTGTACCCGCGCCACCCCAGGCCCCCATTGTGGCTCTCTCGCCTCAGCCGTCGTCCTCATCGAGGGTGTCGAGGTCGGTGCCGAATGTGGCGGCGACGTCGTCGAGGTTGTGACGCCTGCCGCTGTCGGTGACGGTGCGGGCCAGGGCGACGCTGAGCAGCCGCAGGTCGCCTTCGAGTTCGTCGAGGCGCTGGAGGCGTTCGATGTCGTCGACGCCGACGACTGCGGCGACCACGCGATTGTTGCGCAGGACGTACTGGGTGCGGCCGTTGGTGGCGTCTCTGATGAGGCGGGAGACACCGCGGTTGCTGGCTTCGGTGACGCTGAGCGAGTCGTCGGTGTTGATGTTCATATGGGTCACAGCCTCCCCGAAACTATGTCCAGGATACTACCCAGACCGATGTCTGGGTGTCAGCGGTTTCGGCACACCTCACTGCTTACCGAATCAGGAACTCCCGCCGAGCTGGGTGCCACCGCCTGATCGGGCGCCGTAGTTTCGCCGGGTGACCGGACTGCTACCCAGACTCCAGGCACCCGCTCGCCGTCACCTGCCCGCCACCGACGACGTCGCGGCGGTTGCGGTAGCCGCGACGCTGGTGGTGCTGGCCGGGCTGGTCGGTGCCTGGCTGGTCGGCCGGGGTGTCCCGGTGCTGGCCGGTACACCGCCACTGCTGGCCCGGTGGCTGCCGCACGCCGGGCCGGGCAGCGGGCCCGCCGTGCTGGTCGTGGCAGCGGTGGTGCTGCGGGGGCCAGAGCTGGCCGAACGACTGGGCTGGCGGCCGCTGCTGGCCGCCGGGTACCTGACCTCGGTCGCGTGGACGCTGAGCCTCGCCCTGGTCGATGGCTGGCGCCGGGGCGTGGCCGACCGGCTCACAACGCCGACGGAGTACCTGCACGAGGTGCCGCGCATCACGGACCTGCCCGCGATGCTGCGCACGTTCACCGACGGGATCCTGTCCTTTCAGCCGCACTCGTGGACCACCCACGTGGCCGGGCACCCGCCGGGGGCGTTGCTGGTGTTCGTCGTGCTCGACCGGCTCGGTCTGTCCGGCGGCGGGCCCGCGGGTCTGCTGTGCATCCTGGTGGGCGCCTCGGGCGGCGTCGCGGTGGCGGTGACGTTGCGCGCGCTCGGCGCCGAGCGCGCCGCCCGGACGGCGCTGCTGTTCGCCGTGCTGTTCCCCGGCGCGGTCTGGGTCGGCGTGTCCGCCGACGGCCTGTTCGCCGGTGTGCTCGCCTGGGGAGTGGCGCTGCTTGCGCTCGGCACCACGTCGCCCGGCCCGCGGGCAGACCTCACCGCGTTGTCCGGGGGGGTGCTGCTGGGCTTCAGTGGGTATCTCTCCTACGGGCTGGCGCTGGGTGCGCTGTTGCCGGTCGCCGTCGGGCTGGTCACCCAGCGAATGCGCCCGATGCTGCTCGCCGCGATCGGCGCCGGGATGGTGGTGGCGGCGTTCACCGTCTCGGGGTTCTGGTGGCTGGAGGGCTACCAGCTGGTGCGGATCCGCTACTACCAGCCGGGTGAGTGGGGCGCCTTGCGTCCCTACGGCTACTGGGTGTGGGCGAATCTGGCGGCGCTGGCCGTCGCGATCGGGCCGGCCACGGTGGCCGGTCTGCGGCGGTTCGCCGGTGCCGCGCCGCAGGCCCCCCGAGCGGTCGGGCTGCTGGTCGCCGCGGCCGCGGTCGCGATGCTGACCGCCGACCTGTCCGGGCTGAGCAAGGGCGAGGTGGAGCGGATCTGGTTACCGTTCGCGGTTTGGCTGGGGGCCTCCTGCGCGGTGCTGCCCGCCCGTGGGATGCGGTTCTGGCTGGCCGGTCAGGCGCTGGTCGCCCTCGCGGTCAACCACCTGCTGCTCACCACCTGGTAGGCCTCCTTACCGAGTGATGACGCCGCTCGCCGAAACGGCCCCGCCTGGTGCCCGCATCCATACGGTGGTGGTCGTGCTCACTCGATGGCTGGCGGAGCATCCGCCGCCCGGTCCGTTCCGGCGGACATTCTGGCGCAGCCCGATCCGTGGTCCGTGGCTGACCGCGATGCTGAGCATAGGCCTGCTGGTGGGGTTCAGCCTGGTCGTGGTGACCGGGCTGCTGTCCTACGCGGCCTACAACCCGGGGCTGGGCCCCGCCAACGACCCCACCCCGGACAAGGGGCTGCTCGGCTTCTACCTGTTCACCTGGCCGACCCGGCCGCCGTGGCTGTACTGGCTCAACCAGGGCCTGCACGTCACGGTCGGGCTCGCGCTGGTCCCGGTGGTGCTGGCGAAACTGTGGTCGGTGCTGCCGAAGCTCTTCGAATGGCCGCCTGCCCGCTCGGTGACCCACGCCCTGGAGCGGCTCTCGTTGCTGCTGCTGGTCGCCAGCACGGTGTTCGAGCTGGTCACCGGCGTGATGAACATCCAGTACTTCTACGCCTGGCCGTTCGGCTTCTACCAGGCCCATCTCTACGGCGCGTGGGTGTTCATCATCGCGCTGGTGACGCATGTGGCGCTGCGCGCTCGCCCGGCGATCAGCGCGCTACGCGGACGCTCGGTGATGGCCGAGCTGCGCACCGGGGTCCGTGACACGGTGCCCGAGCCCGCGGACGCCGGTCACCTGGTCACCCCGAACCCGGCACCGCCGACGATGTCCCGCCGGGGTGCGCTGGGCCTGGCCGGGGCGAGTTCGCTGACCGTGGTCGCGTTGTCGATCGGGCAGACCCTCGACGGGCCCCTGCGGTCCACGGCGGTGCTCTCCCCCCGCGGGCAGAGCCTCGGCGTCGGTCCCAACGACTTTCCGGTGAACAAGCCGGCGGCACTGGCGGGCGTCACACCGGAGCTCACCGGCCCGGGATGGCGGCTGGAGCTGCGCGGCGCGATCACCAGATCACTCAGCCGGGATGAGCTGCTGGCGATGACCCAGTACACCGCAGACCTGCCCATCGCTTGCGTCGAGGGCTGGTCGACCGGGGTGCAGTCCTGGTCGGGTGTGCGGCTGATCGATCTCGCCCGGCTGGTCGGCGTCGACGCACCGGGGCGCCAACTGCTCGTCGAGTCGCTGCAACGGGGCGGGGGGTTCGGCAGTGCC
>DASXOV010000268.1:0-12761 GCA_036494005.1 Pseudonocardiaceae bacterium | reverse complement strand
CGCCGCCTACCTCGCCGTCACCCGCGCCCAGGAGATCAAAAAAGGGGACCCGCTCCCGGCCACGACCAACTCGTCGAGCTGAGCAGCAACGAGATCCGCCACCTGCTCACCCAGACCGCCCTGGCCCCCACCCGCCACCTGGCCAGCATCCCGGGCTGGTCCACCTGGCGCCGCCACCGCCAGCACCAGACCCGCCTATGCCACCACCACCACCGCGGACACCGACCCCCATAAGTGCCGTTGCAGTACTAACCGGGATGGCTGGTCACAGATCTGGTCACACCGCATAGAGAACGGCCCCCGGAAGAGTCTTCCGGGGGCCGTTTCACCTGGTAGCGGGGGTAGGATTCGAACCTACGACCTCTGGGTTATGAGCCCAGCGAGCTACCGAGCTGCTCCACCCCGCGTCGCTGTGACAACCCTACGCGGCGCGCTCCACGGGAAGCAAATCGCCTGGTCAATGGCCCAGTGCCCGAGTCACGCCCGAGTCACTCAGCCACCTCCGGACGGGGCTGGAGCCGGGGAAGCGGGTGGCGCCGGGGACGGGCTGGGCTGGGTAGCGCTGCCGACCGCCGACTGAGCCGCGTCGAACCGCCGACCGGCCGCATCCAGGTCGGCCAGCGCCTTGCCCTGGGCGGCGAAGTCGCCACTCGCCTGCGCCTGGCGCAAGCGGGCCAGGGCGTCGGAGAGGTCGGAGACCGCCTGGCGCATCGCCGGGCTGGTGCCGACGCTCGGGTTGACCGCCGAGGGTGGCGTCCCGGTCTGCGCTGGTGCCTGCTGGTCCGGTGCGGCGCTGGCATCCCCTGCTCCAGCTCCGAAGATCTGATCGAGCGCCTCACCCAGGGTCGGCGCGTAGCCGATTCGGTCCCCGTATGCCACCAGCACCCGGTTCAGTTGCGGGAAGGCCGCTTGCTGATTGGCTCGCTCGATGTAGACGGGTTCCACATAGAGCAGGCCGCCACCGACCGGGAGAGTCAACAGGTTGCCGTACCGGACGTCGGTCTCCGCCTGGCGCAACAGGTTGAGTTCCCGGCTGACGTTCGCCGAGGATACGAATCGGTTCTGCACCTGTTCCGGACCCAACGTCTGGGATTCACTGGGTAATTCGAGTACCCGGATCTTGCCGTAGTTGTCCGGATCGGATCCCACTGAGACGTAGGAGGCGAGGAACGGCCGGCGCAGGCTCACCAGGGCGCTGGTGAGCTGGAACTCGGCAGGCCCCTGCCCCGTGGGCGGCCCGGCCACCACGTAGTACGGCGGCTGGTCGACACCCTGCTGGTTCTGCGTCGGATCGGGCGGCACATTCCAGAAGTCGTCGTTGGTGAAGAACACTCCCGGGTTGTCGACGTGGTAGCGGGTCAACATCTGCCGCTGCACCTTGAAGAAGTCCTCGGGGTAACGAAAGTGCGCCCGCAACTCAGGGGTGATCGCACTACTGGGTTTCACTGTTCCGGGGAACACCTTCATCCAGGTCTTCAGCACCGGATCTTTGTCGTCGATGGCGTAGAGCGTCACAGTGCCGTCGTAGGCGTCCACGGTGGCCTTGACGGAGTTGCGGATGTAGCTGATCTCGTCATTCGGAAGGCGGGTGACCCCGGACAGTGAGTCCGTCGTCGCCTGTCCCAGTACAGTGCGCTGCGCATACGGATAGTTCCGCAGCGTGGTGTAGCCGTCCAGAATCCACTGGACCCGGCCGTTCACCACTGCGGGATACGGATCACCATCCATTGTGAGCCACGGCGCGACCTTCTCTACCCGGTCCCTCGGGTTCTGATTGTAAATAATCTTTGAATTAGGTCCGATCGCCTGATTGAAGAGGATATTGCGCTCACCGTAATGGGCGGCGAACAGGAACCTGTTGAACCAGCCGCCGATCGGCACGCCACCCTTGCCGTCGTAGGTGAAGTTCTCCGGACGACCGTCGAACTCACGTGGCGCGGCGCCGGTGTCCCCGCCCACGATCGCGTAGTCCTTGATCAGTTCGCCGTAATAGATTCTCGGCTGGGCCACCGGTATGTCGCCCTGCCTCGTGGTGTCCGACACGGTGAACACCGGGTAACCACCTGCACCGCTCCCGGTGTCGGTCAACGCCGAATTCACGATGTTGGCCGGGGCGGCCACGAACCCATTGCCATGAGTGAAGGTCAGATGCTGGTTGATCCAGGTCCGCTGATTCTCCGCGAGCGAACTGGTTTCCAGCTCCCGCACGGCGACGATGTAGTCCTGCGTCTTGCCCTTCACGTTGTAGCGGTCGACATCCAGTTTGTCCTGGAACCCGTAGAAGTTCCTCCCCTGCTGCAACTGGGTGAACGTTTCCGCGAGCACGTTCGGGTCCAGCAGCCGCACATTGGGGATCGTGGCGGTGTCGGCACGGACGACGGCGGGCGAGACGTCGCTGCGACCGGAGTACGGGATGTACTGGACCTGCTTGTCCGTGATCCCGTAGGCGTCCCTGGTCGCGGTGATGTTGCGCTGGATCGACTTGGCCTCGCGCTCGTTGGCGTTGGGACGCACTGAGAACTGCTCCAGCATCGCCGGCCACGCCACACCCACCAGGATGCTCGACAGCAGCAGCAGTGCGGTGGCGATGGCGGGCAGTTGCAGGTTGCGCAGCACAGCGCCGATGAAGAAGGCGCCCGCGCAGATCACCGCGATGCACATCAGGATGAGCTTGGCGGGCATCACGGCGTTCAGATCGGTGTAGCTGGCCCCGGTGAAGAGCAGGTTGCGGTGGGAGAACAACAGCCCGTAGCGATCCAGGAAGTAACCGATCGCCTTGAGCAGCACGAACAGTCCGGCCAGCACCGCGAGCTGCACGCGGGCCGGTCCGGAGAGCTGGCCTCCCCGGCCGGCCAGCCGCAGCCCGCCGAACAGGTAGTGCGTGATCAGCGCACCGATGAAGGAGAGCACCACGGCGACGAATGCCCAGGACAACAATTCGTTGTAGAAGGGCAGCTGGAAAGCATAGAAGCCCACGTCCTTGCCGAACTCGGGGTCGGTCACCCCGAAATCGGTGGCGTTGAGGAACATCTGCACGGTCTGCCAGTCACCCTGGGCGGACAGTCCGGCCAGCAGGCCGACCAGCACCGGGACACCGACGCCGATCAGCCGCAGCCGTTGCATGACCGCCGTGCGGTACCGGGCAACCGGATCTTCCGGTCCCACCACCGGAACGAACACCGGCCGGGCCCGGTAGGCGAGGACGAGGTTCATGGCGAGCACGCCGCCGATGACCATCCCGACGATCACCATCTGCAGCACGCGGGTGATCAGAACGGTGGAGAACACCGTGCGGAAGCCGACCTCGCCGAACCACAACCAGTCCACATAGGTGTCGATCAGCCGAGCCCCGACGATCAGCAGCACCAGCAGCGCAGCCCCGGCCATGATCAGTATCCGGCCGCGCCGGGAGAGCGTAGGCACTGCGACGGGGGGCCTGTTGGCCACGAGACACACTCCAGAAGTACGGCCCAGAAGTACGGCGAGCGGGGGGCGGACTCCTCGCCGCAAGGGGTGGGCGTCCACGCCGGATTCAGTTCTGAGTGTCCAACTCTACGGAGGGCTTCGAGGTTCCGACGAAGCCGCCCGCAAGGCAGGGCACAGCGGGCCATACTGTAATTCGCCGCGGCGGCGATGCGAGGATGGCCAGGTGAATGACCAGCAGCCATTCCTGTCCAAGCTCTCGCAGGCCCTTCCGGCCACTGTGCGCGAGGTCGAGCAGTTCGTCGCGACTGCGGGCTGGGATCAGCAGCCCCAGCTCTTCGCCCTGGTACCGACGCCGACCCTGTTGGCGAGCCAGCCGAGCCTGGCCCGCCAACTCGACGCCGACGCCGCACTGACGCCGGTCGCTCAGGAAGCGCTGCCCGAAGGAGAGCTCGACGCTGCGCTCGCCGGGATCGAATGGCCGGAAGCGGTCGCGGGTTGCGCGCTGGCCCAGGAGATCGTGGTACTCCCTCCGGATGCCGAGGCCGGACTCGACGATCTGCCCGCCGACCCCGCCGAAGCGCGCCGAGCCGCCGCCGGGCATCCCCAGCGGCGGGAGGGCAGGCTGGTCGCCGCGGTGCTGCGGGAGGGCGCCGGCGCCTGTGTGCTGCGACTGCGGGCTGCCGACGGTGCCGACCCGGAGCACGAGGAGTTGGTGGAGGACCCGACGCTGGCCCCGAACCTGCTGCGGGCGCTGCTGGCCACCCTGCAGTGATCGGGCAGCGGCACGCCCTCGGAATCATCAGGCGTGGCCGCAGCCGGCCGGCTGCTGACCGACCCGCAACTGGTCCAAGGCGTGTACCGCATCGCCCAGGCTCGCCACCCGGACCAGCCGGAGCCCGTCGGGGGTGCGCTGCGCCGCCTCGTCACAGTTGCCTGCGGGCACCAGAAACACCGTCGCACCCGCCTGCCGGGCGCGGATCATCTTGAACGGAATACCGCCGATCGGCTGGACCGTGCCATCTGACCTGATCTCGCCGGTACCCGCGACGAATCTGTTCCCGGTGAGCGCACCAGGGGTCAGCTTGTCCACGATGGACAACGCGAACATCAATCCCGCGGACGGCCCGCCGATATCGGCCAGGCTGATCGTGATGTGGAAGGGCACGTCCGGACGATCCCCCAGCATGATGCCCAGGTAGCCGCGATTCGGTTGCCGACCGGTGCCGAGCGTGACCGGCACCTGCCGCGGCGGGGTGTCACCGCGCTGGAAACCGACCTGCACGACCTGTCCGGGGTGCCCGGCCGTGACCAGGTCCACCAGTTGCTGCGCGGAGTCGACCTGTTTGCCGTTCACGCTGAGCAGCCGATCCCCGGGGACCAGCTTGCCGTTGGAAGCGCCGTTCGCGAGCACCTGACTGACCACGATCTTGGACGGATACCCCAGATAGTGCAACGCCGCGGTCTCGGCGTTGGACTCCGAATCCTGGAACATCTGCTGGTTCTGTTGCTGAACCTGCTGCTGCGACAGCTCCGCCGGGAAGATGTCATCGCGAGGCACCAAGGCGCTGCTCCCGGAGAGCCAGAATCCCATCGCCCCGTACAGGGTGACATTGTCGACCACTGAAATGGTGGTCATGTTGAGATGACCCGCTGTGGGGTATGTCCGGGTACCGACGACGTCCACTACCGTCCTGCCTGCCACGGTACCGAGGGTGTCGAAGGTGGGCCCGGGACGAAGCGCCACGTAAGGCACCGTCACCAGCCCGCCCAGCAACCCGAGCACCATCGCGAGTCCGAGGCTGACCAGCAGGGTCCACGTTCGACGGTTCACGGCCGAAGAGCGTACGTGCCGAACAATCCGCGTACGGTGGTGCCATGAGTGACCTCCCCTTCGGCTTCGGTTCCCACGACCCCCGGGACCCTGACCGGCACCGGCCCGGAGAAGGCGGCCCCGGGGAGAGTGGCCCCGACCCGGCCAATCCGTTCGGCGGGTTCACGGCGGGCGGGATGGACGTCGGCGCTTTGGGCCAGATGCTGACCCAGCTCGGTCAGATGCTCAGTCAGAGCTCGACCGGCAGCGGTGGCGGCCCGGTGAACTACGACCTGGCGAAACAGATGGCACTCCAGCGGTTGTCCACCACCGGATTGCCCTCGGCCGAGCAGGCCTCCGCAGTCACCGATGGGATTCGGCTTGCCGAGTTGTGGCTGGACCCGGCCACCGCACTGCCCTCAGGCGTGCAGAGCAGCGTCGCGTGGGCCCCGCGGGACTGGGTGGAGCGCACGCTGCCCACCTGGCAGCGGCTGTGCGACCCGGTGGCTCGTCAGATGGCGGGTTCCTGGATCGAGGCGCTGCCCGCTGACGCCCGCGAGGCGGCCGGCCCGCTGGTGGCGATGGTCGAGCAGATGGGTGGGCTGGCCTTCGGCTCCCAGTTGGGTGCCGCGCTGGCCCAGCTGGCGGGTGAGGTGCTCACCTCCACCGACATCGGGCTCCCGCTGGGTCCCGTCGGGGTCGCCGCCCTGCTTCCGAACTCGATCGACAAGTTCGCCACCGGCCTGGAGCTCAAGAGCTCTGAAGCGGTCGTGTTCCTGGCCGCCAGGGAGTCGGCGCACCATCGGCTGTTCGCCCACGTGCCCTGGCTGCGGCAACGGCTGCTGGACACCGTCGAGGAATTCGCCCGTGGCATCCGGGTGGACAGCACGGCGCTGGAAGAGATGGCCCGCCAGGTCGACCCGACCGATGCGGAGAGCATGGAACAGCTGATGAAGTCCGGGCTGCTCGAGCCGCAGACCAGCCCGGAGCAGAAGGCCGCGCTCGTGCGGCTCGAAGCCCTGCTGGCGCTGGTCGAGGGCTGGGTGGATGTCGTCGTCGCCGACGCGGTGGGCGAACGGCTACCGGGGGCCGGTGCGCTGCGCGAGACGCTGCGCAGGCGGCGGGCCTCGGGCGGCCCCGCCGAGCAGACCTTCGCCACGCTGGTCGGCCTGAAGTTGCGCCCGCGCAAGCTGCTCGCAGCAGCGCAGGTGTGGCGGGAGCTCACCGACCAGCGAGGCATCGAGGGCCGCGACGCGCTGTGGAGCCACCCCGACCTCTTGCCGACCGCGCAGGACCTGGACGACCCTGCCGGGTTCGCTCAGCGGGCGGCCAGCATCGCCGCGGATCTGGACGACCCCATCGCGGCGCTGGAGCGCACCGCGGGCGAGGCACCCACCGAGCGTCCACCCGCCGATACCGGCACGGGTGAGGAGGGCGACGAGCCTCCCGGCGCGCCCAGGGCAGGCGGGGACGACACGTCGGCCTGACGCGTCGGGCGTGATCAGTCCTGGTTGTCCTCGGGGCACGTGACTCAGTTGTCCCCAGCCTGTCCACAGCTGCGAGACGACCTGTGGACAGCCGGTTGAGCAACCCGGCCCGGCAACGCCAGGCTGTGCGGCCATGACCTCACCGACCGTCTCCGGCACACCGGTCCCCTCCCCCACACCGGTCCCCTCCGCTGCGTCCGATCTTCCCGAGCGGCCCCAGCTGGCTCCGGGCCGCACCGTCCTCTGGCGTTCGCCCACCTCGCTGCAGCTGGGCCTGGATCCGCACGGCGCCATGGTCCTCGACGACCTGCCGGAACCGCTCGCCGCTCTGCTGCGCCGGATGGACGGCATTCGCGGCACAGCCGAGTTGCTCGCGGAGGCCGAAGCGGCCGGATCGCCACCCGGCGACGGCCTGCAGATGCTCATCGAGCTGCACCGGGCGGGCCTGGTGCGCGACGCCACACCCGCGGGCGACGGCCCGGCAGGCTGGCACCGCACGACACTGGCCACGGAAGCCGCCGGCTGGTCGGTGCATACCGTCCATGGCGGGCGCGACCTGCTACGACGACGCCGCTGCGCCGCCGTGCGGGTGACCGGATCGGGGCGGGTGGCCGTGGCGGTGGCGGCCGCGCTGGCCGCGGCCGGGGTAGGACAGCTCACGGTGGACGCCACCGGCACGGTGAGCGCGGCAGACCTCGGAACGGGCTACCGTCCCGATGATCTCGGCAGGCCCCGCGGCGCCGCGGCGGCGGACGCCGTACGCCGCGCCGCACCCGATGTGCTGATCCGCGATCGACAGCCGCCCGATCTGGTGGTACTCACCGATGTGCTGGTTCCCGATCCGCACCTGGCCGTCGAACTGGTCGCGGCACGGGTGCCCCATCTGATGGCCTGCCCGGTCGAGGGACGGGCAACGGTGGGGCCGCTGGTATGGCCCGGCCGCACCGGCTGCCTGCGATGCGCGCAGCTCCACCGGTCTGACGTGGATCTGGCGTGGCCGAAACTCGCCGCCCAGCTGGTCGGGCGGATCCCGGCGGCCGGGCTGGCCACCACCCTGCTCACCGCCGCGCTGACTACCGAGCAGGTACTGGCGGTACTGGCCGGGCCGGACGCCGGCCTGCCGTTGCCCCCGATCTGGGGAGCGGTGCTGGAATTGGACCCGCTTCATGGTCGCCTGCGTCGGCACTGTCGGCCTGCGCACCCACGCTGTGGATGTGGCGCGGGTTAGCTCATCGAGACGACCCCACTGCAGGATGGAGCGATCTCGGGAGACAATCACGGAGTGACCGAGATCCCGCGCAAGGCAACCCAGCGAACCGCCAGGCTCGCGAGCCTGCCCCTCGGGGTGGCCGGACGGGTTGCCGCAGGTTGGGGCAAGCGACTCGTCGGGCAGGATGCGCAGGACGTGAGCGCGGAGTTCAGTGCCCGCAACGCCGAGCAACTCTTCACCGTGCTCGGATCGCTCAAGGGCGGCGCGATGAAGTTCGGTCAGGCGCTGAGCGTGTTCGAGGCGGCGATCCCCGACGAGCTGGCCGCGCCCTATCGGGATGCGCTGACCAAGCTGCAGTCCGCGGCACCACCGATGCCTCCGCAGGCGGTGCGCCGGGTGCTCGACGAGCAGCTCGGCACCGGGTGGCGGCGCCGGTTCGCCGAGTTCTCCGAGGAACCGGCAGCGGCCGCCAGCATCGGGCAGGTGCACCGGGCGGTATGGCACGACGGGCGTGACGTGGCGGTCAAGGTGCAGTATCCGGGTGCCGACGAGGCACTGCGGGCTGACCTGCGGCAGCTCCAGCGGTTCAGCTGGCTGTTCCAGGCGGTCATCCCGGGTATGGAGATCAAGCCGCTGCTCACCGAACTGCGCGACCGGATGGTCGAGGAGCTCGACTACCGCGGCGAAGCGGACACCCAACGTGCCTTCGCGGTCGCCTTCCGTGGTCACCCCGAGATCGCCGTCCCGTCGGTCGTGGCCAGCGCGCCGAAGGTGATGGTCTCCGAATGGCTCAACGGGACGCCGCTTGCGCAGATCATCCGCAGTGGATCGCCGGCCGAGCGCGACGACATCGGCCGCAAGCTGGCCGAGTTCCATACCTCCTCACCAGCGCGTGCCGAGCTGCTGCACGCCGATCCCCATCCTGGGAACTTCCTGCGCCTGACAGACGGACGGCTGGGTGTTCTCGACTTCGGCGCGGCGGCACGACAGCCCGGCGGCGCCCCGAGAACCCTCGGCGTGGCGACCCGGCTGGCCGTCGAGGAACGTTCGGACGAGTTGCTCGAGCTGCTGCGCTCGGAAGGTTTCGTCCGCCCGGGTATGAAACTGCGAGCCGAGGACGTGATGACCTACCTCGGCCCGTTCGCCGACCCGGTGCGCACCGAATCCTTCCATTTCACCCGGTCCTGGATGCAGGCACAGGCCGAACGCATCGGTGGCTTCGGCACCACGGACTTCCGAATGGCCAGGGCGCTCAACCTGCCACCCAGCTACCTGCTGATCCACCGGGTCAGCAGCGGCACCTTCGGCGTGATGTGTCAGCTTGACGCCACCATCCCGCTGCGCGGAATCGCCGAGCGCTGGCAGCCGGGCTTCGCCGGCTAGACCCCACCCCTTCCCCGCGTGTCCGCCTCTCGTGCACGGTGTGTCCGTCTGTCGTGCACGGTGTGTCCGCCTGTCGTGCACGGTGTGTCCGTCTCTCGTGCACGGTGTGGGGTACTTGAAGAGCCACCGTCAGGGGGTTGGGGGCTCTTGAAGCGCCCCCAACCCTCGACGGCTAGAGGTCGGCATTGGCCCGGCGGGCCCGCTGTTCGGCGAAGCGAGCCAGGCGCTGCCACCGCCGGGCCGAGGCGAGCCGACCGGCCAGCCGCGCCTGACTCGCGCGCTGTTGATCCTCCCGCATTCGAGTTCGGGCAAGTATTTCGTGCAACAACATGACGTTCAGCTCCTGAGTCGAGGCGATCGGGCGATCGGTAACGGCGGGCATGAGTGCGCCGGGTGTGGGCGCGCCGGTGGTCACGCGGCGGCCCCCCGCTGGTTCAGGTCCCGCTCTGCGTGTCCCTGCTCGGTACGCTCGGCGCGGTCCCGCTCGAGGTCGGCCTTGCGGGGCCGTCCCCTCGGACGTTTGCGCGGGATGACGGCCCCGCGTTCGAAGATCTCGCCGCCCCACACGCCCCACGGCTCCTGCCGGGCCAGCGCACTGGCCAGGCACTCGGCCTTGAGCGGGCAGTCGGCGCAGAACTGCTTGGCTCGCTCCAGCTCAGCTGGCGTCTCGGCGAACCACAGGTCCGGGTCGTGCAAGCGGCAGGGCAGGGCGGACTGCTCGAATGTTGCGGGATCGAGCAGTTGGGCAACATCTCCCCCGCCCCGCAACTCGTCTGACGCCCCGCTCTCCAGCGGGACGGTCGCGGTGGACACTTGTCTCTCCTCCTCGGTGGTGGTGCCGGGCAGAACTGACCGGTGCCGTGCCGCCACGGGATGAGGACCTATGACGCAAGAAGGCCGCGGATCCCGATGCGGGTCCGCGGCCTTTACGAGCCGACTGGTGCTGGCTCGACTATCAAGGCTCCGATGCGGACGCACGCATGCGGTCGGTAACCGGGAAATCAGGGGTATTCAGAGTGATGAGGGCCTGTAGCCGGGTGCGATACACCGGACGCGCCGCGATGGCGACAGTGCTGCAGCCGCCACCCACGAGTGGCATCCCCGTCCGCTCGGACCAGAACGGACCAGGCATGGCGATGGACCCGGAATGCGGGAAGCACCGGGTGCCGGTGATCATGATAGTGTCCATCTCGGCACCCCCTCCCGTGATCGGTCCGCGCTCTACGGTCGAACGATCTGGCACGGTCAATCGATCTGGCCTGGTCAGCCACCTGCTACGACGGCATACAGAGAGTAGAACGTCGCCGCGCGGACCGGCAACCGGTTTTAGCTCTTTCCCCTGTCAGCCATTGGCGAACGCTGTCGGTCACCGATACCGTCGCCGCGAAGCAGGGCGAGAACCTCCGCCCCGTACTGGTTCAGTTTGGCTGACCCGATGCCCGGAATGGCGGTCAGACCTGCGGCGTCGGTCGGTCGTTGCTCAGCGATGGCGGTCAGCGTGGCATCGGTGAAGACCACGAACCCGGGCACCTTCTGCTCCTTCGCCCGGCCTGCGCGCCAGTCCCGCAGGCGGTCGAGCAGTTCGGGGTCGACGTCGGACGGGCAGGAGACACACCTGCTGAGCTTCACCGCGAGGGTTCCGGTGACCGGCGCGCCGCAGACCCGGCACCGGGCCTTCGCCGCCCCAGTAGCAGCCCCCGCAGCCGCCCCAGTCACAGCCCCCGCAGCCGCCGCCGTCACCGGTGACCTGGCCGTGTCGGCCGCTGGAATCCGCCCGGCCGGGTGCTCCGCAGGGATCAGCCCGTGCAGAAACCGGCTGCGCCGGCGGGAGCGCCTGCCCCCCGCGGTGCGCGACAGCGCCCAGGACAGTGCCAGCCATCGGCGGGCCCGGGTGATCCCGACGTAGAGCAGCCTGCGCTCCTCCTCCAGCGCGGCCCGGTCCCCGTCGGCGTACTGGATCGGCAGGGTGCCGTCCACCAGTCCGACCAGGAACACCGCGTCCCACTCCAGGCCCTTCGCCGAGTGCAACGAGGCCAGCGTGACACCCTGCACGGAAGGGGGATGCGCGGCGTCGGCACGGGCGTCGAGTTCGGCGACGAAGTGCCCCAGATCGGCCTCGCGCATGCCGGTGCGGAATTCGCCGGCCAGTTCGGCCAGTGCGCGCAGCGATTCCCAGCGCGATCGTGCCGCGCTGCCTGCGGGGGCCTGCGCGCTGAGCCCCTGCCCGGCCAGTACATCGCGAACGGTCGCGCCCAGCCCGCCTGCCGAGTTCGCGGTACCGGCCGCCGTGCGCAGCGCACGCAACGCCGCCCGGACCTCGGGACGCCGGAAGAACCGCTCACCACCGCGGACCTGGAACGGGATACCCCGGGCGTCGAGGGCTTGCTCGTAGGCCTCGGACTGCGCGTTCACCCGGTACAGCACGGCGATCTCGGCGGCCGTCACACCCTCGCGCAGCAGTGCCGCGATGCGCTCGGCGACCGCGCGGGCTTCGGCCGGTTCGTCGTCGTGCTCGTCGAATGACGGCATGGGACCGGACGGCAACTGACCCTCCAGCATGAGCCGGGATCCGGCAGCCCTGTCTCGCGCGGCGGAGACCACCTGGTTGGCCAGTGAAACGACCTGGGGGGTGGAACGGTAGTCCCTGGTCAGCCGCACCGTCACCGCGGCGGAGAAGCGCCGGGAGAACTCCAGGAGGAAACGCGGAGCCGCCCCGGCGAAGGAGTAGATGGTCTGGTTCACATCACCGACCACGGTGAGGTCATCACGGGCACCCAGCCAGGCGTCCAGCACGCGCTGCTGCAACGACGTGACGTCCTGGTATTCGTCGACCACGAAGCAGCGGTAGCGGTCCCGGAACTCCTCTGCCACCGCCGAGTGCTCCTCCAGAGCGGCCGCGGTGTGCAGCAACAGGTCGTCGAAGTCGAGCACCCGGCTGCGGTTCTTGAGCTGCTCGTACCCGGCGTAGACCGCGCGGACCTGTTCCGCGGGCAGCGGGGTGTCCCTGCGCGCCGCAGCGGCCGCAGCGGGATAGTCCTCGGCGGTGATCAGGCTCCCCTTGGCCCATTCGATCTCACCGGCGAGGTCGCGGAGGTCCTCAGCGCCGGTGCCCGCTCCGGCGCGATGAGCGGCCTGCCCGACCAGCCGTAGCTTGTGCTCCAGCAGGGGCCACAGATCGTCGCCGACCACCTGTGGCCAGAAGTAGCGCAGCTGACGCAACGCCGCCGCATGGAAGGTATGAGCCTGCACGCCGGTGACCCCCAGCCCACGCAGCCGGGTGCGCAGCTCCCCGGCCGCGCGGGCGGTGAACGTCACCGCGAGAACCTGCCCGGGGGCGACATGACCGGTGCGGTTGAGCTGAGCGATCCGGCGGGTGATCGTGCGGGTCTTGCCGGTGCCCGCTCCGGCCAGCACACAGACCGGCCCCCGCGGGGCGCACACCACG
>DASXOV010000267.1:0-1543 GCA_036494005.1 Pseudonocardiaceae bacterium | reverse complement strand
AGATCCGCCCCACCGACGCCATCCCGCCCGCGGCGAGCACGTCGAGCGCGCCCCCGCCCGCCTCCTCGGCGGGCTGGAAGACCAGCCTGACCCGGCCGGGCAGCTGGCCCGCGGCGGCCTGCTCGGCCAGGAACAGGCCGGCCCCCAGCAGCACCGTGGTGTGCACGTCGTGGCCGCAGGCGTGACAGACGTCGGGCACGGTGGAGCGGTAGGGGACGTTCTTGTCGTCCGTCATCGGCAGCGCGTCCATGTCGGCGCGGAGCGCCACCACCGGCCGTTCGGTATAAGGCACTTGCTCCGAGCCGATGTCGACGAGCAGGCCGGTGCCCTTGGGCAGGATCACCGGCCGCAGCCCCGCCGCGGCCAGCCGCAGGGCCACCCGGCGGGTGGTGCGGTGCTCGTTGAAGGCCAGCTCGGGGTGCATGTGCAGATCGCGGCGGAACTCGATCAGCTCGGCTTCGTGCTCCGTCAGGAACACATCCAGATCCGCGAGCAGATCATTTCCCTGCTCATCTCCGGCCATGCTCACCATCCCCGTGCATGCAGAATCTGTCTTCGGCGAACTCGGTCACGAGGGCGTCCACCACGCTGATCAAATCCCCGGTTCGCGCGTAGACGGCCCGCTGCCGTTCGTATGAGGCGCCGAGTTCGAGCACTTCCGAGACGACGGAGAGCTCGTCCTGGCAGCCTAGCCTCGAGGCTACCGGTTCCAGCTCGGCGAGGAGCTCGAAAAGCTCGTCGCGCAGCGGAGCGGTGGCGCCGGCCTCGTCAGTGATCACGATCGCGTCCAGCCCGTACCGGGTGGCACGCCCCTTGTTGTCCCTGACCACCCACGACGACGGGCACGGCAGCGTGTAGCCGCGGTCCAGCTGGGCGTCGAAGAGCTGGACCAGGCACTGCGACAGCGCCGCGACCATGCCGACCTCGCGCAGCGTGGGTACACCGTCGGACATGCGGATCTCGACGGTGCCGAAGTCCGGGTGCGGCCGGATGTCCCACCAGACCTCCTTAATGCTGCGGATGCTCCCCGCGCGGAGCAGGGTGTCCATGTAGTCCTCGAACTGTTTCCAGTCCGTCAGCCGATGCGGCGGACCCGCCGTGGGCAGGGCGCCGAATGTCACCGACCTGCTGGAGGCAAGCCCGGTGTCGTACCCGCACCAGAACGGACTGGACGCGGTAATGGCGAGAAAATGCGGAAGGTAAGCGGCCAGGGCATTGACGATCGGCATCGCCTTTCGCCCGTCTCGAATCCCCACATGGACATGCAAGCCGAAGGTCTGAATCCGGCGGGCAAGCCACTGCATTTGCTCGACAAGCTCCGTGTAGCGCTGGATAGGCGCCATCGTCGCGTCTCGCCAGTCACTTACTGGGTGCGTCCCGGCGCACGCCAATAGGATACCGTGCCCCGCCGCCATCCGCTGGAGTTCGGTGATCGTTACCGCCAGGTCGTCCTTTGCTTCGGACACGGTGCTGCAAATGCCGGTGACCAGCTCAAGAGTGGACTGCATCAGCTCATGCCTGATGCGCGGGTGCTCCCCGGTAT
>DASXOV010000266.1:0-3276 GCA_036494005.1 Pseudonocardiaceae bacterium | reverse complement strand
CCGCTTTTTTGATTGGCCGAGGAAATATTCAGCCGCTTCCGAGCGCGGAATCGCGAGGAAGAACTGCAATTCGGCCTCTTCCGCGTGGCGGTGCCGGCGTACTCCGAGACTGCTTTTCGGGAAGCGCTCGCTAACGCCCTGGCCCACCGCGACTACACCAGAAGGGGGGCGCTGCACCTGCAATGGAGTGAAGACCAACTTGAGATCTCGAGTCCCGGCGGTTTTCCCGAAGGCATACGTCTCGACAACCACCTGGTCGCGGCGCCTCACCCGAGAAGTCCGCTGCTAGCGGACGCCTTCAAGCGGACGGGGCTTGTTGAACGGACAGGACGGGGGATCAACCGCATGTTCGCCGAGCAGTTGCGCGTCGGACGACCCGCACCCGACTACGGCCGCAGCACCGACCAGCACGTGGTGGCAGTGCTTCCCGGGGGGCCGGCGAATCTCTCCATGACCCGGTGGGTGCTTGAACAGGAACGCCAGGGAGATCGCCCGCTGACGCTACCCGAACTACAAGTGCTGTCTGAACTGATCCGTGAACGGCGTGCGGCCACGGCCGACCTCGCTCGAGTGCTCCAGCGGACGGAGGCCGAGACCCGCAATCACCTTGCCCGCATGGTGGAACGCGGATGGGTCGAGGCACGTGGGGAGGGCAAGGGCCGGACATGGCACCTATCCGCTGCCGTGTACCGGGCTCTGGAAGCGTCGGCAGGCTATGTGCGTGTTCGTGGCTTCGAGCCGCTCCAGCAGGAGCAGATGGTGCTCGCGTACGTCGATGCGCACCGTCAGATCACCCGGGCACGAGCGGCGGAACTTTGTGCCATCGCACCGGCACAGGCGAGCAGGCTCCTGCGACGACTTGCTGGTCAGGGCAAGCTCGTCCGGCGCGGAGAGCGACGAGGCAGCTTCTACGAAAGGCCAACGCAACGTGCCGGGTAGGGGTCTATTCGCCCGTACTCCACGTCAGGAACCTGTGACAGACGAGTGCATTCGATCATGCACAACTCGCTGCACCGATTTCAGTGCTGTCCAAGGCTCCAGGGCCGGGCTTTGAGGTCAGGCTGGTTACCCCTCCCGGGATTCCTGCGTCGTTCCCGGCCAGCCCGGTAGCTCCCCGGCCCTGGATGCCGTCCAGACAATGCGAACGGGACGTGACGAGGTGCTGCCGTGATCCGCGAAGATCGGGAGTTGCTCGCTGAGCTGGCTCGGCTGAATGGCGATATGGCGCCGTTGGCCATGCGGATCATGGAAGGCAGTGCCAGTGCTGCCGAGCAACAGCACTACGCACAACGTCTGATCGCGGTGGGCCGGCGACTGCAGCACCGTGCGGAGCAGGCCGGCCTCGTCGTCATCGACGGGGAGGCCGCAGCCGTGGAACCGACCGCCCTTCCAGCGCACACGGTCGAGCTCGACTGGACCCCGTGAGCAACGTCCACGAGGTGAGGTGGCGGCTGCTCTGGGAGCAGTTGGTGCAGGTATACCAGCAGGCCCAACGGCAGGAGTCCGAGACGCTGCCCGACGGCCTGCTTCCTGAGGGGAATGTGGAAATTCTGTTGCGGCTGGCCGGGGCAGCGTTGGCGTTACTTGAGTGGCATGCCCTGGATGGAAATAGCCGGTGCCAGGTATGGGGATGCTCCCGGCGGCGATGGGTACCGTGGCGTAAACGGCGGACCTGCCAGGTCTTCGTGACGGTCCAGTTCTGGATGCGCCAACCGCTCTGGATCGTGCAGAAAACGGGACGAGACTGGTAGGGACGCTCGCAGGAACGGGGGCTGACGACGAGGTGGCCATAGTGCCGCGTATCGGGCATGATCGCGGGCCGGGAGGCAGCGATGAATGCGGAAGCTCAGCTGCGGCGGGGCCTGCTCACTCGCACGTTGTTCGAGATACTGCGGGATGCGGGCGAGACGCTGACGCCGAAGGACGCGATAGCGCGGGTGAAAAGCCAGGTACAGCCGAACACGCATGCAGCAGCGCAAGCCGAAGCAGCAGAAGCCCCCGGGCTACCAGGACCCCCGATGGGCGCAGGTCATCAAGGCGCTGAGCTACGTCGAGGCCGGGTGGTGGACCACCTACGGTGATCTCGCCAAGCTCACCGGGCTCTCTGCGCCGTCGGTCGGAACGGTCATGGGGACCGAGAAGGTCGACAACCCGCACCGGGTGCTGCGTGCCGACGGCACCATCGCGCCGGACTTCCGCTGGCCTGATTCGAACCGAACCGACGATCCGCAGCGGGCTCGGCAGGTGCTGGAAAGCGAAGGCCTCCGGTTCGACGAGGCTGGGCACGCCGACCCTGACCAGCGGTTCACCGTGGACGAGCTGCGAGAACAAGCACAGACCGATGAGTTGCGGTTGTCAGACCCGTGCATAGTGTTCGATCTTGGCGTCGTGGCCGTTCGAGCGGGCCAGTCTGGCGTCACAGGTGAGGAGGGGTACATCGAACAGTTCGGCCAGGGTGACGTAGGCCGCGTCGTAGGCGGTAAGGGTGTCCCGCAGCTCCCATACCCGGCCGATCAATGGGCGGTGCGGGATCCAGGCCACGGGGCAGTCCCGGATCTCGGGCAGTGCCTCACCGGCCTCGGCGGCGGCGATCTTCCGCCGCAGCACCATCCTCCGGATGACGTTGGCCGATTCCAGGTCGATCAGCTCACGCGCGACCCGGACCCGGTCAGGACACGACCGCGCAGCTCGGGATTGGTCTCGTCCCGGACGAAGAGCTCGATCAACGCTGACGCGTCGAGCACGAATGCGATCATCGGCGGTCGGCGCGGTCATCGGCGAACGCTGCTTCGACGGCCGCCCGGCTCGCGCCACCATTGCGCGCGCGGCGCCGGTCGGCTCGTTCCAGCAGTTCGGCCATCGTCGGTGTACGTGCCAACCGGCTGAGTTCCTGCTTGAGGTACTTATCCATAGCTGTAGAAGCCGCGGCCGGCTTTCTTGCCGAGCAGGCCGGCGTCGACCATGCGCAGCAGCAGCGGCGGCGGTGAGTACAGCGGTTCCTTGAACTCGTGATAGAGCGACTCGGCAACCGATGTCGTGGTGTCCAGCCCGATCAGGTCGGTCAGCCGCAACGGGCCCATCGGATGGGCACAGCCGAGCACCATGCCGCTGTCGATGTCCCCGGCGGAGGCGAAGCCGGATTCGAACATCCGGATCGCCGAGAGCAGGTAGGGGATCAGCAGGGCGTTGACGACGAAGCCGGCGCGATCCGGCGAGCGGACGACGCTCTTGCCGAGCACCCCCGTGACGAAGGCCTCGGCGCGGGCTTCGGTGTCC
>DASXOV010000265.1:0-29369 GCA_036494005.1 Pseudonocardiaceae bacterium | reverse complement strand
CTCGGCGGTTGACTTCTCCATCGACTCCGATGGGCGCTGGGTCTTTCTAGAATCCAACAGCTCGGGTCAGTATTTCTGGCTTGAGTCCCACACCGGGGCGCCGATCACTGACGCGCTGGCCGACTTGTTGATCGAAGGGGGTGCAGCTGATGACCGTCATGGCCGAGGACTGGAAACCCAGAGCACGGCAGCTCGCTGATCGGCTTGTCGTCGCCGGGAAGCTGAGGTCGGCGCAGTGGCGGGAGGCGGTATGCGCGGTACCCCGCCACGAGTTCGTTCCGGAGGTGTTCCGTCAAGACCGGCTCGATGACTATGACGAGACCTGGCGGCAACTGGACACCGGCACCGAGCAAGGTCGGCAGGAGTGGCTGGACCGGGCGTACTCCAATGAGGCGCTGATCACTGCCTTGGACCGGAGCACACGAACCCCCAGCTTGTTGTCCACCTCCAGCATGCCTGGGCTGATGACCCGGATGCTGGAAGCCCTCGATGTCCGAGACGGTGACCGTGTGCTGGAGGTCGGTACCGGCACCGGATACAACGCGGCACTGCTCTCCCACCGGCTCGGCGACAGCAAGGTGTTTTCGGTCGACATCGAACCGGACCTGGTTCAGCTGGCCCGTAACCGGCTGGCTCGGCTCGGTTACCACCCCACCCTCGTCGCGGCCGATGGTGCCGCCGGCCTGCCTGAACGCGCGCCGTTCGACCGGGTCGTCGCAACCTGCTCGGTGCCGGTCGTGCCCTGGGACTGGGTGGCTCAGACCGGCATCGGTGGGGTGATACTCACTGACCTGAAGATCTCACTCATGGCAGGGAGTCTGGTCCGCCTCACCCGATTTCCGGACCGGGCCGAGGGGCGGTTCGACCCCACCTACGCAGCCTTCATGGCCTTGCGCCATCACCCAGCCGGTCAGAACCCCGCCCGGCGCGGACCCCGCAGAAAACAGGATGACGATCCTGAACGGCGCACGACCACACTCGATCCGCGCACCCCCTGGACGTCACTTGTCGTGTGGTTCCTCGCCGGCTTCGAACTTGGCGCCGACATGACACTGGGCTATACAGGGTCCAGGGACGGCCAGCCCACAGCGACTTCGATCATCACAGCAGATGGGTCCTGGACGGAGATCACCCTGGCTGATGACCACGGGATTTACCAGGTCACAGAAGGTGGACCGAGGCGGGTGTGGCGAATCATCGAGGCCGCCCACGCCCTGTGGCGCGGACTCGGCCAACCAGGCTGGGATCGTTTCGGTCTCACCGTGACCCCACGCCATCAGACGGTATGGCTGGACAGTCCCGGCGAGCGCCACACCTGGCAGGTGGAACCGAACAAGCTCGACCGGTGACCGAGCACGCTGAATCTGCTCGGCCGGTCAGGGGATCGAACTGGTCTGATCCGGGACGCGGGGCAGGCCCAGCTCCGCGAGCACGGCAGCGGTGTGCTCGCCGAGTGCGGGCACCGCGCCCGGGTCGCGCTGCCAGCCAGTCGGCACACCCGCCGGGCGCAGCGCGCGCACCGGTCCACCGGGGGTGGACACCCGGCACCACCGGCCGGCCAGTTGCGGGTGGGACAGCACGTCGGCGACGGTGTTCAGCCGGGCGTTGGCGATGCCCGCCTCGTCCAGCCGCCGGGTGGCGTCCGCGCTGGTCAGCGCGCCGATCCCGGCCGCCACCGCGGCGTCGGTCCGGTCCCGGTGGGCGCAGCGGGCGGCGTTGGTGGCGAAGCCGGGATCGGTGGCCAGCTCGGGGCGGCCGAGCACCTCGATCGCCAGCCGGGTCCATTCCCGGTCATTCTGCACCCCGATGAGCACGTCCGGGCCATCGGCGGTGGCGAAGGCGTCGTAGGGAGCGATGGCCTGATGGCTGGTCCCGGCCCTGGCGTGCTCCCGGCTGGTGGCAGCCGTGTAGGTCAGCGCGTAACCCATCCACTCGGCCAGCGACTCGAACAGGCTGATCTGCAGGTGCGCGCCTTCGCCGGTACGGGCCCTGGCCAGCAGCGCGGCCAGGATCGCGGTGACCGCGGCGGTTCCGGCCGCGATGTCGCCGACCGGGATGCCTGCCTTGGCCCGGTGCTCGGGGGTGCCGGTCACCGAGATCAGCCCGGTCTCGGCCTGCACCAGCATGTCGTAGGCCCGGCGCCCGGCGTACGGCCCGTGCGCGCCGTATCCGCTGATGTCGCAGACCACCAACTCGGGTCGCCGGGCGCGCAACTCGTCGGCGCCCAGCCCCAGCCGCTCCGCCGCGCCGGGGGTGAGATTCTGCAGCAGCACATCGGCCCGGCCGGCCAGTCTGTGCAGCGCGTCGTGCCCGAACTCGGATTTCAGATCCAGCGCGACGGATTCCTTTCCTCGGTTGAGCCAGACGAAATGGCTGGCCAGGCCGCCGACCGCGGTGTCGTAGGAGCGGGCGAAATCGCCCGAGCCCGGCCGTTCGATCTTGATCACCCGGGCACCGAGGTCGGCGAGCTGACGGCTGGCCAGTGGTGCCGCGACGGCATGCTCGACGGCCAGCACGGTGTATCCCTGCAGCGGCGGAGTCACGAGAGCCGAGGTTAGAACCACCACATGCTCAGCAGCCCGGGTGAGGCTGCCAGGGCACCGAACCGGACGAAGCGTCCGACCAGGCCGGTGACCAGGAACAACTCGACCCTGATCCCGGCCACCCCGGCAGCGAGCGAGGTCGCCGCGAACGGTGGCAGTCCTACCGTGGCCGAGGTGAGCAGTACCCCCGAGGACCAGACCGGCCGGTCCTGGCAGGTGTCCTGGAACCGGGCCAGCCGAGCCGACCAGCGATCGCTGCGCCGCGAGTCAACCCGCCGGCCGTTCGATGACCACCGGCGGAGCCGCAGCGTGCCCCGGCCGGCGTAGAAGAACACCAGCTTGCCGGTCAGCTGACCCACTGCGGCGGCCAGTCCTACCTGCCACCACGGCAGCTGCGGTTGCTGGGTGACCAGTGCCACCAGATAGATCTCCGCGTTGACCACCGGAACCAGGGCCGAGACCAGGCAGACCCCGATGGTGAGTGCGATCCACTGCACTGAGCGCTACCCCACGTCAGCGGATTGATCGCCAGTGGCTTCGTCCTCAGCGGCGTGGCGCGCATCAAGCACTGCGCAGCCGGACAGGGTCCGCGGCACCGGAAGCCGGGCGAGCCGCAACGCGCTGTAGATCTTCACCGCGAGCACGGCCCCGGCGAGCGCTGTCGTCGCCACGGTCGATCCGGTGAACAGCACCACGATGACCACCACGCTAGTATTGGTGATCTTCGCGGGCGGTGACCAGTTCAGCCGGTGCAACCGGGGATCCACCAGCCCGATGTAGTTCGGCGACAGCAGCGACCAGCGGGCGAAGCTCACCGTGAGATAGGCGTCGAGCACCACGAACTGCAGCAGGAACACCGCGGCGGGCAGCGCGAGCTGCGGATGCAGCGTCACATAGGTGATCACGACCAGGCACATGCTCAGCCGGTCGGCGAGCACGTCGAGCACCGCCCCGGTGCGGGTCTCGCGGTGGGTCAGGCGGGCCAGCAGTCCGTCGGCGACGTCCCCGATCCAGTAACAGAGCAGCGCGGCGAGCAGCCAGCCCTCGCTCGCGGTGGTCACCGCGACGCCCCACAGTGCCACCGCGGCGACGGTGCGCCCCGCGGTCACCAGGTTGGGAATCGTGCTCCACTGCTCCGCGAACGCCGATGTGCAGCCGCGGTGCCCGCACGGTGCGATCACCGGCTGCCGAGGCGGAACGACCAGGAAGACCGGGAGTGCTCGGACGTGGGACCGGCTGAGTCGGTACGAACCATCCACCCGGCGAGCTGCTCGATCGCTTCCTCGGGCCGCAGCACGGCGATGCCGAGGCCGGCCGCGGCACTCAAGGTGGGGTGATCGGCGGGTACCGACGGGTCGGCGACGACAGCGTCGAGCGCCGGGGTGAGCCGGGTTCGGGTCACCATGCCGTGTGCCTCCATCGACCGGCGCAGCGCACCCAGCGCAGCGGAACTGCCGAGATACAGCAGTTGCAGCTGCTGCGGGGTGCCCTCGTGACGACCCACGACGCCTCCCGTCCATCTGACAGATTGGCGCAGACTATGCCCTGACCACCCGAATGCGCAGTACTAGTGAGTAATACTGCACACGTCAATCAACTTGGCGTGTCCGCTTGCTCACATCGGGTCACTAACCGGCGAGCCGGAGCGCGCTGGCTCGTAACGTGGCGTGTGCCTCGGCCGGGTCGACCCGGGTCGGGGTGCGGTGGCGGAGGACCTGTTCTCCGGCCACCCACACGTCGCGCACGCCGCGGGATCCGGCGCTCCAGACCAGGTTGGCCAGCAGTTGGCCATCTGGGACGTCCAGACCCGCCGCGAACGCCGGATCGTCGGCTCCGATGTGCACCACGTCGGCCCAGCCCCCTGGGCGCAGGGTGCCGATGTCGTCGCGGCCGATCGCCGCCGCGCCGCCGCGGGTGGCCAGCAGCAAGGCCTGCGCGGCGGTGAGCGCGGCGGCATCGGCAGCGGCCAGCCGGGCGAGCCGGGCGGCCAGCCGGGCGTCGTCCCAGAGATCGAGGTCGTCGTGCGAGGCGGGACCGTCGGTGCCCAGGCCGACGGCGATCCCGGCGGTCCGCAGGTCGAGCAGCCGCGCGACTCCGGAGGCGAGCTTGCTGTTGGACCCCGGGCAGTGCGCCACCCCGGCTCCGTGCCGGGAGAGCACCGCGATATCGATGTCGGACAGATGCACCGCATGCGCCGCCAGCACCCGCGAGCCGCGCCCCGCGCCGTCGCTGCCGAGTACCCCGAGCTGTTCCAGCAGGAGCGGCACCGACCCGTGCTCGGCGCGGATCGCGGCGTCCTCGCCCGTGGTCTCGGCGACGTGGATGTGCAGCAGGGCGCCGCGCTCCCGGGCGGCTGCGCCCGCGGCGGCCAGCGCTTCGGGGGGCAGGGTGTACGCGGCGTGCGGTCCGTAGCCCAGTTCGATCCGCTCACCGGGACCGAACCGGATGCCGTCGGTGTCGATCCAGCGGTTGATCGCGTCGAGCATCTGCTCCCAGCTGCCCAGCCGGTCCCAGCCGGGGGCCGCGATGATGCCCGGCGTCACCACCGCGCGGCTGCCCACTGCGAGTACCGCGTCCACCACCGCATGGTTGTAGAAGTACATCTCGACGCTGGTGGTGATGCCCGCGCCGAGCATCTCCAGCGCACCCACCACCATGCCTGCTCGGACGTCGTCGGCGGTCAGCCGCGCCTCGGCGGGCCAGATCACCTCGGTCAGCCAGCGCATCAGCGGCAGATCCCCGCCCAGACCGCGCAGGGTCGTCATTGCGGTGTGCGCATGGGCATTGACCAGCCCGGGGATCAGGATGCCGGTGAGCGGGTGGACCGGCCCTCGGGCCACCGGTGCCGTCGCGCGCGGCGCGACATGGCTGATTCGGCCGGTGTCGTCGACGTCCACCACCGCGTCGCGGAGCACGGTGCACCCCTCGTCGCACGGCAGGACCACCGGTGCGGTCAGCCGCATCATGGTGCGGAGGTGCCGGCAGGCACGCTGCTGTTGTGCCGCAGCAGCGCCGTGAGCGGGCGCAGCGGAGCCAGCCAGGCCCCCTCGGGAGGCAGCGTCTCGAGGGTGATCCGGGGCAGCGGCTGCAGGAACAGCTCCGGAATGTCCTCCAGGTCCTCGAAGTCCAGCACCGCGGAGTTGACCGCGAACGAGGCGTGCTCCCGGAACCCGAGCACGGTGACCCGCACCCCGTCCGCCACCAGCTCTTCGAGCGGCTCCCGGAAGGCCCTGCTGTCTCCGGAGGCCACCAGCAACTGACGCAGTACGCCCTGGTCGTGGCGTTCCCGGATATGGGTCAGCATGTCCTCGTCGATGTCGGAATCCTCGACCTTGGGCTTGGCGAACACCGCGAATCCGGTGTTTCGCAAGGCCTCCACCCAGGGCCGGACGAAGTCGGTGCTGCCCGGCGCGACGTTGGTGAACACGGTGGCCTCGGGCTCGGTGTCGTTACCGGCGCGGGAGATCAGCCAGCGCCCCAGTGCGTCGAACCTGGGCCGGGACGCGGAACTCGGGCGGCCGCCGAGGATCGTGCCGAGGCTCATGTCGATGTTGGGCGCGTCCCAGACGAGGAGGGTCGTGGGGGCGGTGGATGCCTGCGCCGGGTTCATGTGCACCGATCCTGCCCCATGGGTCTACCGAGCGGTTCCCCCCGGGCCTGGGTGGCGGTCATACCCGGCTAGCCGATCGCTCGGCCCGTGCCTGCGCGTAGCTGGGCCTCAGGGTCGAGAAGATAGGCGGGTAGCTGCTCGGTGGTGTCGTAGTAGCGGTGGAACACCGGGGTCTGCGAGCCGGACATCGGTGGCACGATCCAGGTCCAGTCCGCCGAGCAGGTCCGCCCGAACCGCTCCTCGCGGGTGAGGTGGGTGAGGAAGCGTTCGGATTCGGTGTGGTGGTCGGTGAGGGTCACCTCGCCCGCGTCGAAGGAGTGCAGTACCGCCCGGTTCACCTCGACCAGCGCCCGGTCCCGCCACAGTGAGCGTGGCGTGGAGATGTCCATGCCGAGCCGCTCGGCGACCTCGGGCAGCACGTTGTAGCGGTCGATGTCGGCCAGGTTGCGCGCACCGATCTCGGTACCCAGGTACCAGCCGTTGAACGGGGCGGCCGGATAGTCCACGCCGCCGATCCGCAACCGCATGTGCGAGATGGCGGGCACCGCGTGCCAGCGCAGTCCCAGCTCGGCGAACCAGGGCAGCTCGGGATGGCGCAGCCATACCTCGAGGATGGCGTCCGGAGGCAGCTCGGTCATCCGTGGCCCGTCCTGCGCGGTCTCCACCACCAGGGGCAGCACGTCGAAGCGGCCGGGTCGGTCGGGTGGCTGCCATCCGCGCCGGATCAGCGCCTCGGTGAACTCGGCGTAGCGCGGGTCCCCCAGCACACCGCCCCGGGTCTGCCGGTAGCCGGCGTAGCGGATCAGTTGCTCGTTGTGGATGCGGGGACCGGGCTTACCGGGGGCGTCCGGAGCGAAGATCGAGATCAGCGGCCGGATCCTGCCGCTGGTGGTGGCCTGCCGCAGGTGCGCGACGCACTCGGCCGCCACGACCGCGGCGTCGCAGACGTGCCGCAGATCGCGCACCCGCAGGCTGCGCCAGTACAGCCGGCCGATGCACCGGACCGAGTTGCGCCAGGCCACCCGAGCGCCGAAAGCCAGTTCGGCCGGGGTGTGCCGGTATGTGCCGATCATGGCGACTTCCGCCCGCACCTGGGCCACCCGGGACCGGACCGGGCCCGCTTCGGGATGTTCACTGTGGAACAGCTCCAGGAATTCCGCCGCCTCGTCGAGATCGCACTCCGGTGTCCGGCGTGGTGCCGGGGTGGGGCCCTCCTGCCGCGGGGCGGGCACCTGGTGCTCCACCGGGCACCCACGCGGCGTGGGACACACGGTGCGCGCGCTGCGAAGATGATCATGGAGGCTGGTCACGGGCGGGAACGCTAACGACCGGCAGCGTGACCGGGCACCGCCAGGCAGCCCAATCCGCCAGGCCCGGCCCGGGTGCGGGCCGGATTGCACCGGGGTGTTGATCCGGCGGGAGCGCGAGGACGATGTCGGAGCCGTCCGCGAGCTCGTGGGGCTGGCCTTCGCGCGGCCGGGGGCGGGCGGCCGGCTCAGGAACGCGGGGCCACCTGGCCCCAGCGTCGGGGCCGGGCCGATCTGCTGCGCACGAGTCAGTTCGGCAGGAACCAGGGCCAGGTGTCAGTGACACAATCAGGCCGACAAACCAGGCCTGGATGATCGGCGGGTCGAGCTCATGTCCGGGTGAACAGCAGATCGCGCACCACGCGGCCCTCGTCCAGGGCGCGCTGCTCGAACTTGGACACCGGCCGCCAGTGCGGTCGTGGCGCGAACCCGCCGAGACCCGCGCCGGCCGTGTTGCGCAGGGCCGGCTCGCCCGTGCAGGCGGCGAGCATCTCTCGGGCGTAGGGCTCCCAGTCGGTGGCCAGGTGCAGCGCGGCGCCGGAGCGCAGCCGGGAGGCCACCAGCCCGACGAATTCGGGGCGCACCAGCCTGCGTTTGTGGTGCCGTCGCTTGGGCCACGGGTCGGGGAAGTAGATCCGCACCCCGTGCAGGCGCTCCGGCGCGATGTGCCGGGTGAGCAGGTCCAGCGCGTCGCCGCGCAGCAGCCGCAGGTTGGTCAGGCCGGCGTGTTCGGCCCGCAGCAGCAACTGGGCCAGCCCGGGCTGGTAGACCTCGACCGCGAGAAGGTCGACCTCGGGTGCCTCGCCGGCCATCCTCACGGTGGACTCACCCATCCCGGAACCGATCTCCAGCACGACCGGCGCGGCACGCCCGAACCAGGTGGCGGTGTCCAGCGGCCCTTCGGGCAGCTCGGCGATGTCTGCGCCCAGCCGTTCCCAGTTGCGCTCCCATGCGTGCTCCTGCCCACGGGTCATCCGTCCCGCACGCTGCGCGTAGCTGACCGTGCGCCGTTGCGGCGGACGCTGCCTCGTCGGTTGCACGCCTCCAGCCTGGTCCGCGCGATCCGGAGGAGCCACTCCGGGGTGGACGGCCCGGGACCATGGACCGAGACTGGTGGCCCGCGACTGGTGGCTCGGTGCCGCGAAGCCGCAGTTCTACCGAAGGAAAGGGTGTCCGGGTGAACACGCTGGAGGAGTGGGTCGGCGCGGTGTGCCGTGAGCTGGGGGTCGCGGACGTCGTGGCGCAGCAACCCATGCAGACGCGGGTGCTGGACATCTCGCGCGACGTGGCACACGACGTCGCCCGCCCCGCGGCTCCGCTGACCGCCTATCTGCTCGGACTCGCTGCCGGGCGGGCCGGCGACCCGGAGGCCGTGGCGGATGATCTCGCCGAGCGCGTGCGGCTGCTCGCCCAGCGCTGGGCGGCCGAGCGGGACGCCTGACCCCCGGCCCGCGGTTGCCCGGCCCGCGTCCTGCTCCGTCCGGGCTCACCCGGTTGGGCCGGTTCCCGCCGGTGCGCCGGGCAGGCGGGCGAACAGCGGACGCCAGGTGCTTCAGTGCCAGGTGTTGTGGATCGCCGTCATGACGCTACCCCCGGTTTCTTCGGTTCGGAGCTGCTCGGCTGTTGTGGTGACAACCTCCGCACGCGTGGTGACAGGGTCATCATGTCTGCTTAGGGTGAGCTAGGGGTAGAGCAAATTCGCGCTTCAGGGGGTTAATCGTCGTTATGCGTGTGCGCCCGGTTACTCCGGGGTCGGGTAAGAGG
This sequence comes from Pseudonocardiaceae bacterium, assembly GCA_036494005.1. Classification (GTDB taxonomy): domain Bacteria; phylum Actinomycetota; class Actinomycetes; order Mycobacteriales; family Pseudonocardiaceae. The sequence goes on along the minus strand of DASXOV010000265.1, from coordinate 20,145 downwards.
CTCTCCAGGTTCTTACCGGGAGCTTGGTCGCTGTGGAAGCAGCCCCGCGCCATCATCTGCTACGTCCTCGTCGTCGACCTGATTGCGCTCGGGCTGGTCGCCGCCAGCCCGTGGCTGGCCCCGGTGCGCGGCACCGATCTGGGCCGGCTCGTGATCCTCGCGCTGGTGTCGGTGGTCAACGTCGAGTGCGGCCGTAGCATCGAGCGGATCCGGGAGATCGCCGCCGAGGGTGTGCCCTACGTCAACCTGCAGGCGGTGTGGATCTTCGCCGGGTTGTTGCTGCTGCCGCCGTCGTTGCTGGCCGCCCTGGTGGTGGTGACCTACACCCATATGTGGTTCCGGGTCTCGCGCCGGATCGTGGTGCACCGCTGGGTCTTCTCAGCGGCGACCGTGGTGCTGGCCGGCGCTCTCGCTGCGGCGATTCTCGCCGCCACGATCGGCTATCCCGGCCTGCCGATGGAGGGGGCCGCCGGCCTGCTCGCCGTCGTGGCAGCCGCGTTGGCCTACTGGCTGGTCAACTACGCACTGGTCGTCGGTGCCATCTTGTTGTCCGCGCCGGACGTGCCTGCTCGTACCGCTCTGGGCGACCCGGGTGAGCAGCTGATCATGGCGGCCACCATCGGGCTGGGAGTGGCGATGGCGGCGCTGCTGAGCTTCCTGCCCTGGCTGGTGATCATCCTGACGGCGACCGTGCTTGCCCTGCACCGCGGATTGCTGATCCACCAGTTACAGGCCGCGGCCAGGACGGATGCCAAGACGGGGCTGGCCAACTCGGTCCACTGGTTCGACATCGCGCACAAGGAGCTCGCCAGGGCGCAGCGGTTGCACAGCCCGCTGGGCGTGCTGGTCCTTGACCTCGATCACTTCAAGCGGATCAACGAGGTGCACGGGCACCAGGTGGGCGACGCCGTGATCCTGGCCGTGTCGAGGTTGCTCAGGCGTGAGGTGCGGACCTATGACCTGGTAGGCCGTTTCGGTGGCGACGAGTTCGCCGTGCTGTTGCCTGCCGTTGAGGACCAGACCGAGCTGGTCCGGGTCGCTGAGCGGATCCGGGAGCGGGTGGCCGACCTGGAGGTGACCGTGCCGCCCGAGCTCGATCGGGCCGGTCAACCGCAGGTGCGCGAGCTCACCGTCTCGGTCGGTGTCGCCGGGCACCCGGACCACGGCCGGTCCATCGAGCGGCTGGTACTCGCCGCCGACAGCGCTTGTTACGCCGCAAAGAGCGCCGGGCGCAACCGGGTGCACCTCGCGACGCCGGGAGACGCGGTGCGGGCCACCCCGGTGCTACCGCCCAACCACCAGCTTCCTTCCATCGACGGAGCCGCCTGACCGGACCCGCCTGACCTGGGGGAGGGCCCGAGCCGCCCCCGAATGGCGGCCCGGACCCCTTCCCCCAGTCATCCCGTCGCACGCCCCCGAATGGCGCACTACGGGCGTCGGTTGACCAGGCGTCCTGGGGAGTCCGTCTAGGCGTCCCGACGATGAGCGACAACAATTCCGATCACCAGCACGGCCACCGCGATGGCCATGAAGTAACCGAGGCTTCCCCACGGCCCACCGAACGGATAGTCGGTCACGGCCCCGCCCCTGCCCTGGCCGGTCGTCGCGGCGTCACCTGCCGTGATGAAGTTTCCCGCGTTGGCGAACGGCAGCCAGCGCGACGTGCTCAGTTTAAGCGCTGCGTCGAGAATCGGCACCACGATGGTCTCCACGACCAGGGCCCACACCAGCAACAGCGCGATCGCCCCCGCCGTCTGCCGGACCAGCAGCCCCACCCCGATCGCGATGATCGCATACCCCGCGTAGAGCAGACCCTCCCCGGCCACCGCCCGCCATTCGCCGGTGGTGTCCAGGGCCAGGATCGGGCTGCCGTTGATGAGGTAGGCGACCCCCCAGGCCGCGAAGGCGGTCACCAGCCCGACCAGCCCGAGCAGCACGGCGACCACGACGGTCTTGGCGACCAGCACGGCCGTGCGGTTCGGCACGGCCGTGAAAGTGGCCCGGATCGTGCCGAAGCGGTACTCACTGGTGATCGCGATCGCGGCCAGCACCAGTGCGATGAAGCTCCCCAGCCCGAGCCCGGCCTGGGTCACCGGGACCGAGATCGGGAAGTCCGCGCTGGACACAGCGGAGATCAGCGCGCCGAGACCGACTCCGATGGTCAGTACCAGCGCCGTGCACCACCACGGCGAGCGGGTCGAGAAAAGCTTGATGCGCTCGACGGCGAGCAGGCTCATGACTCGGTCCTTCCCTGTCCCGGCTGGGCGGTGACCAGCGCCGCCTCGAGCTGTGCCTGATCGTGCCCGGCAGGCGCGACGGCGGTGTGGAACTCGACGTCCTGACCGGTCATCTGCATGAACGCCTGTTCCAGCGAGCCACGCTGCATGGTGAGCTCGTGCAGCACGACGCCGTTCGCGGCGGCCAGTTCGCCGATCTCCTGACCAGTGGCGCCGACCACGACCAGCCCGCCGTCCATCTCCGTCACCGTCCGGCCCCGCGAGGCCAGCAGCGTCCGCAGCCGATCGGCCTGCGGGCTGCGCACCCGCACGGTGGCCTCGGTGGCGTTCTCCACGAAATCCGCGGTCGAGCACTGGGTGATCAGCCGGCCGCGACCGATCACCACCAGTTCGCTGGCCGTGATCGCCATCTCGGAGAGCAGGTGGCTGGAGACGAACACGGTGCGGCCCTGCGCGGCCAGCGACTGCATGAACGTCCGGATCCAGGCGATGCCCTCCGGATCGAGGCCGTTGACCGGCTCGTCGAACAGCAGTACCTGCGGGTCACCCAGCAGTGCGGCCGCGATACCCAGCCGTTGCGACATGCCCAGCGAGTACCCGCCGGTGCGCTTGCCGGCCACGTCGGCGAGCCCGACCAGCCCCAGTACTTCCTCGACCCGGGTGAAGGGAATCTTGTTCGATCGGGCCAGCCAGCGCAGATGCGCTCGGGCCGACCGATTGGGGTGGGTCCACTTCGCCTCCAGTAACGCGCCGACGGTGTGCAGCGGCCGCTTGAGCTCCGTGTAGTGCCGCCCCCCGATCCGGACGTCCCCGGCGGTGGGCCGATCCAGCCCGAGCACCATCCGCATGGTGGTCGACTTCCCGGCCCCGTTGGGCCCCAGGAAGCCGGTTACCCGCCCTGGCTGCGCGGTGAACGACAGGTCGTTGACGGCTAGTGTCCTGCCGTATCGCTTGGTGAGGCCGGTCGCCTCGATCATGGATCCTCCCTCGTCGCGAAGCCCACCCGCGCTCCCCGAACCGCGGTGCTGCCCGAACCGCCATCGGTCATAGGTTCGGGCTCCTGAGTGCAGAGGGACTCCGAACGGGCTGACGTATCCCGACAGTCGTACCATTCCGCACCGGCCGGCCGGATACCTGGGGTTTCCCCCTGAGCAGTCACCGACATCACCGGGGCCGCCCCTGACAGGGATGCCCGAGGCCCCCCGAAGTACCGCGGACCAAGGGGGTCGTGGATCAAGACACCGAACCGGGATCGATCACCGGTATTCAGTTCTGCGCGGTGGGCGGCTGGGCACCGAGGCCCTGGTGACCGTGCTGCTGGGCGCGGGCCTGCCGGATCTGCTCGGCCTGTGCGCTCTTCTCGTCGAGCAGCATCTGCACCCGCCTGCGGGCCCGTAGCCGCGTCAGCACCAGCAGCGTTCCGGCATGTGCGGCACCGAGCACCAGCAACACGAGGCCGAGCTTGACCACGATGGTCTGGATCGGGTGGCTCAACGTGATGTCGATGGTGGCGACCAATGCGATCACACCCAGCACGACCAGGTGGAACAACACCACGAGCAGCCGGGTGACCGAGGTGGACGTCTCGGGCTGCTGAAAGACGTCCTCAAGGAACGGGCGGACACTGCGGACGAGGATCTGACCGACCACGACCGTCAACGCGATACCGACGAACAGCACCACGAAGTAACTGCCGGCCTGGTCCTCCATTGTCGACCACATCCCTCTTATTGGGCTCCGTCACAAGGAATACCCGCTCACTGGTGGTGGCAAACCATTCACGGTGCCGGCCTGGTCACCGGTGCAACCGTCACGCCCCCGCTCGTTTGTGGAACCCGGCGGGCCCGGATCCGGCTCAGCGCCACCATCGTGGTGCCGTGCGCGATGCCGAGCACCAGCAACACCACGCCGAGCTTGGTCACCACGATCTGGAAGGCGCCGCTCACCCAGGGAACGTCGACCACCGAGAACAGCGCGAGGATGCCCAGCACGACCAGGTTGAACAGCACCACCAGCAGGCGATTCACCGAGCGGGCCTTCTCCTGGTCAGCAAACACCTCGTCGAGGAACGGCTCGCCGTTGCGGTACAGCAGCGCTCCGACCAGGACGGTGAGGAGTGCACCGAGCACCACGACGGTCACATACAAGCTGATGGGGTCGTTCACAGGCCCAGCCTGGCAGCAACCACCGGGTGCCACCAGTGGAGGGCGCAGCGTCACCGGACCGGCGCGGGCGCCGGCGCAGTGGCTGATATCTCAGTGGCGAGGACTAGGGTCGGCGGGCGTGAGCAGCGCCACGATCGATCCGGGCTTCCTGGCATTGCCGCTGCGGGCGGTGGCCGACGCCGCGTTGCAGCGCGCCCGCGAGCTGGGTGCCGAGCATGCCGACGTTCGGGTCGAGCGGATCACCGGAGAGCTGTTGCGGCTGCGCGACGGTGCGGTCATCACCACCCAGGACTCGACCACCGTCGGGCTGGCGGTCCGGGTGATCGTCGAGGGCACCTGGGGGTTCGCCGCACATCTCGAACTGACCCCGCAGACCGCGGCGGCCACGGCCGAGCGGGCCGTGCAGGTGGCCCGTACCCTGCGTCCGCTCAACGCGGAGCGGGTGGAGCTGGCCGCCGAGCCGGTGTATCCCGGCGCGGTATGGACCGGTGACCATGAGATCGACCCGTTCACGGTGCCCCTTCAGGAGAAGGTGGGACTGTTGTCGGAGTGGTCGGGCCGGCTGCTGGCGGCCGACGGGGTCGAGCACACCGACGTGATCTTCCGGGCCGAGAAGGAGACCAAGTTTTACGCCGATTCCGCCGGCACCAGTACCACGCAGCAGCGGGTGCGATTGCATCCCTCGGTGACCGCGATCGCGGTGGACCGGTCGGCGGGATCGTTCGAGAGCATGCGGACCTGTGGCCCGCCGTCCGCCCGGGGGTGGGAATACCTGACCGGTGACGGCGCCTGGGACTGGGACGGCGAACTCGCGCAGTTGCCGGAGTGGCTCACGGAGAAGACGAAGGCGCCCAGCGTCCAGCCCGGCCGCTACGACCTGGTGATCGACCCGACCAACCTGTGGCTGACGATCCACGAGTCGGTGGGCCATGCCACCGAGTACGACCGGGCGATCGGCTACGAGGCCGCCTACGCCGGGTCGTCCTTCGCCACCCCCGACAAGCTCGGCACGCTGCGCTACGGCTCACCGATCATGAACGTCACCGGTGACCGCATCCACCCACACGGACTGGCCACGGTCGGCTACGACGACGACGGCGTCGCCACCTCGCAGTTCGACCTGGTGCGCGAGGGGATCCTCGTCGGCTACCAGACCGATCGGGTCTTCGCCCGCAGGCTGGGGCTGGAACGCTCGGCGGGCTGCGCCTTCGCCGACTCGCCGCAGCACGTGCCGATCCAGCGGATGGCGAACGTCTCGCTGCAACCCGATCCCGGCGCCGACACCGCGACCACGGACCTGATCTCCGGCGTGCAGCGCGGGATCTACGTCGTCGGTGACCGGTCGTGGTCGATCGACATGCAGCGCTACAACTTCCAGTTCACCGGGCAGCGCTTCTACCGGATCGAGGGCGGCAAACTGGCCGGGCAGCTGCGGGATGTCGCCTATCAGTCCACCACCACCGATTTCTGGGGCGCGCTGGAAGCCGTCGGCGGCCCGTCGTCCTGGCGGCTCGCCGGGGCGATGAACTGCGGCAAGGCCCAGCCCGGTCAGGTCGCCGCGGTGAGCCACGGATGCCCGCCCGCGCTGCTGCGCGGGATCAGCGTGCTCAACACCCGTGAGGAGGCCGGTCAGTGACCCTCGGCAAGGTCGTGCGGCCGGACGAGCTGACCGAGGCTGCCCTGGCCGTCTCGACGGCCGATGAGTGCATCGTGCTGCTCACCGAGACCAACGAGGCCACTCTGCGCTGGGCCAACAGCACCATGACCACCAACGGGCACACCACGGCCCGCTCGTTCTCGGTGATCTCGGTGCTGCAGGGACCGGACGGGCCTGCGGTCGGCACGGTCAGTGGCAACGGCATCGACCTCGACGAGGTACACGCCGTCGTGGCGGCCAGCGAGGAGACGGCCAGGCAGTCCGGGCCGGCCCGCGACGTCGCGCCGCTGGTCGAGGGCACGGCTGTCGACAACCGCGCTGACGACGACTACGCCAGTCCGGGGGCGGCCACCGAGATCGGGGTGTTCGCCTCGCTGGCCGACGAGCTGGCCGCCGCGTTCCACGACTCGCGATCCGGTGGCTCCCGGGGTTCGGACGGCGGGCACCTGCTGTATGGCTTCGCCGAACACCGGGTGGAGACCACCTGGCTGGCGTCCTCGGCTGGGTTGCGCCGCCGCTGGGTCCAGCCGACCGGAACGGTCGAACTCAACGCGAAGGTTGCCGACGACCTCGCCCGCAGCGCCTGGACCGGCGCGTACACCACGGATTTCTCCGACGTCGACCTCACCGCGCTCATCGCCGAGGTGCGCAAACGGCTGGGCTGGTCGCGGCGGCGGATCGAGCTGCCCGCCGGCCGGTACGACACGATCCTGCCGCCCTCGGCGGTCGCCGATCTGATGGTCTACCTGGCGTGGACCATGGAGGGGCGCTCGGCACACGAGGGCCGCTCGGCCTTCTCGGCGCCGGGTGGTGGAACCCGGCTCGGTGAGCGGCTCACCGAGCTGCCGCTGACGTTGTCCAGCGATCCGGTGGCACCGGGACTGACGACGATGCCGTTCCTGGCCACCACCGTATCGAGTGACGCGGTGAGCGTCTTCGACAACGGCCTGCCGATTCGCCGGGTGGACTGGCTGCGCGACGGCACCGTCAACGCGCTGGCCTACTCACGGGCGGCCGCACAGGAGCTGGGTGGGCAGGTCACCCCGCCGCCGGAGAACCTGCTGCTGACCGGCGGCTCGGCCGGCACGGCCGACGACCTCGTCGCGGGCACCGAGCGTGGGTTGTTGCTCACCTGCCTGTGGTACATCCGTGAGGTCGATCCGACATCGCTGCTGCTCACCGGACTGACCCGGGACGGGGTCTACCTGGTCGAAGACGGCGAGGTGGTCGGCCAGGTGAACAACTTCCGGTTCAACGAGAGCCCGATCGACCTGATCCGCCGGGCCAGTGAGGTCGGCGTCACAGCGCGCGCATTGGGCCGCGAGTGGAAGGATTGGTTCGCGCGCGTCGCGATGCCGCCAATCCGGGTTCCGGACTTCAATATGTCGTCCGTCAGCCAAGCCACCTGAACTCAGGATTGTTACAGATAGACACTGGATCGATCCCGGAATCGGTCTTGTGAGGGAACTCTCAAGCTCCCTTCACTGCGCTACGTGTTCTTCGCGTTAGCCTCCTAGATACACCTCACCTTGGGACCGCCCGTGAGTCTCACGGGCGGTCCCCGGCGTTCCCTGCGGACGCCGACGGGTCGGCATTTCGGGCCGGTGGCCCAGGCAAGGAGACGAGCAGTGACCGCAGCGACCATTCCCGGTCTCGACGACGCCCGTACCAGCCACTCACGGCTGCGCAACTGGGTGCGTGACGTCGCGGAACTGACCATGCCCGACCGCATCGTGTGGTGCGACGGATCCGAGGAGGAGTGGAACCGGCTCACCACCCAGCTGGTCCGCAACGGGACGTTCACCAGGCTGGCCGGTAAGCCGAACTCGTTCTGGGCCGTCTCCGACCCATCCGACGTCGCCCGTGTCGAGGAGCGCACCTTCATCTGCTCGCGGGACGAACGCGACTGCGGTGCCACCAACAACTGGATGGCCCCCGACGAGATGAAACTGATCATGACCGAGCTGTACCGGGGGTGTATGCGCGGCCGGACCATGTACGTGGTGCCGTTCTGCATGGGCCCACTGGACGACCCGAACCCCAAGCTGGGCGTCGAGATCACCGATTCCGAGTACGTGGTGTGCTCGATGAAGATCATGACCCGGATGGGCGACCGGGCACTGCGCAAGTTCACCCGGCCCGACGGCGGCGACGCCGACTTCGTGCCCTGCCTGCACTCGGTGGGCGCCCCGCTGGAACCCGGTCAGGCCGACGTGCCCTGGCCCTGCAACCGGACCAAGTACATCGTCCAATTCCCCGACGAACGGCTGATCTGGAGTTTCGGTTCCGGCTACGGCGGCAATGCATTGCTGGGCAAGAAATGCTACTCGCTGCGCATCGCCTCGGTGATGGCTCGTGATGAGGGGTGGCTCGCCGAGCACATGCTGATCCTCAAGCTGACCAGCCCGCAACGCCAGACCTATTACATCGCGGCCGCGTTCCCGTCCGCGTGCGGCAAGACCAACCTGGCCATGCTGCAACCGACCGTCCCGGGCTGGAAGGTCGAGACACTCGGTGACGACATCGCGTGGATGCGCTTCGGTGACGACGGGCGGCTCTACGCGGTCAACCCGGAGAACGGTTTCTTCGGCGTGGCGCCGGGAACGAATTGGCGGACCAATCCGAATGCCATGCGCACCCTGCAGCACGGTAACTCGATCTTCACCAATGTCGCGCTCACCGACGAGGGTGAGATCTGGTGGGAGGGCATGGAGAACGAGCCCGGCCACGCCGTCTCCTGGACCCGGCAGGACTGGACGCCGGCCGATGGCGCGGCCGGGGTGAAGGCTGCGCACCCGAATTCCCGGTACTGCACACCGATGGCCCAGTGCCCGGTACTGGCCGATGAATGGGACGACCCACAAGGCGTGCCGATCTCGGCCATTCTGTTCGGTGGCCGCCGGGACGACACCATCCCGCTGGTCAACGAGGCATTCGACTGGCAGCACGGCGTCTTTCTGGGAGCCACGCTGTCCAGTGAGAAGACCGCCGCCGCGGTCGGCGGGCTCGGTGAGGTGCGCCGGGACCCGATGGCGATGCTGCCGTTCATCGGTTACAACGCCGGCGACTACTTCCAGCACTGGATCAACGTCGGTAAGGACGCCGACGCGACCAAACTGCCGAAGATCTTCTATGTGAACTGGTTCCGGCGCGGCGAGGACAAGCGATTCCTCTGGCCGGGCTTCGGGGAGAACAGCCGCGTGCTGAAGTGGGTCATCGAGCGGATCGAGGGGAAGGCCACAGCGGCGGAGACCGCGATCGGCCGGGTGCCCGCGCTGGATCAGATCGACCTGTCCGGTCTGCCCACGCCGCCCGAGGACGTCGGTGCCTCACTCGCGGTGGACCTCGACGAGTGGCGGCGGGAGATCCCGTTGATCGAGAAGTGGTTCGACAAAATCGGCGACGCGCTGCCCAGTTCGATGCGCGACGAACTCGACGCCCTGAAGACCCGCCTCCAGCACTTGTGAACACCCCTGTGGACAACCCGTGAGTGGCGATGCGAGCTCTGACACGAGCTCTGACTCGTATCGCCACTCACGGGGCTCAGGCCAGCTTGATGACGCTGAAGACTGCGCCGTGCGGATCGTTGAGTACCGCGAAACGGCCGGGGGGAATGTCGGTCGGTGGCACCGAGATCGTCCCGCCGAGTTCCTCGGCGCGGGCGGCGGCGGCATCGGTGTCGTCGACGGCGAAGTACACCATCCAGTGTGCGGGCACCTCCGGCGGCCAGGTGTCGTCCATCGGCATCATTCCGGCGATGGTGCGGTCACCGAGCTTCCATTCGGTGTACGTAACCGGCCCCATCTCTTGATCGGTGGCCGTCCAGCCCAGCGCGGCCTGATAAAAGGACTTCGCACCGGGGGCATCCCTGGTGGCCAGTTCGTTCCAGCACATCGCGCCAGGTTCGTTCACCAGCCCGGCACCGGTGTGTGCGCGTGGCTGCCAGACGGCGAACGGCGCGCCGGTGGAGTCGGCGAACATTGCCATCCGGCCGGCGTCGAGCACATCCATCGGATCCAGGTGCACCTGCCCGCCTGCTGCCCGGACTCCCTTGGCCATGGCGTCGGCGTCGGACACCGAGACGTAGGTGGTCCAGTACGGCCGGCCCGGTTGCTGTTGCGGGCCGAGCCCGGCGACCGGGCGATCCCGCAGGTAGGCCATCCGGTATCCCCCGGCCTCGGGGCCCTGGTCGACCGGTTCCCAGCCGAACAGACCGGAGTAGAAGGCTGCCGCGGCGGCCGGATCCGGGCTGCCCAGGTCCACCCAGCACGGGGTGCCGGGCTCGTACGAGTCGATCTGCATGCGCTCGCTCCTCATCAGTTCTCTCGTGTGCGGCGACCCCATCGTCGGCCCGGTTCGGGGCCCGGAGCTAGAGCGATCTTGGTCACCGTCCGATTGCAGAAGGTGATATCAGCTCAGTGGTCGCGCAACGATCCAGTGACGGGCTCCGCTGTCTCGGCGTAACAGACCACCGTTGTGTAGCCGTAGCTCCACGACTGGGGGAGCGGGTAACGCCAGGAGTAGCGCACGCCGTGCTTGCGGCCCGGTGAGTTCAGGAAGGCGTCGATGCTCCGCCGGCAACGCGGTTCGGCCACCGCGTTGGCCTGCTCCGCGGTGAACGGGGGGTCGGCCGGGGCACCGAGCACGAGGACTCCCGGTACCGCCTCCCCTCGGTGCGGCTGGAGACAGGGCACCACGTGCAACGTGCCCTCCGAGGGTGGATCCACGGTGCAGGACTGGAACTGACCCAGACCCTGGCGCAGGGCTCCGCCGAGCGCTCCGGTGCGTTGCATCGGCCGGTCGTCGGGCCCGATCTCCACCACCGCGCACAGGATCCAGCGCTCGCCGGAGTGCCAGCTCTGCGACGAGGGCCAGTAGACGAACTCGCGCAACCGGCTGGCGTCGGCGTCCCGGCTGCCCACGTAGTCGGTGAGGCCGGCACGGCACTGCGGCTCGAACTTCGGCAGCAGGCCGGCGGGGGTGGGGTAGGCGGCGGGAAAGGTCGCGGGTAGCCGGGTGAAGCGGTAGACCTCGAGCTCGTGCGGCTGGGAACAGCCGACCACGGCGAAGCGGGCGAGCGTGACACAGTCGCCGGACTGCATCGCGCCGCCGGGTGGGAGTCGCGCGGAACCGGGCCCGTCCGCCTGCGCTGAATCGGCCGAACCCGTGACGGGAAGCCCCTGGACCGTGCGGGAGCAGCCCGCCATCAGGGCGACCCCGACCAGGTGCGCAGTGACGACCACGACGACCAGAAGAAGGCGGACGCGTAGGGGGGTCGCCACGGCCACGACGATACTAGTGCCGCCGCCGTCGTCCGGTACGCGGGGAAGGTGGCGCCTCCCCGGGGCACCGTGACCACGCTGATCACCGCTCGGCGGGATGTGGATGCGTTGCTGCCGGATCGCCCGATAGTGTGACCCTCCACCTGGGCTGTGTCGGCGTGTGACTCGCCGGACACTTGGCGTGTTGATCATCGGAGGGGCCACTGATGTCATCCACTACCCCGCGCGGACGCTCCCATCATTCACCCGCCCGGCCGGCCTTGCGCTGGACCAACTGGAACCTGCTGTTACTCGTGCCGCTGGTCGCGCTGGTCACCCCGCTGTACAACAGCGACCAGCCGCGGGTGTTCGGCTTCCCGGTCTTCTACTGGGCGCAGTTCCTCTTCATCCCGCTCGGGGTCGTGTGCGTGGCGGTGGTGTACCTCAAGCAAGACGGTCTACCCCGACACCAAGCACACTGAGGGGGATGCGCGGCGATGAGGGTGCAATGGACCGAGCTGGTCGTCTTCCTGGTGCTGTTCCTCTTCGTCACGGTGCTCGGCTTCTATGCCGCCCGCTGGAAGACCGGTGCCACACTCGATCACCTCGACGAATGGGGCCTCGGTGGCCGGAAGTTCGGTTCCTGGATCACCTGGTTCCTGATCGGTGGTGACCTTTACACCGCGTACACCTTCGTCGCCGTGCCCGCGCTGATGTTCGGGGCCGGTGCGATGGGTTTCTTCGCGCTGCCCTACACCGTCCTGGTCTATCCGCTGGTGTTCCTGCCGCTGCTGCGGCTGTGGTCGGTGTCCCGGGTGCACGGCTACGTCACCCCGGCGGATTTCGTCCAGGGCCGCTACGGATCCCCCACCCTGGCGCTGCTGGTGGCGATCACCGGGATCGTCGCGACGATGCCCTACATCGCCCTGCAACTGGCCGGCCTCGAAGCGGTGCTGCGCACCATGGGCCTCAACGGCTCCGGCCTGGCCGGGCACGCCCCGTTGTTCATCGCGTTCGTGATCCTGGCGGTCTACACCTATCAATCCGGTCTGCGGGCCCCCGCGTTGATCGCCTTCGTCAAGGACCTGCTGATCTATCTCGTCATCCTGGCCGCCGTGATCATCCTGCCTGCGCAGCTCGGTGGCTGGGGCACGATTTTCGATGCCGCGGGCGCGAAGTTCGCCGCCACGCCCTCGCGCGCCGACGGCCTGGTGCTGGGCGCCAACAATCAGCTGCAGTACATCACGCTGGCACTGGGCTCGGCGCTGGCGCTGTTCCTCTACCCGCATGCGGTGACCGGGGCGCTCGCCGCCCGCAGCCGCACCGTGATCAAGCGCAACATGGTGGCGCTGCCCGCCTACTCGTTCGTGCTCGGACTACTCGCGCTGCTCGGCTATGCCGCGATCGCGGCGCACACGAAACCGATCGTCAACGCGGCGACCGGACGTCCGGATTCCAACACCGTGGTTCCGATGCTCTTCGAAGGGCAGTTCCCCTCCTGGTTCGCCGGCGTGGCGTTCGCGGCCATCGGGATCGGCGCTCTGGTGCCCGCCGCGATCATGTCGATCGCCGCGGCGAATCTGTGGACCCGCAACATCTACAAGGTGTACCTGCGTCGCGACGCCAGCCCGGAGCAGGAGGCGAAACAGGCCAAAGTCGCCTCCCTGGTGGTGAAGTTCGGCGCGGTGGCCTTGATTGTGTTGATCGACCCGCAGTACTCCATCGACCTGCAACTGATCGGCGGGGTGATCATCCTGCAGACGTTGCCCATGGTGGCTGTCGCCCTCTACACGCGCTGGTTCCACGTCTGGGGGCTGGTCGCCGGCTGGGTGGCCGGGATGGGCTGGGCACTGGTGATGCTGTACGGCATCCCCAATCCGGCCAACGGCAAGCACCACTTCGGCGGGTCCGCACTGGCGCTGGGCAAGCTCTCGATCTTCGGCTGGCACCCCTTCGCGGGCTCCCCGGTGCAGATCTACGTCGGATTCGTCGCGCTGCTGGGCAACCTGGTGGTCGCCGTGCTGGTGACGCTCCTGCTCCGCCGGATGCGGGTGTTCAACGGAACCGACCAGACCGACCCGGTGGACTACCACGCCGACGAGGGCTCCCCGCGCCTCAAGCCCGTCGCCGGCATGCTGCAGAGCTCCACCTGACGGGGCAGCGTTGAGGCAGAAGTTACGTTGCTTCGGAGGCGCCTGGATGCGCAGAGCTCAACAGCAGGGCTGTGCGGGCGGTCCTGGGCAGCGCTGTGGATGGCCTGCGGTCGACGTCGGGCTGATGCCAGGGCGGCGGCACTGATTGCCGCCCGCCGAGCGTTGGCCCCTGACATGAGCGATGTACCGATGACGACCCTGAACAACGGACGGCAGATCCCTCAGCTCGGTTTCGGTGTCTTTCAGGTGCCACCAGAGGAGACCGAGCGCGTCGTGTCGATGGCGCTGGAGGCCGGGTATCGCAGCATCGACACCGCTGCGGCGTATCGCAACGAGGAGGGCGTCGGTAAGGCCATCGCGTCCTGCGGGCTACCCCGCGATGAGCTGTTCGTGACGACCAAGCTGTGGAACTCCGACCATGGCCACGACGCGGCGCTGCGCGCCTTCGACCGCAGCGCTCAGCGGCTGGGTTTGGACACCGTCGATCTCTACCTCATCCACTGGCCGCTGCCGCTGGCCGGCCGCTATGTCGAGACGTGGAAGGCGCTGGAGCAGCTGGCGGCGCAGGGTCGGGTGGGCTCTCTCGGGGTGTCCAACTTCGGCTCCGAGCACCTGCAGCGGCTGTTCGCCGAGACCGGCACCGTGCCGACGGTCAACCAGATCGAGTTGCATCCGTATTTCCAGCAGCCGCAGCTGCGCGCGCTGCATGCCGAGCACGGCGTCGTCACCGAGGCGTGGAGTCCGCTGGGGCAGGGCCAGGTGCTCTCCGACGCCACCATCGCCCGGATCGCCAAGGCGCACGGCGTGACGCCCGCGCAGGTGGTGCTGCGATGGCACCTGCAGATGGGACACGTGGTGATCCCCAAGTCCGTCACCCCCCAACGGATCCGGGAGAACCTCGACCTGTTCGGTTTCGAACTCGTCCACGACGAGCTCACCGCGATCGCGGACCTGGACACCGGCCGCCGCATCGGCCCGGACCCCGCCACCTTCGACCTCCGCTGACTGTGGATAACCCGTGAGTGGCGATGCGAGCCATGACTCGTATTCTCACTCACAGGCGCGTCAGCGCATGCAGCAGCGTGCTCACGGACCGTTCCCGGGCACCGTGGCCCATCAGGCCGATCCGCCACCCGGTGCCCGCGAGCGGTCCCAGACCGCCGCCGACCTCGATACCGAAGTCCTCGCGCAACGCCCGGCGCCCCGCCGCATCGCCGATGCCGTCCGGCAGCCGGGCGGCGGTCAGTTGCGGCAGCCGGTGTCCCTGCTCGGCGAGCAACTCGAAACCCAGCTCGGGCAGGGCGGTCTGGAGCCGCTCACCGATCCGGGCGTGGCGCTCCCACACCGCGGGCAGGCCCTCCTCCAGCAGCCGGCCGAGCCCGGCGTGCACGGCCGAGATCAGCGACGAGCTCGCCGTGTGGTGGTAGCGGGGCGGGTCGCCCTGGTAGTAGTCGTCCAGCAGGCTCAGATCCAGGTAGAACGAGCCGACCGGGTGGTCCCGGTCCCGGATCCGCTGGGCGGCCCGGTCGGACAGGGTCACCGGGGCGATCCCCGACGGCGCGCCCAGGCACTTCTGCGTCGCCGAGTAGCAGGCGTCCACACCCCAGGCGTCCACCTCGACCGGGATCCCGCCCAGCGAGGTCACGGTGTCGACGAGCAGCAGCGTGTCGGTGCCCTGCAGCTCGTTCAACGGGGCGATCTGGTTGCGCACCCCGGTGGAGGTCTCGGCGTGCACCACCGCGACGAGCCTGGCCTGGGGGGCCCGGCGCTGGGCGTCGAGCAACTGTTCCGGATCGAGGGCCCGTCCCCATTGGGCGTGCACGGCCTGCACCCGGGCCCCCACCCGGCGGGCCACCTCGCACAGCCGCTCGCCGAAGTAGCCGTTCACCCCGATGATGGCCAGCTCGCCCGGCTCCAGCAGGCTGGCCAGGCAGGCCTCCATCCCCGCCGATCCGGTGCCGCTGACCGGGAGCGTCAGGTGGTTGCGGGTGCCGAACACGGTCCGCAGCCGGTCTGCCGTCCCGGCCACCAGAGCGAGGAACTCCGGGTCCAGATGTCCGAGTACCGGGCGGGCCAGTGCTTCGACGGCTTCGGGGTAGGGGTTCGATGGTCCTGGCCCGAGGAGCAGCCGGTCGGAGTGCACGAAGGACCTCCCAGAGGTGACAGCGGCCGGGCGGATCTTCCCACGCCGGGCGGCCGAGTGGCCGCTTCGTCAGCTGATCGGTCGCTCACCCGTCATCGTCGTCCGGGGCGGTCTCGTATCGGGCGGTCTCGTACCGTCATGGCATGGACAGTCTGCGCAGCGTGCAGCAATGGCCGGTGGACACGGTGGCCGCCGCCGTCGTCGACGCCACCGGCGCGGTGGTGGGCAGCCATGGTCCGCAGGACCGGCTGTTCCGGCTCGCGTCGGTGACCAAGCTGCTCACCGCCTACGCCGTCCTGCTGGCCGTGGAGGAAGGCGCGGTGGACTGGGAGCAGCCTGCCGGCCCACCTGGTGCCACGATCCGGCACCTCATCGCGCACGCGTCCGGGCTGCCGTTCGACACCGACCGGGTCGCGGCAGCTCCGGGCGCCGGGCGGATCTACTCCAACACCGGTTTCGCGGCGCTGGCCCGCGCGGTGCAGGAGGCGTCCGGTATCGGGTTCGGGGACTATCTGGCCGAAGGGGTGTTCCACCCGCTCGGGATGACCTCGTCACGGTTGGCCGGCCCCGCTGGTACCGGTGCGGTGTCCAGCTGTGCCGACCTGGCACGTTTCGCCGCCGAGCTGCAAGCACCTGCGGTGCTCGCGCCGCAGACCCTGGCCGACGCCACCCAGGTGGCCTACCCCGGCCTGGACGGGGTGCTGCCCGGCTTCGGCATGCAGCGTCCCAACGACTGGGGTCTCGGTTTCGAGCTGCGCGGTCACAAGAGCCCGCACTGGACCGGCAGTCACAACTCACCGGAGACCTTCGGTCATTTCGGGCAGTCCGGGACGTTCCTGTGGGTGGACCCGAAGGCGGGCGTGGCGTGCATCGCGCTGACCGACCGGGATTTCGATCAGTGGGCCAAGGATGCCTGGCCTGCGCTCAGCGACGGCGTGCTCGCTGAGCTGACCGGCCACTGATCGACCCACCGGGCAGGAGGGACGGACACACCGTGCAGGAAGGCCTGACACACCGTGCAGGAAGGCCTGACACACCGTGCATGGGGGACGGAGACGCCGGTGGGGTTCAGGGACGGCGGATGCCTCGGGAGGCGATCACCGCGGCGCCTAGGGTGAGGATGCCGGCGGTGAGCACCGCGCCCGCCGTGGCTCCGAACACCGGGTCGGCCAGCGCCCAGCCGCGGGCGGCGTCGATGGCGTAGGTCAGCGGGTTGATCGTGGCGATCACCTGCAGCCAGGATGGCAGCCCGGACACCGGCACGAACGCACTGGACGCGAACATCAGCGGGAAGATCAACATGAACCCGAGCATCTGCATCAGCTCGACGTTGCGCACCCAGCTGGCCAGCGCGAGGAACACCCAGGACAGCCCGGTACCCACCGACAGCCCGACCAGCACGGCCACCGCGGTCCCGAGAATCCCGCCCGAGGGCGCGTAGCCGTAGAGCACAGCGGCGGCCGACGCCAGCACGGTGAGCTGGATGGCGCTGCGCAGCACGTCGAACAGGCTGCGCGCGACCAGCACCGATGTCATCGAGATCGGCAACGTGCGGAACCGGGCGAGCGCGCCGTTCCCCAGGTCGGTGGCCAGCCCCGCACCGGACCACATCGCCGCCTGGGTCGCCGTGGTCACCAGGATCGCGGGCAGTAGGTAGTCGATGTAGTTCACCCCGGTGGGGAAGCCGGGCGACGTGGCGATGCTGCGAAAGACCTGGCTGAACAAGGTCAGCATGATCAGTGGCTGGAGCAGGCTCATCACCAGGATCCGGGGGTCCTTGAGACGGCGCAACGACCGTCCGGTGAGCACCAGGATCTGGGTGAGCACCCGGCTGCCTGCCTGGACGGCCGGGGCGGGAGCGATGGTGGCCGGGGTGGCGAGCGTGGTCACGGGCGAGCTCCTGTCAGGGTGAGGTAGACGTCGTCGAGGGTCGGCTCGTGCAGGCCGAGCTCATCGGGCTCGATGCCCGCGTCGTCCAGCGCGCGCACCACGACGGCGAGTGAGCGGGATGAGTCGACGGCGGCGGTGAGGGTCCGGCCGGACTGCAGGGGGTCCAGCCCGGCGCGGCGCAGGGTGTCCAGTGCCGGGCCGATGTCGGCGGCCACGGCCAGCGTCGCACTGACCGTGCGCCTGCCGACCCGGCCCTTCAGGTCGGCGGCGCTACCCGCCGCGACGACCTTCCCGTGCGACAGCACGGTGATCGAGTCGGCCAGCCGGTCGGCCTCCTCGAGGTACTGGGTGGTGAGCAGCACCGTGGTCCCGCCGTCCACCAGGTTGCGCACGATCTCCCACATGCCCCGGCGGCTCTCCGGGTCCAGCCCGGTGGTGGGTTCGTCGAGGAACACCACGGCGGGCCTGCCGACCAGGCTGCTCGCCAGGTCGAGGCGGCGGCGCATCCCGCCGGAGTAGCCCGCCGCCGGCCGGTCGGCGGCCTCGGCCAGCCCGAACACATCGAGCAGCTCCGCCGCGCGCCGGGTGGCCGCGCGCCGTGACGCGCCCAGCAGCCGGCCGAGCAGCACCAGGTTCTGGGTGCCGGTGAGATCGTCGTCGACCGAGGCGAACTGGCCGGTGACGCCGATCCGGCGGCGCACCTCGGCGCCCTTGCCCACCACGTCGAATCCCGCCACCGTCGCGGTACCTCCGGTCGGCGGAAACAGCGTGGTCAGGACGTTGATCAGGGTGGTCTTGCCCGCTCCGTTGTGGCCGAGCAGGCCGTGCACGGTCCCGGCCGGGACCGCGATGCTCACCCCGTCCAAAGCGGTGACGTCGCGGAACGTCTTGCGTACGTCCACAACGTCGATCATCAACTCGCTCACTCGTGCTCCCCTCGTAGTGCACCGTGCAGAAAGATCTCGATCAGCTCTTCGACGTCGCCGGCCCGGGGCGCACCGAGTACGGCCAGCCGGGACCGCATCATCCGGTCGCTGGTCACTGCCAGCAGGAAGATCTCCGCGGAGCGCTCGGGACTCAGCCGCAGCTGCTCCACGTCCGGGGCCAGCACAGCGGCCAGCGATGCGGACAGTGCCCGGATCTTCTCGCCGGACTGCGCCAGCCCGCGCTGCCGGGCCTCCTCGGGTGGCTCCGGGCAGGCGGACCGGACCGATTGCGCGATCTGAAAGGCCCGATCCCAGTGGTCGGCCACCGCGGCACTGGCGCGCAGCAGCCGCTGCGCCAGCGGCAGGTCGCGGGGAATCTGGTCCAGGGTGGCCACCGGGCCCGCGGAGTCGAACGCGGCATGCAGGCACGCCCACATCAGTTCCTGCTTGTCGGCGAACACTCGGAACACGGTGCCCTCGGCCACTCCGGAGGCGGTCGCGATCTGACCGGTGGTCACCGCGGGGCCGTGCTCGACGAGCAGCGGCAGCGTCGCGGCGACGATGGCCGCGCGCCGCTCGTCGGGACTCATCGCCGGGGCCCGGCGCCGTCTGGTCTCCTCCACGTTGCCGACGGTACTGAGTGAGCGCTCACTCAGTCAAGTGGGATGTCGACTCTCCGTGCCGGTTCGGGTCCGCGCGGCATGGTCGTGCGACCCCACCGAGCGGTATTACTTTGCTAGCCTCCCGATGTGACCGCCGAGCGAATCAGCGTGACGCTGCCGCCCGACGTGCTCTCCGATGCGCGGTGCGCCGTCGCCGCCGGAGCGGCCGAGAGCATGTCCGCGTTCGTGGCGAGCGCGATGCGCACCAAGCTCCGCAGGGACCACGACCTCGCCGAACTCGAGCGCATCTTCGGCGGTCCGCCGCCACCTGAGGTCCTCGACGCCGTCCGTCGTGATCTGGGGCTCCCCCCGGCGCCGATGCCGTGATCGGTGGCCGCGTTCTCGACGCCTCCGCGCTGCTCGCATTCGCCACCGAGAGTTCCGTGTACTGCGCCGCGCTGGTCTGGACCGCGGTCAAGGAATCGATCGTGCTCGCCATCCCGTCGACCGCGGTCGCCGCCGCGTGGGCCACGCTCGAGACCGGCAAGTACCCGGTGCTCGACGTGCTGTTGCGCCTGCACGTCACGGTCATCGACCCGCTTGACGGTGAGCGCGCCCGGGCCGTCGGCCTGCTGGGCGGTCCGCAGGCCGACGCCTACGCCGTCGCGTGCGCCCAGCGGCGCGGCTGGCCCCTGGTCACGGCACGACCCGCGCTGTACGGCGGATACGGGCACACCGGCGTCGAGATCGAGTTGCTTCCCTGACGCCGGTGTGACCGTTGATCGCCGGTCCGGTGTCCTGGTCTCAGCCCGAGAGGGCGGCCTTGGCCACCACCAGCCGGTGCCCTTCGAGTGTGGCGCGCTGGTCCTCCGCGCGTTTCGCCAGATCGTCCAGATCGGTGTCCGCGAGCTCGGGGTAGCTGCCGCTCACCTCCTTGAGGGCCTGCCACATGGAGAGCTTGCCCTCGATACCGAGGGACAGCGTCTCGAACTCGAGAAGGCGTTTCAGATCACTGCTCCCGGTCATCTGATCACTGAGCTTCAGCCGGCTGAACTTCTCGAGAATCCATCCCGAGAACTCTTTGATGGGATCTTTTTCGATCCCGAGCCGA
>DASXOV010000264.1:0-21114 GCA_036494005.1 Pseudonocardiaceae bacterium | reverse complement strand
GGTGTCCCTACCAGGCCCCGCGACCGGGCCTGGCGGTAAGTCCCCTAGCTGATGCCGGGGTCCGGGGCGGGGACGCCCCCGGTCCGACAGAGTTGCTACTCGCTCAGGCGGCGAGTGCGAACTCGCGCTGACTGGAGTCGGCGCTTATTGGTGTGCGATGACGCTTACGGTGGTCTCTCGCCTGCACCGGCACGCTTCCCACTGACTCAACGTCCGGAGTCGAAACCGTTCACCCCCTTGTCGGGCTGGTCCAGCCGCTCAGTGTAACGCCCGTTGCCACGGCAATCATCCCCGCCGCCGACTGATCACCCGAGCCGGCGCTCGGTCACGTCGAGCTGCAGCAACCGGGCGGGCGTGTCGTGCAGCACGGCACGCAGGAACGGCACGCCCAGGCGGTCGTCCGCGCCGGCCCAACCCGCGATGGCTCGCAACTGGGTGGCGTAGTCGTAGGGAATGTTGGGGAAGTCGGTCCCCAGCACGACCCGATCCGCCACGTCGGCCAGCCGGGCGGCCCAGTCCTTCGGTAGCGGGGCGAGCGCCTCGGCGAACGGCACCCCGACCATGGTGGTGTCCAGGTGCACCCTTGGGTAGCGCCGGACCAGATCCAGCGCCGCCCGGTAGTCGGGCATCCCGGCATGCGCCAGCACCGCGACCAACCGTGGGTGCGCGGCCAGCACCTCGGCGAAGACGTCCAGCCCGGTGTGGCGCCCGGGATACGGCCCGTGCCCGCAGTGCACCACGACGGGCACGCCCGCCTCGGCCAGCATCCCCCACGCCGGGTCGAGCATCGGTCACGCGGGTCGAAGTCGCCGACCTGCACGTGCACCTTGACGACGCGGGCGCCCCCGGCCAGCGCCAGCCGCAGGTATCCGGCCACGCCCGGCTCGGGGAAGAAGGTGGCGGTGGGCACCGCTTCGGGCACGGCATCGGTGAAGTCGGCGACCCACCCGTTGAGCCACTGCGCCATCTCGGGCTTGTGCGGGTAGACCAACGGCGCGAACACCCGCACCCCCACTGACCGCAACACCGCGATGCGCTGGTCCTCGGGCAGCCGGTAGTGCACCGGCCACGGCGTGCCGTAGTGCTCGCCGGCCCGGTCGAAGAAGGCCCACACCTTCGCCATCACCCGCTCCGGCAGGAAGTGCACGTGCAGGTCGACCAGCCCGTCCAGCCCCAGTGCGGCGACCCACCCGGCGATGTCCGCGTCGTCCGAGGGCGGAGCGGTCACCGGGGCGCGGCTCACCCCATGCCCTTGGCACGGCGGCCCAGTACCCGGCGCACCTCACGATCGGCGTCCCGCTTGGCCAGATCAGCCCGCTTGTCATAGGACCGCTTACCACGGGCCAGCGCGATCTCGACCTTCACCTTCCCGTCCGCGAAGTACATCGACAGCGGCACCAGCGACAGCCCGCTCTCCCTGGTCTTGCCGATCAGGCGCTCGATCTCCTTGCGGTGCAGCAGCAGCTTGCGGGTGCGTCGCGGCTCGTGGTTGGTCCAGCTGCCCTGGTTGTACACCGGGATGTGCACCCCCCGTAGCCACACCTCGCCGTCCTCGACGCTGGCGAACGCGTCGACCAGGGAAGCGCGACCGGCTCGCAGCGACTTGACCTCGGTACCGGTCAGGACGACGCCCGCCTCGTAGGTGTCCAGGATCGCGTAGTCGTGCCGGGCTTTGCGGTTCGACACGATCACCTTGCGACCCTGCTCCTTCACCATGGCTCCCTTTGGTCGCCCTGTGAGTGGCGATACGAGCTATGACTCGTGTCATGACTCGCAATACCACTCACGGGTTGTCCACAGGACCTCATGTGCGGACGTAGAGGCGCAGGGTCAGATAGCCGGTCACGGCCGCCACCCCGGCACCCACCAGCAGCAGGATCGGCGCCACTCCGAGGATGTCGGTAAAAGTCACCCGGGGCACGATCGCGGCCTCGAAAACGGCGGCCAGCACCCGATCCAGGAACGCGATCTTGGCCACGAGGAGGCCGAGGACCGCCAGCACCCCCCCGATCAGCCCGGCGACCATCGCCTCGATGAGGAACGGCAGCTGGGTGTACCAGCGGGTGGCGCCGGTGAGGCGCATGACGCCGACCTCGGTACGCCGGGTGAACGCCGAGACCTGGATGGTGTTGGAGATCAGCAACAGTGCGGCGAGCGCCTGGATCATGGCGACGACGAAGGTGGCGTTGCGCAGACCGCTCAACGCGCGGAACAGCTGCGCCAGGTACTCACCCTGGTTGGTGACCCGGTCCACCCCGGGACGACCGGTGAACGTCTTGGAGATGGAGTCCGACAATGCCGGGTCGGCCATGATGACCCGCAACGACGCGGGCAACGCCTCCGGCCGGGCGAGTTGCAGCAGTTCCTGCTGACTCTGGAAGATCCGCTTGAAACGCTCGAACGCGGCCTGCCTGCTTTCGAACGACACCGACTGCACACCAGGGGCGTTCTCCAGCTCCCTGCGCAGATCCGCGCAGGTGTTCGACGCGCACGCCGCGTCGTTGGCGCTGATGTCGGGGCTGAGGAAGACCACGGTCTCGACGCGCTGGTAGTAGTCCTGCTCCATCCGGTCGATAGTGCCGACGACGAGCAGGCCACCGCCGAGCAG
This sequence comes from Pseudonocardiaceae bacterium, assembly GCA_036494005.1. Classification (GTDB taxonomy): domain Bacteria; phylum Actinomycetota; class Actinomycetes; order Mycobacteriales; family Pseudonocardiaceae. Next base: position 18,506 of record DASXOV010000264.1, on the reverse strand, counting down.
GGCCAGCGAGATCGCGGTGGTCAAGATCATTGCCACCGTCATCGTGACGTTGCGGCGCAGGCCGGTGACGACCTCGCTGAAGACGAAATCAGCACGCATCGGGTGTGCGAGTTCCTCCGGATCGGGGGTGGGTGGTCGGACGGGAGTATGCCCGGGGTCTCAGTGCCGCTGGTTCGACCCTGCCAGCAGGTCTCAGTGCCACCGGTTCGACCCTGCCAGCAGGTCTCATCGGCCCACGCCGTACACGCCGCGGGTCTCGTCCCGGACCACCTGTCCGAGTTGTAGTTCCACGACCCGGCGACGCATCGAGTCGACGATCGAATGGTCATGGGTGGCCATCAGCACCGTGGTGCCGGTTCGGTTGATCCGCTCCAGCAGCTGCATGATGTCCTGGCTGATGTCCGGGTCCAGGTTGCCCGTCGGCTCGTCGGCCAGCAGCAACAACGGACGGTTCACGAAGGCTCTGGCGATCGCCACCCGCTGTTGCTCGCCACCCGATAGCTCGTGCGGCATCCGATCCGCCTTGCCCTCCAGGCCGACCAGGTCGAGCACCTCGGGTACCACCCTGCGGATGGTGTGCCGGGGCTTGCCGATCACTTCGAGGGCGAACGCCACGTTCTCGGCGACGGTCTTGTTGTTCAGCAGGCGGAAATCCTGGAACACGCAGCCGACCCGCTGCCGCAGCTGAGGAACCCGGCGCTGGGACAGCCGTCCGACGTTCCAGTCCGCAACGTACACATCACCCTTGCTGGGCACCTCCTCGCGCAACAACAAGCGTAGGAAAGTGGACTTGCCCGAACCCGACGGGCCGATGAGAAACACGAACTCGCCCTTGTCCACCTCGACACTGACGTTGTCCAGGGCGGGCCTGGTCGACGTCTTGTAGGACTTGCTGACGTGTTCGAGCCGTATCACGAGCCGCGAGTCTACCCAGGACCCCAGCTCGGGGCGGCCAGGAGTAGTGGCGTCACGGTCAGTCACAAGACTGGGCATCAGCCGATCAGGGCACGCCGCCGCATGTTCACGCGGCACGCAGTGCCTGGGCAGCCCGGTGGAACTGGCCGCGGAGCTCCACATACCAACGAGGGGAGTAATCCACCATCGTCCATTTTCCTCGGCTACGGCCCGGAGGGCATGTGATCATCGACAGTTCGGCGCTGCCGGCGATCCTGCCGACCGAGCCGGATCACGCGACGTGGGCCGCTCGTTGCTGGCACGCCTGCTCGATGAAGCCGGCATCGTGACCATCGCATGCACCGCGGCGCACTGGCCCGTCGCGGTCGACGCGAGGGCCGCGGGCGGGTGCTGATGCAACTCAGATCAGCCGGCGACCGGGGTCTGGTGCTGGCGGCGCCACCGGATGCCCGATTCCAGGAAGCCGTCGATATCACCGTCGAGCACCGCTGCCGGGTTTCCCACCTCGTGGTCGGTCCGCAGATCCTTGACCATCTGGTAGGGATGCAGCACGTAGGATCGCATCTGGTTGCCCCATGAGCTGCCCTCGCCCTTGAGCGCGTCCAGCTCGGCCTGCCGCTCCTGACGCTTGCGCTCCAGCAGCCGGGACTGCAGCACGCGCATCGCGGCGGCCCGGTTCTGGATCTGCGATTTCTCGTTCTGGCAGGACACCACGATGCCGGTCGGCAGGTGGGTGATGCGCACCGCGGAGTCGGTGGTGTTCACGCTCTGTCCACCGGGCCCGGAGGACCGGAAGACGTCGATGCGGATCTCGCCGTCCGGAATATCGACGTGGTCGGTGGTCTCGGTCACCGGCAACACCTCGACACCGGCGAACGAGGTCTGGCGGCGGCCCTGGTTGTCGAACGGCGAGATCCGGACCAGCCGATGGGTGCCCTGTTCCACCGACAGGGTGCCGTAGGCGAACGGCGACTTGACCACGAAGGTGGCCGACTTGATCCCGGCCTCCTCGGCCAAGGAGATGTCGTAGACCTCGGTCGGGTAGTTGTGCCGCTCGGCCCAGCGCAGATACATCCGCATCAGCATCTCTGCGAAGTCCGCCGCGTCCACCCCACCGGCCTCCGACCGGATCGTCACCAGGGCGTCCCGCTCGTCGTACTCCCCGGACAGCAGGGTGCGGATCTCCAGTGCGGAGATCTCCTGGCGCAGCCGCTTCATGTCGGTGCCCGCTTCGCTGCGGGCCGCCTCGTCGTCGCCTTCCTCGGCGAGCTCGTACAGGACTTCGGCGTCTTCGAGCCGCTGCCGCAGACCGTCCACCCGCCGCAGGTCACCCTGCTTGTGCGCGAGCTTGCTGTTGACCTGCTGGGCGTGTTCGGTGTCGTCCCACAGGTCCGGGCGGGCGGCCTCCTTCTCCAACTCCGCGAGTTCGGCTCGCACCCGGTCGACGTCCATGACGGCTTCGATCCCAGCAAGGGTCGCGGCCAGTTCCTTGAGGTCGGCGGCTACGTCGGCGTTCACGACAAGCCAGAGTAGTCGCCCACCGCCGCACTGCATCAATCCGTGGGGATGGCTCAATCCGTGGGGATGGCGTCCAGCAACTTGAGGACCGCGCGACGGTGCGCCACGGTGAAGTCCGCCGCCGCCTTCAGATACGGGTCGGTAGCCGCCTTCGCCTCTGCTCGGGCCTGTTCGAGCTGAGCCAGGTACTCGGCGCGGGCGTTGCTGACCAGGGTGGCGCGCTGCTTGGCGGTGAGCTGACCGGCGTGTACCAGCCGCAAGATCAGCGGGCTGCGCAGATGGTCCGCCCCGACGGCGGAGTTCAGCCAGGCCTTGAACGCGCGCTTGCCCGCGGGGGTGATCGCATACTGCTGACTGGAGCGGGGTCCCTGCTTGCCCAGCCGGAGCAGGCCGCCCTCGGCGAGTACCGGCAGCTCGCGGTACACCTGGCTGCGGGTGACACTGAAGAACGACCCGAATCGCTGGCCGGCGGCCGCCACCAGCTGCCCGCCGGTCATCGCGCTCTCGTGCAGCAGCCCGAGCAACGCGGCTGAGGTGGCGTTCAGGTCGCTCATTCCCTCACCGTTCCATGGGCCACCCGGCCTGTCCACAATGGCCGGTGCCCACCTTCCGGTGCACATCCCCCGCGTGTCCGGCGCTCATGCACGGTGTGTCCGGCGCTCATGCACGGGCGAGAACTCGACACTCAGCGCACTCGACGTATTACCGTACGTCGCCATGACCCAGCCGCGTGAGCCGGAACACCAGGAAGCCCCGTCCCACCGGACAGCCGGGACCCGCACCGAGTCGATCCCAGCCGCACCGGAATACGCGATCGAGCCGCCACCGCTGGCCCGACCGGTGGACGCCCCGGGTGTGGTGCGTTGCTCCTTCTGGCTCTGGATGGGCAGCGTCGCCGTCGGCCTGCTCGTCACCGCCTACTCGGTGAGCAAGTTCGACCAGCTCCGGGGGTTACTCGAAGGCCAGGTCAGGGCGCGGCGCCCGGAGATCGGCATCGAACTGCTCGACCGGGCGGTCGACACGACCCTCTACGTCGGGCTGGCCGGCACCACCACCGTCATCCTGGTGCAACTGCTACTCGCCGTACTCATGCGCTCCCGCCGCAACTGGGCACGGATCATACTGGCCCTGATGGGCGCACTCGGCATAGCGGGTATGACGTTCTCCCTGGTCACGGTGGATCAGCAGGTGCAGATCGCGCTGCCGCTGCAGGCGGCGTTGATCGTCATCGCGATCGTGCTGATGTTCGCGCCCGGGGCCGGTACCTGGTTCCGGCGCAGCACGGAGTGACCCGTTTCACGCCGGCAGCCGGGCCAGCAGCCCCTCACAGCTCCGCACCACCACCCGGCAGGCATCCACCACCGCCCGGGTGGACAACGGACTCTCCGCCTGGCGCCGCCAGCGGCCCAGCGACTCCAGCGCCGCGGCCCGCAGATCACCGGGATCGGCCCCGGATTCCAGGCCCAGCCGCAGCGCCGCCGCAGCGCCGTCCTCACCGAGCAGCCGCCGCGCCTCGGCGAGCTGGGCCGGCGGAAGGGTCACGGCACCCGAACGCAATTCCGCGAGCAGCCGCTGTTCCCGGAATTCGTGCGCACCCGCGACGATCCGCTCCACCTGGCGGGCCAGCCGGTCGGCCCCGGGCCGGGGCTCCTCGCGAAGCACCCGCTCGACCGCGAGCAGTGCCGACCGCGCCTTGAGCATGTCCGCACGCTCGGTGAACTGCGCGGCCAGCGTCTCCTGTAGTTCGGCGAATCCACTGCGGCGCACCAGTTCGGGCGCCAGCGACGCGGCGGCGCCGGGCCCGCCCCGCTGGATCAGGCTGGTCGTCAGCCGGATACCGAAGATGCCGAACCGCTCCAGCAACGTCATCCGCAGCTCGGCCGCGACTGCGACCGGCGCCGTCGCCCTGGTGAAGCGGTCGACGGACAGCAGCATGGCTTCCAGATCCGGGCGCGGCACGGCCGCCAGTTCGGTGAGCGCGGCGATCTCGGACTGGCGCAGGGTGCGCCCGGTCTGCGCGAGCAGGCCCGCCACCGCCACCACGCCCTGGCACAGCTCGCGCACCTTGGCGTCGGACCGGTAGCGGCGAGCCACCCGCCGCGCGGAGATCATCGCGTCGATCCGCCCGGCACCGATCTCGTCGGCGCGCGAGAGCACGGCGATCGTGTTCACCGGGGTGGCCCTGGCCACCCCGCGATCGTGGAAGGCCTCCAGGAACCGGACATCGGTCGAGTGCAGGTGCCGCACGAGGTAGACGACCGCGTCGGCCGGGGTGGGTTCGTCCTGCGCCATGAGCAACGCAGTGGTGCGCGCCGAGGTCTCGGTGGACAACGACGCGATCCCGGGGGTGTCGATCAGCGTCGCGGCGCGCAGGCCCTGCGAGGGCCAGTCGATCGTCATCCGCTCGATCTCCTCGGGCTGGGCGCCCTGCAGGTCGATGTTCAACCGGCCGTCCACCCGCACCACCGGCAGGTGCTGACGGGCACCGGACTTCGCGGTCAGCGTGATCCTCGGCGTCACCGAGTCCTGGTACCAGGTGATCACCCTGGTGCACTCCCCCGCGTCGGTGGGTGCGATCTGCTCACCCACCAGGGCGTTGAGCAAGGTCGACTTACCCGCCTTCACCCGGCCCGCGATCGCGACTCGCAGCGGCTCGGAGAACCGGTCGAGGTGCCGCTTGAGCCACCGCGTGGCCTGCGGGCTGTCCCGATAACACTCGACGGCGTCCCGCAGCACCGAGCGCACCTGCATCCCCAGGTCGGCTGGTCCGGTCACAGTCCTGGTCCGGTCACAGTCGGTGCCCCACGGCCGACATGAGCGCGGTGGCCTGGGCGCGCAAGGTCGCGATCTCGCCGAGCCGGCCCTTGAGCTCCCGCACCCGCAGTTCCCGGTCCGCCACCGCGATCTTGGCGGCGCGCTGTGCGGCCTGCACCGAATCGTTGACCGACCGGCTCATCTGCTCGGCCAGTGCGGCGAAGTGATCCCGCAGGGTCCGCTGCACCATCCGGAGTTTGTCCTTGGAGTCCTTGCCGACCTGGAAGACCACATCGTCGATGTAGTGGCGCAGCGCGAGGTTCGCTTCACTCTGCCTGCGTTTGAGCTTCGCGTCCCGATCCTCCTTCATCGCCTTCGCGCCCATCAGCACCCCCGCGCCGACCGAGAGTGGGTTGAACAGCATCATCCCCGCCAGGCCGGTGAGCAATCCGACCATCAGCAGCCCACCGTAGGAGCCACGCACCCCGACCAGCAGGCTGGTCCCGATCCCGGCTCCGCCACCGTCGACCTCGGTCATGTCCATGGCGCGCTCCAGCCCAGCGGTGGCGTCCCCGAACACCATCTCGGGCGGCACGGCATGGCTGTCCGCGGCGAAGTGCTCGGCCACCTGCCCGGCGAGCCAGCGGGCCCGCTCGGTGGTCCAGACGAAGTTGTCCGCGACCGCCTGGGCGACCTGCTGGTAGAGCCAGTCGCTGAACTGGTCCCAGACCTTGAGTGGGTCCGACTCGTTGATCGCCGCCTCGGCGTTCCTGGCGATGTGGCGGGTGCGGTCCCGCAGATCGTGGTCGATGTCGGCGGACAGATCCTGAACACCGTCGCCCAGCACCTGCTGCCATCGGGAGGTGTTGCGCCGCAGCCCGTCGGCCCGCTGCCGGGCGGCCTCCAGTTCGTCCATCAGCGCCTGGGAGTTGTCCGGATCCTGCAGGGCGGTCAGCTCGGTGCGCAGCGCCATCGTCAGCTGCTCGGTCACCGAGAGGATGTCGGTCGCCACCGAACGCCGGAACAATTGCGCGGCCTGCCCGGCGACCCGCTCGTGCAGGAAGGCGATCAGCTCGGGGAAGCCCGATTCGGCGTTCAGTTCGGTGTCATCGGTACGGGTGGCGTGCGCCCGCAGGCTGGAGGACACCGGGAACAAGTCGGCCTCTATCCCCGCTGCCACGAGGTGACGGCGGTCCAGCTCGGCGATTCGCCGCCACTGCGGGTAGAGGTCGGTCTTGGTGAGCACCCCGGCCACGTTCGGACACAGCGTCGTGGCCTTGCGCAGGAAATCCATCTCCGGCTCGGAGTACTCCTGGGAGGCATCCGAGACCAGCAGCACGGCGTCGGCTCTCGGCAACTCGGCGACCGTGCGCGCGGTGTGCACGGAACCCAACCCGCCCACCCCGGGGGTGTCCACCAGCACCAGGCCGCCTGCGAGCAACTGCCGGGGCAGACCGATCTCGGCCCGGGCGACACCGTCGCGGTTGCCCGGGTTCCCGGATTCGGAGACGAAGCGGGCCAGCTCCTCAACCGGCACCGTGGTACGCCGCTCGGCGTCAGGGGGCTGTCCTTCGAGGGCCCCTTCGTGGACCACCTCCGCCGACACCGCGTCGGCACCGCTGATCACGGTGGGCACCGCGGTGGCCACGTCCTCGTCCACCGGACATACCGGGGCGATGAGCAGAGCGTTGATCAACTCGCTCTTGCCCTGCTTGAACTCACCGACCACCAGCACCCGGACGCTCGGGTCGAGCAGCCGGTCACGGGTCTGCCCCAGCCGCTCGGCCAAGTCGGATCGGCCACACGCGCCGACGATCGTGAGTGCCGACTCGACGAGATCGAGCCCAGCCGGTGGGTTCACTGCTCGCTGCCTCCCAGGGTCGCCGAGCCGCGGGTGGTGTCGGCCCGCAACGGGAAGCGGCCCCGCGAACCAGTGAATGCTACGGGTTCGCGGGGCCACCCCGGTTACGCGCGCCCGGGGTCGTCCCATTCACGCTGCGCGGTATCGCCTGCCTGGCTCAGAGGATGTGGATCGGCACGTCCACGTCGATCGGCACGTTGTTGTGGCTCAGCACGTCGTTGACGTTGACCAGTCCGTGCTGCTCGGTCGACGAGTGGTCGTCGACCACGTTGTCAGCGACGGTGCTGTGGTTGAACGAGTCGTTGTAGTGGTTGAACGAGTCGTTGTAGTGGTTGAACGAATCGTCGTTGTGGTTGAACGAGTCGTCGTTGTTGAACGAGTCGTCGTTGTGGTCGAACGAGCCGACGGGGCTGTCCTGGTGCTCGGAGTGGTCGACGTAGTGGTGCTCCGGACCGCCGGCGTCATGGTGCTTCACGTCGTCGCCGGGCTTCTTCTCGTCGTGATCACGGCTGACGCTGTCGTGGTCATGGCTGACGCTGTCATGGTCATGACTGACCCCGTAGTCATGGCTGACGTCCTTGTGCCCGGAATTGTCGACCTCGTCGTGGTCACCCACCGCGTTGCCGGTGTCGTGATCGCCCACCAGGTTGCCGTTGCCGGAAACGATGGTGTCGTGGCTGTCGCTGGAGTGCACGGACTTGTCCGAAGTGTCCAACTCGCCGGTGTTCACGTTCCCGTTGACATCGTGTCCCGCAGCCACGGCACCGTCGCCCGAAGCCGTCGTCGAGGCGTTGTCGATCCGCTGCCAGAAGTCCCCGCCACCGGTGTTGATCACCTGGGTGTTGGACTGGTCGGTGACCGTGTGCCGGTCGTCGATCTGCGTGTAGTTGTTCACGATGTTGTGCAGCTGGGCGACGGCGTGGTCGCCCTCGTGGTGGTACTTGTGCGAGTGCTCCGGGTCGCCCCCGGAGTCATGGTCCCCGGAGTCATGGTCCCCGGAGTCCGGGTGCCGCTCGACCACGCCGGACTGGTCGAGGACCAGGTGCAGGTCCTTCCAGTCGTCGCCACACAGGTCGCCGAAGTACTTGTTGGTGAAGCCCGCCGGGTCCTGGTGGTAGGCCTTGGTCAGTTCCTCGTCGCCACCGAGCAGACGGAGAACGAGGTCAAGAAGAGAACTCATCACTGATCTTCTCCCACGAGTGTGTCCGAGCGTGTCCGCTGCCGGACCCTGTGGCCGGCGTGCGGCGATGACGCTAGGCCGTGGGCCCGCGGCCGCCATCCGGGATCACTCCGGTTCTTCCTCGCCCTCGGAGGGGGGTCGGGTGCGACCGCGCTAGGGGGATCGGGGGCATACACCTTCGAGGGAGGGGCCACCCGCAGCGTGGACCAACAGCGATACGTAACCGTATGTTGACACTGAGTGGCTGAATCCCGGGAGATGGTTTCGCTGTTGAAGTACCTACTGGGTGTCGACATCGGCACGAGTTACACCGCGGCGGCGACGTGGCGTCCGGACGCGCTACAGCAGACCACCGCCGAGGTAGTGCCACTGGGCACGCGCGGCGCCTCGGTGGCGTCGGTGCTCTTCCTGGGCGAGGACGGATCCGTTCTCGTCGGGGAGGCCGCGGAGCGGCGCGCACTGACCGATCCCGATCGCGTCGTCCGGGAGTTCAAACGCCGGATCGGGGATGAGACCCCGGTGTTCGTGGGCGGGCAGCCACATGCCGCGCACGATCTGGCGGCGACGATGGTCCGGTGGGTGGTCGATCGGGTCGCCGAACGCGAGGGTGGACCGCCGGACCGGATCGCGATCACTCATCCGGCCGGCTGGGGCCCTTACAAGAAGGACATGTTCCGCATCGCGCTGCGCGCGCTGAACCTTCCCGATCCGACTCTGCTGTCCGAACCCGAAGCCGCCGCAGTGAGCTACGCAGCCCAGGAACGGGTCGGGGCGGGCAGCACGATCGCGGTGTACGACCTGGGTGGCGGCACTTTCGACGCGGCCGTGGTGCATAAGACCGGCGCCGGTTCCTTCCCCCTGCTGGGCTCGCCCGACGGAATCGAGCAGCTCGGCGGGGCCGACTTCGACGAGTCGATCTTTCTTCACGTCCGCGCCGCGCTCGGTGATCAGCTGGACACCCTCGACCTCGACGACCCCGGCACGCTCAGCGGACTGGCCCGGCTGCGCCGGGAGTGCACCGAGGCGAAGGAGGCGCTCTCCTCGGACACCGAGGTGTCCATTCCGGTGCTGCTACCCGGTATCACCACGCAGGTGCGCCTGGTGCGCAGCGAGTTCGAGGAGATGATCCGGTACGCCGTCGAGGACACCGTCGATTCGCTGTCCCGGGCCGTCCGGTCGGCGAGCCTGACCGCGGCCGACCTCGGGACTGTGCTGCTGGTCGGCGGTTCCTCCCGGATCCCGCTGGTGTCCCAGCTGGTGTCCGCCACGCTGGGCCGCCCGGTCGCGGTGGACGCCGACCCCAAGACCACGATCGCGCTCGGTGCCGCGCTGTCGATGGCCGACCACGCACCGCCTCCGGGCACCGCCGTGATCCCCCCGGACGCCACCGTGATCCCCCCGGCTGTGACCGGTCCCGAACCGGAGTTCCCCACCCAGCGCGAGGCCGCGCCCGACCGGCCACCACTGATCCCACCCGAGCGTCAGTCCACCCCCGGCCCTTCCGGCACCGGCCCGGTTCCGGTTCCGGTTCCGGAGTCCGCACCACCGCGCCGCAGGTTGATGCCCAGCCTGTTGTTCAGCATGGTCACGGTCGCGCTGATCGCCAGTTCGCTGCTGATGCTGTCCTCCTGGAGAGCTCAGGGCAGCTTGTTCCCCACTCTCGACACCCTGGACAGCCTCTTCCGGGGTAGTCCGCCGAGCGGTACCGAAACCCCGGGCCGCGCGGTGCCCGGCCCCGGGGATCAGCCCAGGACGGACACCGTGGGGTCCCTCGGACCCCCCGGCGAGCCCCAGGACGCACCGGCACCAGTCCCCGATACCCCCGATCCGGACATGCCGGGCGCCGGTTCCCGCAGCGGGCACCTGACCGTCCCGGCTTCCACCCCGGCTGCGGCACGTCCGGTCCGCCCCGCCCAGCCGGTATCGAGCGCACCGGCCGCGCCTGCGCAGTTGCTGCCACCGCCACCGGTGCGGCCGAGCCCGCAGCCCGAGCCCACCACGCAACCGGCACCCACCTCAGCGCCGGAACCCAGTCGCCCGCCGGAGCAACCGGGACCGACCCCTCTGCCGGAACCATCGCCGACTCCGGCCCCTTCGGGCGCCGAGCCGTCACAGCCACCGCTCCCCTCGGCGGAGCCACCGCAAGAAGGTCTGCCCCCGGCCGGTTCCCCGAGTGCCGGCCCGCCGCCGACTGGTTCGAACGGTTGAACCCGACGCCGACCCGCACGACCACACCCGGCCCGATGGTCCTCGGGCATCTGGACCGCACTCAGCTCGCAGATCGGGTGAGCGCTCTGCTCGGTGTGGCCCCGTCCCCGGCCTTGCTGGACTGGCTCTGGTCCAGAACCGCAGGTCTGCCCAGGCTGGTGGAGCACCTGGTCGGGAGCATGCGCGACCACGGCGAGCTCGACTCCCCGGCACCGCACCTGGAGGCGGGAATCATCGAGCGGCTGCGCACCGACGTGGCTGCTCTCGATCCCTCGATGTTCCGGTTGCTGCTGGTCAGAGCGCTCGGGGTGGCTGCGGACGTGGCTGCGCTCGGGCACATCCTCGATCTGGAGCCCTCAGCCGTCGCGGATCTGCTGCGGGGCGCGCGGGCCAGCGGCCTGGTGTGCCCGGACGGCTCGATCGCACCGCTGGCCCGGGAGGCGCTCGCCTCATGTGCCCGGATCGATCCGGCGGGCGGACCTGCCAGGCGGTTCACCGCCCGCCGAGCCGAGGCCGCTGCCCTGGACGGTGATCTGGATGAGGCCCTGCGGCTGGCCGACCAGGTGATCACCGATCCCGCCGCGGCGGATCGGGCCCGGGCCGCCACGGTGGTGGCCGCGGTACTCGCTCATCGCGGGTTGCTGGCCCGCAGCGCGGAGCTCTACCGGTGGACGGGCTCGGCCCCGTTGGCCGTGGTGGCACTGCTGGGCACCGGCGAACTGGACGAGGCGGGCCGGCTGCTCGATGATCGCGACGAGATCCGCCATCGCCCGCCGACATTGCTGGCCGGGGCGGAGTCCCTGATGGCCCGCGGGCTGCACGAATCGGTGATCGGCTCCCCGACCGCCGCGCTGTCCGCCCTCACCCGGGCCGCGACTCTGCTCGGGCCCTCCGGCGATGTGGCGTTGCTCCCCGACACGCCCGCGGCACTGGCCGGTCTGGTGGCCCTGCATGTCGGGCACTTCGATGTCGCCGAGTCGGTGCTGGACCAGGCGGTGGCCTGCCGGCTCGGCGGGCCGGTGGCCGACCCGCGCCACCGGCTGCTGCAGGGCTGGACGGCCATGTTTCGGGGGGACCATCCGCTGGCCCACGCGGTGCTGCTGCGCACCACCCCCGAGGACAGGGCACTCGAACCACGAGACGAGCTGCTCGCCGCCGGGCTGCAGGTCGGGCTGGCCCGGCGGGAGGGAGACCTGCGGGCACTGCACGACGCCTGGCGCCGGGCCAGGGAGGCCATCGTCCGCCATCCGGTGGATCTGCTGGCGTTACTCCCGCTCGGGGAACTCGCGGTCGGTGCCGCCCGGCTACGTGACCAGGGCTGGGTCGCCCCACACCTCGCCGAGGCCCGGACACTGCTCGACCGGCTCGGCAACCCGCCGTTGTGGGCTGCGCCGCTGCACTGGCAGGGCGTGCACGCGGCGATCGCGGCCCAGCAACCGGCGGAGGCCACCCGCTGCGCCGAGGCACTGGCCACGACGGCCGAGTACGGCCCCTACCCGGCGGTGCTGGCCGCTGCCGGGCAGTGCTGGCTGCAGGTCGCGGGCGGGACGATCGGCCCGGGCACCGTGGAGTCGGCGGCTCGTGGCCTGCACGCCGCCGGCCTGCCATGGGAGGGTTCCCGGCTGGCCGGGCAGGCCGCCATCCGGACCACCGACCGCAAGGCGATGTCGGCACTGCTCGCGCTGGCCCGCAGCCTGCATCGCGGTCCGGCGAGCCCGGCGGGCGGCGGCGCATCCAGCCCGGCACGCGGCGCATCCGGCCCGGAGGGTTCCGCGGCCGCCTCGGCCGTGGGCGCACTCACCGAACGGGAGTGGGAGATCGCCACCCTGCTGTTGGGAAGCCACACCTACAAGCAGATCGGCGAGCGGCTGTTCATCTCGGCCAAGACGGTGGAACATCACGTCGCCCGGATGCGCCAGCGGCTCGGATCCGATGGGCGTCCCGAGCTGCTCGCCCAGCTTCGCGTCCTCCTCGACTCGTAACCGGCACCGACGCCTGACCGGCGCCGCAGGTCCCCCGGCTCACAGGTCGCCGGCCAGATCCCGGATCCGCTCGATCAACCCGACCCGCTCGGTCGCCGTCCCGGCCAGCGGGGTGACGTTGAGCGTGGTGGCTCCGGAGGCGCGCAGCGCGGCCAGCCGCTCATGGACGAAGCCGGGCGGCCCGATCAGCGAGGTCCGCCGAACCAGGTCGTCCGGCACCGCGGCGGCCGCTTCGTCCTTCTTGCCCTGCAGGTAGAGGTCCTGGACGGCCTGCGCCTGCGCCCCGAAGCCGTAGCGGCGGGCCAGATCGTGGTAGAAGTTGCGGCTCTTGGCGCCCATGCCGCCGATGTAGAGCGCGAGCATCGGACGGACCGCGTCGAGCAGCGCGCCCGCGGTGTGCGGATCCTCGGTGATGGCCAACGGGGCGGCCACCACGACATCGAGATCGCCCAGGGCCGGGTCCCGCCTGGCCGCCCCCTCGGCCAGCGAATCGCCCCACACGTCGGCCGCCAGCTCGGGCAGGTAGAACAGCGGTTCCCAGCCCTCGGCGATCTCCGCGGTCATCGCTACGTTCTTCGGGCCGATCGCGGCGATCACGATCGGGATTCGTTCCCGCACCGGCTGGTTGATCAGCTTCAGTGGTTTGCCGAGCCCGGTGCCCAGCTCGGCGGGCAGCGGGATCTGATAGTGCCTGCCCTGGTGGATGAGGCGCTCCCGGCGCCAGACCTGGCGGCAGATCTCCACCAGTTCCCGGGTGCGGGCCAGTGGCGCGGTGTACGGCACGCCGTGGAAGCCCTCGATCACCTGCGGCCCCGACGCCCCGATGCCGAGGGTGAACCGCCCGCCCGACACGTAGTCCAGCCCGGCGGCGGTCATCGCGGTCAGCGCCGGGGTGCGGGTGTAGAGCTGCAGGATCCCCGAAGCGATCTGCAACCGTTCGGTGCGCGCCGCGATGAACCCCAGCTGGCTGACCGCGTCGAAGCTGTAGGCCTCCGGCACGAAGACGATGTCCAGCCCGGCCTTCTCGTATTCCCCCAGTTCCACGACCGTCTCGGCGAAGCCACCGCTGTAGTTCAAGGGCATCCCGATCCGCACGACGTTCCTCCTCGCCCTGAACCCTGACCCTCCAGCGCTCCCCGGCGCAGCGGTCAGCGTGCCAGGTGCCGTCGCTTGCCGGTACCGTCCGGCGCAACCCCGATCTTCCCGAAGAGGTGGCCCCATGACTTCCCCCGACCCTGCCAGCGTGAACCTCGATGCCAGTGTGAACCTCGATGCCAGCGTGAACCTCGATGCCAGCGTGAACCTCGACGAGGCCCGCACACTGCTCAGCTCTGGAGCCGCCATTCTCGTGGATGTCCGGGAACAGCACGAATGGGACGCCGGGCACGCCGAGGAGGCGGTACACATGCCGATCGGCCAGCTCGAAGCCGACGCGCTGCCGCCCGGCATGGAGATCATCATCACCTGCCGCTCCGGCGGGCGGGGCAAGCGGGCCACCGCGGCGCTGGCCGACGCCGGGCTCCCGGTTCGCAACCTGACCGGCGGAATGCGCGGCTGGCAGTCCGCCGGCCTGCCCCTGGAATCCGCGAGCGGGGCACCCGGCACGGTGGACTGAAACCCGCCCCGTCAGCGGGTCAGGTGGGGTCGCAGGTCTGTGGTTGGCACCTGGCTCAGTCCGTCGCGCTCGATGACTTCGGCCAGCGAACGTGCCTGGGCGACCAGGCCCGCGACGTCCAGCCCGTGCGGCGGTGCCTCGCTGTACGGATCGATCCGATCCGCCGCCCTGCGCAGCAACGCCGCAGCGCCCTTCGGGTTGTCCCGCTGCACGTGAGTCAGTCCGACAGCGAGCTGAGCCAGGCCTTGCCAGAGTTCCCGGTCCGGTCCTTCGGTCGCCTTCCAGACCCCTTCGAACACCTCGTGCGCGTGGAACGGGTACCCGTCGTCGAGTAGTTGCTGCGCCTTGCGCAGCGCCTCTTGCGGGCTCAGCGCGACGTCCTCGGGAACCCGGTCGACGCCCTGGGCACCAGGGGGCAGCGGACGGCCCAGCGCGTCGCGAGGGCGGGCGTTGCGGGCCCGGCCCGCCGGATCTCGATCGCGACTGCTCATCAGTCCATGATGTCTGTATGGATCCACACAGTATGGATCCATACAGTGGCGACAGTCTCGCCCGGCCCTCGGTGAGGACGACCGGCGATGCCGGGGGAGGATGACGGCATGGATCACCAAGGGCGCCGCGAGCAGACGGATCGGGTCCGGCTTGGCGGCCGTGCGCTGCCGATCGTCAGCCCGGCACGATTCTATGTCTGCGGCATCACGCCCTACGACGTGACCCATCTGGGGCACGCCAATACCTTCGTCTGGGCTGACGCCGCCGCAGCCGTGCTCCGAATGGCCGGCGCCGAGACGCTGACCTGCCGCAACGTCACCGACGTGGACGACGTGCTGACCCGGGCGGCCACCGAACGGGGCAGGCACTTCGACGAGTTCGCGCTGGAGCAGGAGTATCTCTTCGGACGGGACATGACCGCGCTGCGGGTGCGCAGGCCCGAACACGAGCCACGGGCCCGCCATCACGTTGGCCGGGTGGTTCAGCTGGCGGCGGCGCTGATCGCGACGGGATCGGCCTACCAGCGGGGCGCCGCGGTGTACTTCCGCGGCGCGAGCGTGCCGGGCAAGGCCGGGCTGACCGTGGAGCGGGCGACCGAACTGGCGGCCGAGTTCGGCGACCAGCCCGACGATCCGGTCCGCGACGATCCTTTCGACGTCCCGGTGTGGCGGCCCTCCGGTGACGACGAACCCGGCTGGCCCAGCCCGTGGGGCCGGGGCAGACCCGGCTGGCACGCCGAGTGCGCGGCGATGACGCTCGGTGTGTTCGGCCCGGCGGTCGATGTCCTGGCCGGTGGGGCCGACCTGGACTTCCCGCACCACGCCTACCAGGCCGCCATCGTAGAGGCGGCGACCGGCGTCGGCCCCTTCGCCCGCACCACGGTGCCGGTGGGGACCGTCACCGTGGGCGGAGCCAAGATGGCCAAGTCGGCGGGCAACCTGGTCCTGGTCTCAGACCTGCTCGCGGATCACCCGGCCGCGGCGGTGCGACTGCTGCTCCTCGACCGGCCATGGCGGCAGAGCTGGGACTTCCGCCCCGAATCCCTCGACGACGCGGCCGCCCGGCTGGACCGGCTCTACACCGCGGCGGGGACGTCGCGGACCTCGGTCGCCGCATCGGACGCCGCGATCGCTGCCCTGATCGACGATGTCGACGTCCCGACCGCACTGCGAGTGGCCGAGGACGCCGGTGGCGAGGCAGCCCGCCTGGTACTGCACATCCTCGCGCTGGAATGACGGGCACGTGGCACCGATCGACAGGGCGCCGGCCGGCAGGGCACCGACTCCGCGCACGCTGATCCTGCTCAGGCACGCGAAATCGGCCTGGCCGCTGGACACCCCCGACATCCAGCGACCCTTGGCCCGGCGCGGGCGCCGCGACGCTCCCGCGGTGGGCCAGTGGTTGCGTCGCGCAGCCCCCCCGATCGATCTCGTGGTCTGCTCCCCAGCGGTGCGAGCCCGCCAGACCTGGGATCTCGCGACCGCCCAGCTGGACACCGAGCCCCAGGTCCGGCACGAGGAACGGCTCTACGGCACCTCCGCCGAGGTCTTCATGCAGGTCATCGAGGAACTACCGGACGAGGTGTCCACGGCGCTGCTGGTCGCGCACAACCCCAGCCTGGAGGACCTCCTCGACCTGCTGACCGGGGTCTGTGACGTCCTCAAGACCTCCGCCATCGCGGTGCTGACCGCAACGAGCCCCTGGGCAACGGCCCGCTCGGCATCCTGGAGCCTGGAAACGCTGGCCACCCCGCGCGGAGGGTGATCACTCGCGACTGCGAGGTCGGCGCCTCAGGGCGTGACCGGTCCGGGAGTGCCGGTCGTGCGGTGGGCCGGTGTGGTCGCTCCGGAGGGCCCGGCGAAACCACCCACGATGGTCACGGCACCGAGCACGATCAGCAGGATCCCGAACAACAACGCCAGGGCCAGCACGCTGGCACCCGGATAGGCCAGCACCACGATCCCGGCGATCACGCTCACCAGGCCGCCCGCGACCGCCCAGCCTCGCCCGGGGATGTCGGCGACCAGGCCGTAGAAGAACTCGATGACCCCGCCGATGACCCAGAACACGCCGATCAAGAGAGCCAGCGCGACGGCCGTCTGGAGCGGACGAGCCAGGCAGAGCAGCCCCACCAGGATGGTCACCACTCCGAGCAGAGCCAGCAAGACCCGGCTACTGCCCTGTGCTTCATCGACGGCGATCGCCGCCACCAACCGGAAGACGCCCGCCACGAGTAGCCAGATCCCCAGCACCACGGCGAGCACGGACACCGATCTCCCCGGCCAGGCCAGTATCAGGATCCCGGCCACCAGGGTGATCGCCCCGAGCGCCACGGTCCATCCACGGGCGCGTCCGACCCGAGCGATCTGAGCTCCGGTCTGCTGGGCGATCCGGTCGGTAGCAGATGAGTCGGTCATGGATACTGCCTCCAGAGGTACATGTGCCGTGCCGAAAAGTCGATGATTGCCCGCCTGACCCCGGTCCGGCCTCACCCGGCGCAGGTGAGCCGCGAACCCGCTCACCACCCTGGTGTCACCCTCCGTGGCCGCGTCCGGCTGTCGTTCACTCGTCGCTGAGCGGCCGTGCGCAGCGCGCAGTTGCTCCAACCGCCGTAGTCTCGGCGCTTGGGCGGGCAGGCACGGTAGTCCGCCTGGCACTGCCTCACGATCCCGTTTTGACGCGACGATTCCGTTGTGACGTGAAGGGCGAGCGCACAGTTGACCACCACAGGAAACGGTCGAGTGGCGGCTCGCGAAGCGCGGCTCGCGATCATGTCGCCGGAGCAGATCTTCCTGTCACTGCCCGAACAGCTCGGCAACGTGCGCCGGTGGAACGAGCAGCGGCGCTGGGGCTTGCGCGCAGAGGATCTGCATTCCGTCGATCTGACCCCCCGTGCGGGCAGCGATCCGCTCGCCGTCGATGTGATCGCCGTCTACCTGGACGAGCGTGGCGATCTGAACGGAGTGCGCCGGACCTGCCACGAGCTGTGGAGCGTGGCTGCCGAGCAGCAACCCCACACCTGGGCCTGGGACTGGTACCACGACCGGTGGGAACACCACCCCAAGCCGGTGGCCCTGACCGAGGGTTTCGTGCACCGGCCCGGCATCCGCCGAGTGACCGTCGATCTGGGTGCCCACTTCACCCCCGGCCGCCACGTCCGGCCCAGCAGCTTGCGCGGGCCGCACTCCGCGCACGCCGAGGTGCTCGCCGCCGCGGCCCACTTTCCCCGCTGGATCCGGGCGATGGACGGCAAGACTATCCCCTACGCCTGGATCGCGGGTTACGAGGTGCTGATCGGGGGCCACCCGATGCCGTCTCGGCTACCGGCCCTGAGCTGGAGCAGGTTCCGGCGCACGATGAGCCTCACCGCGGGCTGGGCCGAACACGCCTACGGTGGGTGGGCCGCACCAGTCCTGTCCCCCGACGACTGAAGTCGCCCGCCGGTCCGGTCGTCAGAGGCCGGTTGTCGACGATGCAGTCAGCTCACGACGTGGGCGCCGCCGATGGAGCGGGTGGCACCGAGGACGGAGCGGGTGGCGCCGATGACGGTGCGGGGCAGGAGTGCTTGATCGGACTCAGAACGCCCCCGGCCGCCACCCCGACCGACGCCAGCGAGGACATCACGGCGCCGAGATTGGACGACAGGCTGCCCTGATCGGTCAACCCGGTGACGGCCGACTTGAGCGAGGCGGCCGCCTGACGCAGATCGGCCACCTGCGCGGGGTACTGGTTCTGCGCGGCGTTGGCCAGGTTGCCCCCAGTGTTAGCGACGTCCTGCACCGCGGTCTTCACCGCGGCGGCATCCCCCCCGGCCCCCCTGAGCGAGGAGAGATTGGCGACGGCAGCCTGGAACTGCCCGGACGCCGTGCACAGGGCCGCGTCCGCCTGTGGCGCCGACCCGGGGGCCGACGACACGACGGGCAACATCGACGACTGCGCCGCGGACACTGACGACGTCCCGGACGAACAACCCACTATCCC
>DASXOV010000263.1:0-2869 GCA_036494005.1 Pseudonocardiaceae bacterium | reverse complement strand
GTCACCGGCAGTGTCGACCTCGACCGACGTGCTGTTGTGGAACACCGGCTCGCCGGTGAACAGCGCCGCCGTCTGCTCCCACCACGCGGTCTGCTCCGGCCGATCACTGTTCTGCCGCGCCGCCTCGCCCGACTCGAAACGTGCGAGGGCAATCAGCATTCCGTCGTCAGTAACCCCGGATGTGCTGCCAAGCCATCCCACGGCTCCAGGGGCCACCTCCTCGACCCATCTGCCAAGCTGCGCGCGCACCTGCGCGGCGTCGGATACATGGCCCTGGATCACCTGCACAAACATGTTGACCTCCCTTTTGCCCTTCCCCCGGGCGGGTGCCGATCGGTCACTTCGACGCTACTCCCCGTTCGCGTACACCGGGAAACCTCCGCCAGCCGAGGCTCCCGTTCGCGTGAAACGCGAAGGGGGAGGTCGAGGTGGGAGCCGCTGCCGAGTTCGAGGGTGAAGGTTTCCCCCGCCGGACCGTACCTGGTGAAGCAGGAGGCATCGTGGCCGGCAAGAGCGACCCTGATCCGGTGGCCGGCCCGGACGACGGCGGATATGGGCAGCAGTTGCACGGTCAGGCCCATGGGTCTCCCGGGTACCACGCGAAGGGCGTCTGACCGGGCGAAGGTTCGTGGCACGCCCAGGCGCATCGGTTCAGCGGGGCCGGTTGTCCTGCGGTGCAGGAAGCGCAGGCAGCCCTCGGTCAGGTAGGCGACGTCGCCGCCGGGATCGACGTCTTCGAGGTAGGCATAGACCGCGCCGTCGGTGCCGGACGTGGCCAGGCGCATCGTCACGACCGGGAACCCAAGGACGTGGATATCAGCTGGCAACGGCCCACTGGTGAAGGTGAGGAGCGTGTCGTCGGCATGCTTGCGGCCGGGGTAGGCGGCTGCCCGGCCCAAGTCGATGGCCAGCCACCGGTTGGTGGCCCCGGTGGAGGTCGCGACATCCACGCGGTGGCGCACGGTCTCATCCAGGCCCGCCTCCCGGGTCAGACCGGCCACCGAACCGAGGTACCACCGCTGCACTCCCGTATCCGCGGGTGGCCAGGAGGTGACGGCCTGCCATGTACCGGTGCCCAGGGTGCCGAACGTCAGGGTGCCTGGTCCCTCGGGCTTGCCGTTTCGCTCCAGGTACCGGGCGAAGAAGTCAACGAGGCGGCGGTCCTGGCTTCCAGGGCTCAGGAGGTCGTGCTCGGCGGCGCCGGACGGTCGCAGGGTGTCGGCGACGCTGTCACCGCCGTGGCCCCAGGGCCCGATCTCGACCTGCTGGTGGTTGGCCTGGGTGACGAACCGGGCCAGCGCCCCCGCTGCGAAGGCGCCGTCGAGCCAGCCAGCGCGGACCAGCATCGGGATACCCGAGGATGCGATGGCTGACCCGAACGCGGCGGGCGTGGTGGCCGCCCAGTCCAGACCGGCCACCCGGTCATCGCGGAACGGCACCTGGCCCATCAGCGCATGCACATCGGTGTTCGACTGATGCTCGCCGATAGCGGCGTCGAGCAAGGCCGGTCCGTCCGGTCCGTCCACCGGCTTCACCGGCGACGGCAGCCCGATCATCTCCGCTGGCTGCCCGGTGATCGCCGCGAGCCGGTCCAGCGCGCCGGTAATGCCGTCCTTGAGCTGGCTTTCATACATCCACCGCGCGTACCGGCCATCGGTGCCGCACCCGCCCGGGTAGAACAGCTCGCGGTAGGGGTCATGCGGACTGAACAACGCCGCCACCGCGACCAGGTGGGCATGGCCGAGCCCGGCAATCAGTTCGGCCGCCTGGCCTTCGTAGGAGGTGCCGTAGATCCCGACCCGGCCGTTCGACCATGGCTGCGCGGCGACCCAGTCGATCACCTCGCCGTAGTCTTTGATCTCCCGCTCGCCGAGTTCGCCGGTGCGCGTGCCGAACGACGCCCCGGTGCCGCGGGCGTCGACCACGACCAGCGCGAATCCCGCGCGATTGAACAGATCCCCGGCCGCCGCGTTGGTGTCTGCCTTCGCCCCATGCTCACGCGGCGCCTCAGCACGGTGGTAACGGGTCACCCGCATAACCGTGCCGACCATGCCTCCCACCGCAGTGCGATCCACCGGCAACCAGGCATCCACGGCCAGCCGGACGCCGTCACCCACTGGCACGTACACCGACTGGAGACGACGCGACGTGCTAACGATCACACCCCGGATCCTGGCACGCACGAGCGGCTTCCTGCTGGTTCCCTGAACCGCCGTCTGCGCGCACCGACTGGCCAGTGCTGGCCGGCCGGTAGCCGGTGAGGGCGGTGGACGAGGGGTCAGCGTTTGCGGGCGAGGGTGACGCCATCGCGTACGGGCAGCATCACCGACTCCACCCGGCTGTCGCCGACGATGATCTCGTTCATCTGACGCATGGCCACGACGGCGTCGCCCTGGAAGGCCCGATCCAGCACCTGGCCGCCTTGCAGCACATTGTCGAGGATGAGAAGGCCACCGGGACGCAGGCGGCTGACCAGCTCCTCGTAGTAGAGCGGGTAGCTGGGCTTGTCGGCGTCGATGAACGCGATGTCGAGGACCGGCTCGGCGGGCAGCGCCCGCAGGGTGGTGAGCGCCGGGGCGATCCGCAGGTCGATCCGTTCCTCAAGGCCGGCCCGCTTCCAGTAGCGCCGGGCAATCGAGGTCCACTCCTGGCTGACGTCGCAGGCGAGCAGGTGGCCGCCGGCGGGCATGCCCCTGGCGATGCAGATCGAGGAGTAGCCGGTGAACACGCCCACCTCCACAGCGCGTCGGGCTCCGGCCAGCCCGGTCAGCATAGTGAGGAGCTGGCCCTCGTCGTGTGAGACCTGCATGCCCGCTGCCCCGGGGAAGGCCTCGCGAGTTTCGGCGGCCAGCTGACGCAGCAGGTCGTC
>DASXOV010000262.1:0-25254 GCA_036494005.1 Pseudonocardiaceae bacterium | reverse complement strand
CGCGCGATCGCGCGCAAGCTGTGTCCCTGGATCAGCCGCGCGAACAACTCCGCGACCACCTCGGCCTCCGCCGGTTCCGGCTCTTGGGCGATCAACTGGCGAGTGTGTGGGTCGAAGATCCGCCGATACCCGTAGGGAATCCGCCCGGACGGCCGACCGGCCACCGCGTTGGCCGCCACCGCCCGCCGGGAACGGGTGGAGATCTTCGACGACTCGTACTCCCCGTCCACCGCGTCTTCCAGCAGCGACCGGCGGTCTCGGCCATTGGCCGGGTCATAGGTCCGGTTATGCGTGTACACGTGCAGCGACACCGAGCGGTGTTCGCACAAGTCGAGCAGGTTCACCCACTCCCCGACCCGGCGGCTGCCCCGGCTGCTCTCCCAGATCATCAACATCTCCGCGCCGAACCGGTCATGCTCCAGGTCCGCGATCAGCCGATCGAAACCATCCCACGGCCCGACCGGTCCAGTGAGACCCGTAGGTAGTCCCGCGCCCGGATAGCCTGTTTCTGCTGGTCAGAGGCCCGTGTAGTCGACATGACACGGAGCGTGCAACTGGCAAGGTGTCTGTAACTGCGTCCTGCTCTGCGGACACCACCACCGGCTTGTGCACCATTCCAGACGGCGAATCGAAATGATCAGCGGAATTCCACACTTCCACCCACCACCCTGGATCGGCGGCCCACCCCGACGCAATCCCCTGCACACCCCACCCGAACTCACCCACATCCGCGAGTGAACCGGTATCACTACGCGGACGGTGGGACCGCGCAGCACGGCCCGTACCGGTGCCCACACCCCGACATGCTGCTCGACGGCGGCCCGGACCGGTCGCGGGAGGTCGTCCCAAGTCGCCATCCGCAGTGGCCGGAGCACGCCACCGTGATCACCGTTTCGGTGTGTTCGGCGACAGTTTGTGTCGCTGAACGCACCCACACAACGATCAGCTCTTTCCACCCGGGGCGTCCGGCTCCTTCCCTGTCTCACTATTCGCCCTGCGCCTGCCAGGGGCGATCGGCACGGACCACGCCGGGATCGGGACGGCTTTCACCGGTGCTGTTGCCCGCTGGCACCAATACCCCGCTGGCACCAGTACTCTGCCCCGATGGCTGCTGAGACCGATCATCTGGCTGATGTCGACAGTGTTGCCGACCTGCTCACCAATGCCGAGCCCCTGGACGGGGACCGAATCCGGTACCTGATCGACGCGCTGGACGCGGCGGACGATGACGCGCTGGCTGTGCTCGCCGACCGGATCGAATGCCACACCGCACACGGCGGCACGGTCGAGCCGCGGCTCGCGGCGCTGCGCGCGCAGGCCCGCAACCGGGAGGCCAAGGCCGCGCTCGCGCTGTTCTGCGCCCGCGCCGCCGAAGGCGCCGGGGACGCCGAGGCGGCCCGCACCCTGATCGACGGGGTGCTGACCGTCCGGCCGGGACTGGAGCCGGCCCTGCACGACGCCGCGCAGTACGCCGCCACCCGTGGCGACTACCCCACCGCTGACCGGTACCTGCGGCGCGCCGCACGTCCCAGCCCGTTGCGATCGGGCCTGACCCAGGCCCTCGCCGTCACCGAGGGCAACGTCCCCCGCAACAACCCCTGCCCGTGCGGGTCGGGCCGCAAGTTCAAGGTCTGCTGCCGACGCGACGGCGCACCACCGCTGGCCGCCCGGGCCGTGCTGGTCTACGCGTTGCTGGGCACCTACGCCGAACGCGCTCCCGGCGTCGAGATGATCAGGGGTCTGCTTGAGCGAACAGAGGACACCGACCGTTGCGCGATGTTCCTGCTGGATATCGCCCTTTTCCGGGGTGGGCTGGTGGAACGGTTCCTGGCGGCGCGGGGGCACTGGCTGCGCCCCGACGAACGTGACCTCATCGAGCGCTGGCGGCAGGTGCCCGTCACGCTCTACGAGGTGCTGGCCGTGCAGCGCGGCACCGGCGCGACCCTGCGCCCGCTGCCGGACGGCGAGCCGATCGACCTGGCCGACGAGCTGTTCTCGTCCGGGGCGCAGCGGCTGGAACTGTTCTGTGGCCGGGTGCTGCACGACGACAACGGCCCGCGCCTGTTCGCGCTGCCCGTGCACGTCCCCCGGCACCACCGTCGCGCATTGCTGGGCCTGCTGGCGCACGATCCGTCGAACGAGCAGATCGCGGACTTCCTCGGCCCCGAGCCTCCCGTGCAGACCCGCAACAGCGACGGCGACGACGTGCACGACTGCCGCGTCACCTACCAGGTGCCCAGCCCGCCGCAGACCTTCGAGCGCCTCGCGCAGCGGCTGACCCCGACCGGGGACGACGTCGTCGCCTGGCACCGTCCGGTGCCCGACGGCCGGGTGATCAGCCTCGGGGAGATCATCCGGTCCGGCGACGAGCTCACCGTGACCGCGAACTCCCCGGCCCGGCTCGCCGAACTGGAAACGATCCTGCGCGACGTCGCACCCGACGCCGCCGAACGGGACCGGCAGGTCGAGCGGTTCAGCCCCGATCCCGAGGGCCGCGAGGCCAGGATCGTCATCCTGGAACACTATTTCCTGGACGCGGGTTCCACCGACGGCACGGGTTCCACCGACGGCACGGATTCCACCGACGGCACAGGTTCCACCGACGGCACGGGTTCCACCGGCGACACAGCCGGGGCACCAGTACCGGCCGCCGAACGGATGGCTCGACACGCCGAAGCGGGCTGGCTCGACACGCCCGGGGTGATCGAGGAGCTGACCCCGCGTGAGGCCGCCGTCTCCACCGATCCCGAGATCCGCGCCGAGCTCCGCTCCATGATCGACGATGTCGAGGCGACCCTGCTGCAGGCCCGGCGGGCCGGACGGCCGACCGCCGTTCTGATGAGCCCGCAGCGCCTCCGCGACGCCCTGAACCAGCCAGCGTCCTGAACCAGCCAGCGCCCCGACCTACCCCGGCCGCTGGTCTTCGTCAGGTGTCCTGCCCGGCTCGCCAGGTGTCCTGCCCGGCTCGCCGTAGTGGGCCCGGTTCCGGTCCTGGTCGTCCTCACCCCGGTGACGGTCGCGCACCGCCATCACCGCCACCATCGTGGTGATCACGGCGGTGGGCACCAGAAACGGTATCGCGGCGATAATCATGTGGTGGGCGAGCACTACCTCACCGGCCAGCGGCATCAGGGCGCCCGGCATCAGGGCGCCCGTCATCTGAGAGCTCTGGCCACCTGGGGCGCAGAACCGGAGGCCGGTCGGTGCTCCGGCACGGTCGCCGCGGCACGTGACACCCGGGAGACACCCCAGCCCAGCAGCAAGACGACCAGCACTCCGCACACCAACACGACGGACGAGGCGGTCGGCCACAGCCAACTGGGCACATCCAGCTTCTGCTCGCGCTGCATGAGCAGTTTCTCGTCGACCCCGTCCCGCACGAAATGCGGCGACGCGGGGACCAACGGCTTGTTGATCACCTGATCCGCGGGCAGGTAGACCGGTACGGCGATCATGTTGCGGCCGTCGTGCAGCCGGACCATCGTCTTCCAGTCCCCGGTCAGCGGCATCGGCTTCGTGGTCCGGTAGCTGCCGTCACCCATCGGTACCAGATGGTCGACGAAGAGCCCGCCGCCCTGCCAGGCGGTGACGGTCAGCCAGGCCGGTTGATCGACCGCTGAGGCCGGGGTGATCCGGACGACGGCCTGTGCGGCGTCGAGGTACTCCACACTGCGGACCCGGGTGAGCGCGACGTCGGCCCGCACGCCCTGCGGCACGGTGACCAGCAGTCCGTTGGCCATCGCGGCGGCCAGCACCACCAGGACCCCGGCGAACAGCGGCCGGGCCACGGCGGGGCGGGGCAGCCTGCCCTGCAGGCCCGACCCCAGCAACGCGCCCGCGACCCCGCCCGCGACGCCGCCGGCCACGGCCATCGCGACGCCCTCGATGAGCATGTCGTGGTTCCACGGCAGGGTGAAGGCGACCCGCGTCCAGGCGTATTCGGCGGCGAAACCCACGGTGCCGATCAGCACGCCGGATACGACACCCAGCCCCAGCGGACGGCGGGCCAGCAGCAGCGCGGCCACCTCCACGCACAGCGCCTCGGCCAGGTAGAGCGGGATGGCGGCGAACGGCTCCCCGAAGATCGGGCCGACGATGAACGAGACCCCGCCGCGCAGCACCACGTAGAAGCCCAGGGCGAACAGCGTGCCACCCCGGCCCACCCACAACCGGGCCGCGACGAAGGCACATCCGGCGGCCATCGCGATGAGCAGCGGCTGGAGCACCAGCCGGAACTGCGGCACCCCGAAGTCCCACTCACCCTGGAACACCGACAGCCCGATCAGCAGCCCGCCCATGGCCATACCGCGCCGGACGAACAGACCGAACGGGGTGACCGTCTCGGCCTGCCCCGCGACGCGGTGCGCCAGCCGTCCCTCGTGTTCGAGCACCGCGATACCGACCAGCGACAGCCCCGCCCCGCCGATCATCATCAGGTGGGTGGGACCCCACAAGGTCACGTCCTGGCCGAAGAGCCGGTGCCAGACGTCGTCGAAGGGGAAGCCCAGCAGCGCGAAGAAGCCCGCCGCGGCCATCAGCACCCCGCCGACCGGCGCGTACCAGTCCCGGGTGATCCGTATCGCGGCCGGTCCGGGGCGCTCCCCTCGCGCAGGGAGCACCATGGCCAGCACGCCGGAGGCGAAGATGCCGAACAACCCGAACATGATCGGGTAGTGCGCGATGTTGGCCAGTGGCCCCTGGTCGCGCCCCTGGGCGATGTGCAGCGAGATGTCCCAGTACATCCCCAGCAACGCCGTCATCAGCGACGCCATCGCCAGCGTCGAGGGCAGTTCGACCCAGCCGGGCTGACCCGCGCTGAACGGCCAGCGTTCGGTCCCGGTGGCCAGTAGCCGCAGCAGCGGGAGCTTTCCGGTGCGGTGGCCGTACCCGAGCACCAGCAGACCTGTGGTGAGCAGGGCCGCAGCGGTGGATGCGATGAGGATCTGACCGACCGCAGCGCCACCTGCCGGCCGCACCTCCACCGCCAGCAGCGGCAGCCCGGGACCCGTCTGGAGCACCCCCAGGATCGCCGTCATGAGCCTATGTAACACCATATGCCGCTACATTGTCACCAGGTCGGGTGATATCACCGGCCGCTCCGCTCTACCGCTGCGGCCAGCTGCTGGCGGACGAACGCCTCGATCGCCTCCGGCATCGCCGAACGGAACGCGGCCAGCAGGGCCTGCGCGGCGACCGGCTGCAGGGCCTCGACAATCCGCAGGACCTCGGGCAGTTCGCTGTTCGGCATGCCGTGGGCGACGTGGTCGCGCCACACGGTGTCCCGGAACAGCCCGACGTAAAGCTCGGAGATCGCCCGGACCTGCCCGACCAACTCGGATCGCAGGTCCAGCACCGCATCGACCGGGATACCCAGACGCACCGTCTGGGCGCCGGCCCGTAACAGCGCCGGGTTGGTGATCCGCACCCGATCAGGACCCACCGGTTCGAGGATCCCGGCGTCGTGCAGGCGGTCCAGCGTCGCGGGCTGCGGCTCGATACCCAGCCACTCGGCGAGTTCGCTGTAGGGCACCTCCTCCGGATCCTCCGGCTGCCAGGGAGCGAGGATGCCGCGGTAGAAGGCGAGCGCCTGCGCGGCCGAGCGCGCCGGGGTCTGCCGCACCACCGCCTCGATGGCGGCCAGCGAGAATCCCTCCTGCTGCAGCCCGGCGATGAGCTGGAGGCGGGCGAGGTGCTCCGAGTCGTAGTAGGCGGTCCGGCCGCGCAGCTGGGGTGGCGGCAGTAGTCCGCGGCTCACATGCGAGCGAATGTTGCGCACGGTCATCCCGGCGCGCGCCGCGAGCTGATCGATGGTGAGGTCAGCGTCGGGGGCAGTCACGCGGGTGATGCTACCGCCCTGAATGTAACGTCAATTCGTGTAAACATGCCGGGCCCCCTACCCCCGTACCTGCGGTCAGTGGATGACCTTGATGGCGTGCACCGGGCAGGCCATCGCGCCCTCCGACGCTGGGGACTCCAGGTCGGGCGGCACCTCCGAGTGCCGGATCACGCAGTAGCCGCCGTCGTCCAGGTCGTAGACATCGGGGGCAACGGCGTTGCACTCGCCGTGACCCTCGCAGATGCCGGGATCCACCTCGACGCGCATGATGTCCTCCTCGTCGGTGATCTCGGGGGTGACCGGGGTTCGGCCATCCTCGACCCGTGGTGCCCCCGGCGTACACCCCCCCGGACACCGCAACAGGTCGGTGATCTCCGGAACACGCCTCACCACCCGCCTGCGCGGGCAGGCACGACGGGCCGGAACGATCGGGAGCGGGACATTGCCGCCAATCGAGGTGGACGAACCAACCGAACGACGTAGTGGTGGCGCTGAGACCGCACCGCCGTCACGTGCAGACCGGCCAACCGGGCGGCGGCCACCATGGCGTCGCGGTCCACCCAGACCCAATCGAACCAGCCGCTACGTAGCGATCCGTAACGCAACCGTAACCTAACCTGGCCGGGGTAGCGTCCGTCCTTTCGCTGCCGATCCAGGAATCGGGCATCCTGAGCTGCGCACAACCGCCAGTCGCTGCTGCCGACCAGCACGGTCCCACCAGGGAAAGCCAGTGCGGCCAGCCGGGAAAGCAGTTCAGGCAGCCGGTCCAGCGACCCGGCAACACCGATTGCGCCATCCAGCGCGAGCACCGTCCCGAACTCCACCGGAGGCCAATAGTCGTGCACGTCCGTCACCGCGCACGCCCGACCACGACCCAGGGCTATCGCCACCGCCGGACGGCAGGTATCGATTCCCCGGGCGGGAATCCCCCGAGCGGCCAGCAGATCCAGCCGCCGCCCGGTACGGCACCAGACGTCCAGCACCGGTCCCTGGTCGGCCATATCGAGTACCCAACTGTCCGGCGGTGGTGCGGCGAACCGTTCACCTCGCCACCAGCCCAGCCCCAGCCGGCGACGGTCACCGTCGAAGCGCTCCACCACCAGGTCGTGGCGATCCGCCCGGCCACCCAAGGCGAGACCGAGCAACTCCTCGGGCGACAGTTCCGTCACCGGCTGGCACCTCCGCTGACGACCGCCGACCACCGGGGCGTCTCGGCACCCGCAACGCCGGGACGGCCCCTTGACATGGCACTGACGTAGCACCACTGAGTGAAATCCATGAGAAAAATCCGGTAATTGCGCACCGCGGACGACAGAAGCGTGACGAGTGATCGACCCGGTCGTTAAGAGTGCCAGACACCGCCGCCGACGAGAACGGCGGGTGAGCAGGAGGTGGGTGGGTGGACCGCAGCTTGCGGCGTGTCGTGTTGGAACGGTTAGCGGCGGTCGAGGAGATGGCCGTACGGACCGGTTCACAACTGTCGGTCCGAGCGGCGCGCACCCATCTGAAGTCCATCACGGACGGATGGCGCGAGCTCCTCCTCAAACACCAGCCCGACCTCAAGGGCCGCTGCCCGGTGTGCTCGGGCTGGCTGCGCCGTCGGCGCTGGCCCTGCCAGGTGTGGATGACCGCGCACGAGCACCTCATCGGTGACGGACCGGATCCGGCCAGAGTGGCGGCCAGGAAGTCCGGGACGTTGTGCCGTCCACGCCGGGTCGAGGTGATCCCGCGTCAGCTCGAAGCACCCTCGGCCGCCGACCAGACCGACGGCCCCAGGCACGCCGGGCCGGACCAGCCCGGCGCGGCCGGCGCTCCCGGACCTGATTCGCACCACTCCTGATTCGGCACCACTCCTGATTCACGGCATTACTGTCGGGACGACCACCTAACCTGGCAGTCGTGCCCGATCAGCCCACCGTGATCCGAAACGGCTGGATCAGCAGGCTCGCGACGGCGTGCTGGCGCCATCCGGCGCTCACCGTCACCGCTCTGCTCGCCTCGGGCATCGGGGTGGGCATGGAAGCCGCCACCCCGTTGCTCACCCGGGTCGCGGTGGACGACGCGGTAGCGGGACAGACTTCTGAGCTGGGCTGGCTCGTGGTCGCGCTGGCCGGGCTGGCGCTGGTCCGGTTCGCCACCGCGTTCGTTCGTCGCTATCTCGGTGGGCGGCTGGCCCTGGATGTGCAGCACGACCTGCGTAGTGCCGTGTTCGGCTCGGTGCAGAAGCTCGACGGCGCCAGGCAGGACAGCCTGCGCACCGGGCAGGTGGTCTCCCGCGCCATCTCCGACCTGCAGTTGGTGCAGGGGATGCTGTCGATGGTGCCGCTGGTGGCGGGCATGCTGGTGCTCTTCGCCGTCGCACTGGGCGCGATGGTCTGGCTGTCCCCCCTGCTCACCATGATCGCGCTGGTCGTGGCACCCGCCGCGGGGCTGATCACCCTGCGGACCCGGCACACGCTGTTCCCCGCGACCTGGTCGGCGCAACAGTCCGCGGCCGACATCGCCGAACACGTCGAGGAGACCGTCACCGGGGTCCGGGTGGTCAAGGGGTTCGGCCAGGAGGCCCGCACGGTGTCCCGGCTCGAGGACCGGGCTCGCCGGTTGTTCGCCGAACGGATGCGCGCTGCCCGGCTGAACGCGACGTTCGCCCCCACGCTCACCCTGTTCCCCGCACTGGGCCAGGTCGCGGTCTTCGCGTTCGGCGGCATGCTGGCCCTGGCCGGGACGATCAGCCTGGGCACCTTCATCGCGTTCGCCGCCTATCTGGCGATGCTCATCGGCCCGGCCAGGATGATCGCCAGCCTGGTGGTGAACGCACAGCTGGCACGGGCGGGAGTGGAGCGGGTCTACGAACTGATCGACTCCCAGCCCGAGGTGCGGGAGGCACCGGATGCGATCGGCCTGCCGGACGGGCCGCTGGCGGTCGAACTGGCGCAGGTGCGCTTCGGCTACACGCGCAACGAGCCGGTGCTCGACGGAATGACCCTGCGGGTCGAGCCAGGTGAGACGCTGGCCCTGGTCGGGACGCCCGGCTCGGGCAAGTCCACGGTGTCCCTGCTGCTGGCCCGGTTCTACGACGCCCAGCAGGGTGCGGTGCGGGTGGGGCCCGCGCGGCACCTGATCGACGTGCGCGCGTTGCGGCTGACCGAACTGCGCCGCGCGATCGGGATGGTGTTCGAGGAGGCGTTCCTCTTCTCCGACACGGTGCGCGCCAACATCGCATACGGACGCCCGGACGCCACCGACGACGAGGTGCGGGCGGCGGCGCGAGCGGCAGCGGCGCACGAGTTCATCTCGGCACTGCCCAGCGGGTACGAGACCCCCATCGGTGAGCGGGGGCTGACCTTGTCCGGCGGGCAGCGTCAACGGATCGCGCTGGCCAGGGCGCTGTTGTCCGATCCACGGATCCTGGTGCTCGACGACGCCACCTCCGCGGTCGACACCGCCACCGAGGCGACCATCCATGCCACCCTGCGGACGGTCACCGCGCACCGCACGACCCTGCTCATCGCACATCGACGCTCCTCGCTCGCACTGGCCGACCGGATCGCCGTGCTCGACAACGGCCGGGTGGTCGACATCGGTACCCAGACCGAACTGAACACTCGCTGCCCGCTGTTCCGTGCCCTGCTCGCCGGCCCTGGCGAGCGGATCGAGGACATGGCGGATCCCGGCGCCGTCGCTGCCCGCCGGGCATCCGACCCGGAACTCAGCGACCCGGAACTCAGCGACCCGGAAACCGGCCCGGACGGGGTCACCGCAGCGCTGTGGCCGCCCGAAGCGCCGGATGACGCCGAGGACGCCGACCGGGCCGGCCGGGCTGCGCAGACGGCGGCGTCCGGCGGGCGGGGCGGGATCAC
This sequence comes from Pseudonocardiaceae bacterium, assembly GCA_036494005.1. Taxonomy (GTDB): domain Bacteria; phylum Actinomycetota; class Actinomycetes; order Mycobacteriales; family Pseudonocardiaceae. The sequence continues at coordinate 15,558 of DASXOV010000262.1, read as the reverse complement.
CAGCGGGATGGCAGGCAGTGTCGGCCCCACCCCCGAGTTGCTCGCCGCGGTGGCGGCGCTGCCACCGGCGACCGCACAGGTACGGATCAAGGGGACCGACCCACGGGCCCCCGACCCGGGGTTCCGGCTCGGGAGACTGCTGCGGCCGGTGCGGGGATGGCTCACCGTCGCGGTGCTTCTGGTCGGGCTGGACGCGCTGGCGGCGGTGGCGTTCCCGGCGCTGGGTGGACTCGCCGTCGCCGCCATCACCCGGCACGCCCCGGATCTGCTCGCCGTCGTGGTGGGCGTCGGGCTCGGGCTGGTCATCGCCGACTGGCTGGTCATGGCGGTGCAGACCGTCGTCGCGGCGCGGGCCGGCGAGACCGTGCTCTACCTGCTGCGGGTTCGCAGCTTCGCCCACCTGCAGCGACTCGGGCTGGACTACTACGAGCGCGAGATGGCCGGGCGAATCATGACCCGGATGACCACTGATGTGGACGCGCTGTCCACGTTCCTGCAGACCGGGGTGTCGACCGCACTGGTCAGCGTGCTCACCGTGGCCGGAGTGGCGACTGCGCTGCTGCTCACCGATGCCAGTCTGGCGCTGGTGGCGATGCTCGGCCTGCCGGTGCTGATCGTGGCCACCGCGGTATTCCGCAGGCTGTCGTCCGCGGCCTACTCCGAGGCACGGGAGCGGGTCAGCGAGGTCAACGCCGACCTGCAGGAGAACATCAGCGGCGTCCGGGTGGCGCAGGCGTACACCCGGGAGCAGCGCTCGGCCCGCGACTTCGTGGCCCGTAGCGACGCCTATCGCCGGTCCCGGCTGCGCGCCCAGCGCTATATCGCCACCTATTTCCCCTTCGTCATGATGCTCTCCGAACTGGCCCAGGCGGCGGTGCTCGGGGTCGGCGCGGCGCGGGTCGCGGCAGGCACCGTCAGCCCGGGCGTGCTCACCGCATTTTTGCTCTACCTGGGGCTGTTCTTCGCGCCCGTGCAGCAGTTGTCCCAGGTCTTCGACAGCTACCAGCAGGCGGCGGTCGGGCTGCAGCGGATCCGGGACCTGCTGGTCACACCGACCTCGGTGCCACCCCCTGGCGACGACCCGGCCCCGATGCCCGCCCGGCTGCGCGGAGAGGTGGAACTGCGCGAGGTCACCTTCCGCTACGGCGACGCGCCCGAGTCCGCGCTCTCCGCGATGTCCCTGCACATCGCGGCCGGCCAGACCGTCGCGCTCGTGGGTGCCACCGGCGCGGGCAAGTCCACCGTGGTCAAACTGCTGGCCCGGTTCTACGACCCGGTCGCAGGTGCGGTGCTGATCGACGGGGTGGACCTGCGTCGCTATGACCCGGTGGCGCTGCACCACCGGTTGGGAGTCGTGCCCCAGGAGGCGCACCTGTTCCGGGGCGACGTCGCGGCCAACATCAGTTACGGCAGGCCGCAGGCGACCCCCGCCGAGGTGGAGGCGGCAGCCCGGCGGATCGGCGCGTTGGATGCCATCGCCGCGCTACCGCACGGCTTCCGCCAGCCCGTCGGTGAGCGGGGGCAGGGTCTGTCCGCCGGGCAGCGTCAGTTGATCGCGCTGGCCCGTGCCGAACTGGTCGACCCAGACCTGCTGCTGCTAGACGAGGCGACCGCGGCGCTGGATCCGGCGACCGAGTCGGTGGTGCTGGCCGCGGCGGACCGGCTCACCTCGCGGCGCACCACCGTCGTCATCGCGCACCGGCTGGGCACTGCCGCCGCCGCGGACCGGATCGTCGTGCTCGAAGGGGGACGCATCGTCGAGCAGGGCAGCCATCCGGAGCTGCTCGCCGCAGGCGGGCACTACGCCCGGCTCTGGGCGGTCGGCTCGCCGGACGGCACGGTGGCGGCCTGATCGGGCCGTCGCCGGTATGGAACCCGGTATGGAGCCGGCATCTCGTAGGCCAAGGCGGTTCAGCGTCCCAGCACCGCCTACCCTCGACCACCGGGCGCCCAGCAGCGGCAGGCGACACCCTGGAAGATCAGCTCCGGGCCGTATCGACCGACCGCCGCCGGACAGCCGCCGCTGCGCCTGGATCCCGGGTCGTCGGATGCCTCGTGGCACCCGGCGGGGACTAACCTGGAAAGCGGTATCAGCGAAGCCCTGACTACAAGACTCGAGCAGAAACGGATAGAGGCGAATTCCAGCCGTGTCCACCAGCAGTTCCGCACCGGACGACCGCGCAGTGCAGTTCGGCCCGAACGAGTGGCTTGTCGAAGAGATGTACGAGCAGTTCCTTGCCGATCCCTCGGCAGTGGACCCCGCTTGGCACGACTTCTTCGCCGACTACCGGGCCGCACCGCGCAGCGCAGCGAACGGCTCGGTGTCGGCCAGGAGCGGGCAACAGCGCACCGAGTTCCCCGGGCTGCCGGCCGGGGACGCTGACCGGCAGTTCCGGAACGCGGCGCCCCACCCTGGTGCGAAGCGGGTGCCGCAGCAGCAGGTGCCCGCACAACCGCAGGTGCCCGCACAACCGGTGGCCACCGCCGATACGCAGGACCAGCCGGATGGACTCCCGGACACCACCACCCCGCTTCGCGGCGCAGCGGCTCGTGTGGTGGCGAACATGGAAACGTCGCTGGAGCTGCCGACCGCGACCAGCGTCCGCGCGGTGCCCGCGAAGCTGCTCGCGGACAACCGCATCGTCATCAACAATCACCTGAAGCGCACCCGCGGGGGAAAGATCAGCTTCACCCACCTCATCGGGTACGCGGTGGTCCGGGCACTGGCAGACTTTCCGCAGATGAACCGGCACTACACCACCGACGATCGGGGCAAGCCCGCCGTCGTCGCGCCGGAGCACGTCAACCTGGGCCTGGCGATCGACCTGCACACCGGCAAGGGCCGCAACCTGGTCGTGGCCTCGATCAAGCACTGCGATCTGATGACCTTCGCCCAGTTCTGGCAGGCCTACGAGGACACCATCCGCCGGGCCAGGGACGGCAAGCTCACTGTCGAGGACTTCGTGGGCACGACGGTCTCGCTGACCAACCCGGGCACGCTGGGCACCAACCACTCGGTGCCCCGGCTGATGTCCGGCCAGGGCACGATCATCGGCGTCGGGTCTATCGAGTACCCGGCCACGTTCCAAGGCGCCAGCGAACAGACCCTCGCCGACCTGGCGATCAGCAAGATCATCACACTGACCTCCACCTACGATCATCGGATCATCCAGGGCGCCGAGTCGGGTGAGTTCCTGCGCCTGGTGCACCAGTTGTTACTGGGTGAGGATGGCTTCTACGACGCCGTATTCGCATCCCTGCGCATCCCCTACGAGCCGGTGCGCTGGGTGCCCGACATCCCCGAGGGCGAGGTCGCCAAGACCGCCCGGGTGCTCGAACTCATCGACGCCTACCGCACCCGCGGTCACCTGATGGCCGATACCGACCCGCTGAATTACCGCCAGCGCAAGCACCCCGACCTCGACGTCCTCCAGCACGGGCTGACGCTGTGGGACCTCGATCGGGAGTTCGCGGTCGGCGGGTTCGCCGGTCAGTCGCATATGAAGCTGCGCGACGTGCTGGGTGTGCTTCGCAACTCCTATTGCCGCAACGTCGGCGTGGAGTACATGCACATCCTGGCGCCCGACGAACGGCAATGGTTACAGGAACGCGTTGAGCGCGTGCACGAGAAGCTGGTCCGCGCCGAACAGAAGTACATCCTTTCCAAACTCAATGCCGCGGAATCGTTCGAGACGTTCCTGCAGACCAAATATGTGGGGCAGAAGCGATTCTCACTGGAGGGTGCCGAAACCGTCATCCCGCTGCTGGACGCCGTGCTGGACAAGGCCGCCGAGTACGAACTGGACGAGGTGGTGCTCGGCATGCCGCACCGAGGTCGGCTCAACGTGCTGGCCAACGTGGTCGGCAAGCCGTACTCGCAGATCTTCCGGGAGTTCGAGGGCAACCTCGACCCCGGCCAGGCGCACGGCTCCGGGGACGTCAAGTACCACCTCGGTGCCGAGGGCAAGTACTACCGGATGTTCGGCGATGGTGAGACGACGGTGTCGCTGACCTCCAACCCCTCGCATCTGGAGGCGGTGGATCCGGTACTCGAAGGCATCGTGCGGGCCAAGCAGGACATCCTGGACAAGGGTCCGGAAGGTTTCACCGTGTTGCCAGTGCAGCTGCACGGGGATGCCGCATTCGCCGGGCAGGGCGTCGTGGCCGAGACGCTGAATCTCTCGCTGCTGCGCGGGTACCGCACCGGCGGCACCGTGCACGTGATCGTGAACAACCAGGTCGGGTTCACCACAGCGCCGCAGTACGCCCGGTCCAGCGAGTACTGCACCGACGTGGCGAAGATGATCGGCTCGCCGGTGTTCCACGTCAACGGGGACGACCCGGAGTCCTGCGTCTGGGTGGCCAAGCTGGCGGTGGAGTATCGGCAGGCGTTCGGCAAGGACGTCGTGATCGACATGATCTGCTACCGGCGTCGCGGTCATAACGAGGGCGACGACCCCTCCATGACGCAGCCGGCGATGTACGACGTCATCGACACCAAGCGCTCGGTCCGCAAGGGCTACACCGAGGCCCTGATCGGCCGGGGCGACATCTCGGTGGAGGAGGCCGAGCGGGCGCTGAAGGACTACGCGCAGCAACTGGAGCACGTGTTCAACGAGGTGCGGGAGCTGGAGAAGCACTCCGCGGCCCCGAGCGAATCGGTGGAGACCGAGCAGATCGTGCCGGTCGGGCTGTCCACCGGGGTGGATCGCAGCGTGATCGAGCGGATCGCGGACGCGCACGTCAACCTGCCCGAGGGCTTCACGGTGCACCCGCGGGTCAAGCCGGTGCTGGAGAAGCGGGCGAAGATGGCCCGCGACGGCGGCATCGACTGGGCCTACGCCGAGTTGCTGGCGTTCGGCTCGCTGTGCCTCGACGGCCGGATGGTGCGGCTGTCCGGGCAGGACTCCCGGCGCGGCACCTTCGTGCAGCGGCATTCGGTACTGATCGACCGCAAGACCGGGGCCGAGTACACCCCGCTGATGAACCTGTCGGAGAACCAGGCCAAATTCCTGGCCTACGACTCGGCGCTCTCCGAGTTCGCCGCGCTGGGCTTCGAATACGGCTACTCGGTGTCCAACCCGGATGCCCTGGTGCTCTGGGAGGCGCAGTTCGGCGACTTCGTCAACGGCGCGCAGCCCATCATCGACGAGTTCATCTCCTCCAGCGAGGCCAAGTGGGGGCAGCGCTCCGACGTCGTGCTGCTGCTGCCGCACGGTCACGAAGGGCAGGGTCCCGACCACACCTCGGGCCGCATCGAGCGGTTCCTGCAATTGTGCGCCGAGGGCTCGATGACGGTGGCGCAGCCCTCCACTCCGGCGAACTACTTCCACCTGCTGCGCAGGCACGCCCTGGACGGGGTGCACCGGCCGATGGTTGTGTTCACCCCGAAGTCCATGCTGCGGCTCAAGGCTGCGGTGAGCCCGGTGAGCGACTTCACCTCGGGGCGGTTCGCCTCGGTACTCAACGACCCACTGATCACTGACCTCGCCAAGGTGCGCCGGGTGCTGCTGTGTAGTGGCAAGATCAGCTACGAGCTCAACGCGGCACGTCAGAAGCGGGGCATCGACGACATCGCGATCGTGCGCATCGAGCAGCTCTACCCGGTGCCCAAGCGCAGGCTGGCCGAGGCACTGGAGCGCTACCCCAACGCCAAGGACGTCCGCTGGGTGCAGGAGGAGCCCGCCAACCAGGGCGCCTGGCCGTTCTACGGGCTGGCCCTGCCCGACCTGATGCCCGAACATCTGGGCACCCTCAAGCGGATCTCCCGCCGCGCCATGGCGGCGCCCTCAGCGGGATCCGGCAAAGTGCACGAGGTCGAGCAGGCCGAGCTCATCGCGGCCGCCCTCGAAACCTGAGCCCCCTCCCCCCGGCGTGTCCGTCCCCCGGTGCCCGGTGTGTCGGTACGTGGTGCCCGGTGTGTCGGTACGTGGTGCCCGGTGTGTCGGTACGTGGTGCCCGGTGTGTCGGTACGTGGTGCCCGGACCGCGTACCGTGTGGCGGCCAGACCGGGCACAGACACCGGCGCATAGCTGAGGCATGGTTGACGCGGATCGGGCACCGCCAGGAGGAGCGAGGTGTATTTCACCGACCGCGGCATCGAGGAACTCGAGGACAGACGCGGCGACGAACAGCTCAGCGTCGAGTGGCTCGCGGCGCGGATGCGCGCCTTCGTCGACGAGCATCCGGAATTCGAGGACGCCGTCGAGCGGTTAGCCACCTTCCTCGCCCGGGACGACGCCGACGTACCGGACGAACTCGACGACTGAGAGGTACGGACGGTTGGCGCCGCTGAACAGTATCCGGGTGGTTACGCGCGATGGTGTCGAATGGCACTACGACCCGGACAGCTGGTATTTCGCCATTCCCGCCATCGCACGACTTCGTTCCAAGGGGTTGCGGCTCGATTCCGCGGTCACCGTGCTGGTCGGTGACAACGTTTCGGGCAAGTCCACCCTCGTCGAGGCCGTGGCCACCGCGTGGCACGCCACGCTGACCGGCGCGCAGGCGCAGCACTGGTTGCCCGGCGCAGGCCAGGAGGACGCGGACCTGCACCGGCACCTCGACCTGACCGGTCAGCGCCCCCGGCCGCATGGCGCCTGCTCGCGCTGCTCGGCGACCTGGCGAATGAGGGGTCGCAGGTTCTGCTCGCCACCCACTCGCCGCTGCTGGCCGCTCGCCCCGGAGCGACGGTGCTCGAACTCGGATCGCACGGAATCCGCCGCACCCGGTGGGAGGGTCTGGAGATGGTGCGGAGCTGGAAGGCCCTACCTTGCCGAACCCGAGCGCTTTCTCCGGCACCTGTGAGCCGGACACCACCGCCCGACACACCGAGCAGGAGGGCCTGACACGCCGGACACCAGCGCCCGACACACCGGGCATGAGGGGCTGACACGCCGGGTGGTGGCAGGAGCTACCAGGCGTAGGCCTCGGGGGCGGGTTCGGCACCGTTGGGGCCCGGCGGTGGGAACAGCTCGTCGAGCCGGGCGAGCACCTCGGCGTCGAGCGAGATCTCGACCGCCCGCCGGGAGCCGTCCAACTGTTCGATGGTGCGGGGGCCGATGATGGGTGCGGTGACCCGCTCCTGGTGCAGCAACCAGGCCAGGGCGACGTTCGCGGGTTCCTCACCGAGGTCGGCGCACAGCTTCTCGTAGGCCTCGATGCGCTCCCGGTTCGTCTCCAGCGCGTCGGCCGAGCGCCCGGTGTTGCTTCGCGAACCACCACCTTCACGCTGTTTGCGCAGCACTCCGCTGAGCAGGCCGCCGTGCAGCGGCGACCACGGGATGAGCCCGATGCCGTACTCCCGGGCAGCGGGTAGCACCTCGAGCTCCACCCACCGGGTGAGCAGGTTGTAGATGGACTGCTCGCTGACCAGCCCGAAGAACCGATGCCTGCGGGCGGTCTCCTGAGCGGCAGCCAGGTGCCATCCCGCGAAGTTCGACGACCCGACGTAGATGATCTTGCCTTGCTGCCGCAGCACCGACATGGCCTCCCAGATCTCCTCCCACGGAGTGGCCCGGTCCACATGGTGCATCTGGTAGAGGTCGATGTGATCGGTCTGCAGCCGGCGTAGCGAGCCCTCACAGGCCCGCCGGATGTTCACCGCGGAGAGGCCGGTCTCGTTGGGCCAGTCCCCCATCGACCCGTACAGCTTGGTCGCGATCACGGTGCGCTCCCGGCGCCCGCCGCCGGAGGCGAACCACCTTCCGATGATCTGCTCGGTGATCCCCTCCCCCTTCTTCCAGCCGTAGACGTTCGCGGTATCGAAGAAGTTGATGCCATGCTCGTGGGCGCGATCCATGATGGCGAAGCTGTCGGGTTCCGGAGTCTCCGGACCGAAATTCATCGTCCCGAGACACAGTCGGGACACCGAGAGGCCGCTCCGGCCCAGGTGCGTGTACTCCATGCCTCCCAGCCTGGCACCGTATCCGGCAGCAGACCAGCCGGCAGCCACACCACCCAGCCGGCAGCCACCCCGGGACACCGGTCCGGGAAACCGTCAGTGCACGAAGTCCTTCGCCAGGTCAGCGGGCACCGCGTGCTCCTCGATGACCCTGCGGTTGAGCTCGGTGAGCGTCGCCGTGGTCAGTTCGGCGGACACCTTGTTGAGCGCGTCGACACCGGCCTGGTTCAGCGCCCCGGAGCGCACCAGCGGCACGATGCGCTGCGCCGGGTACATGGTCCGCGGGTCCGCGAGCTCCACCCAGCCGTTGGCGGCGATGTCCGGCGACGTGGTGAACAGGTTCACCACCTGAGCCTGCCCGCCACGCAACGCCTCCAGGGTCACCGGGCCACCCGCGTCGGTGGCCTTGATCTCGCGGAACGTGCAGCCGTACAGCTGGGCGATCCTGGCCTTCCACCGGCCCGGCCACTCACCTGCGGCGCCGAGGGTGAGCTGCCCGCACTTTCCCCCGAGCTCCGCCATGCTGTCCAGGCCGAGGGACTGGGCGGTCTGCTGGGTCACCACCAGCACGTCCCTGTCCTCTGCTGCGGACTGCTGCAGCACCTCGAGCCCTTGGGGAAGGGCCCGCTGCAACGCGGTGTACACCGCGTCCGGCGTCGTCGCGGTGGCGGCGGGGCTGAAGGACTGCAGCAGGTTGCCCGAGTACTCGGGCATCACGGTGATCGAGCCGTCCCGCAGCGCCGGATTGGTGATCTCCCGGGTGCCCAGCCGGGGCCGGGTCTGCACCTCGACACCCGCCTGGCGCAGTGCAGCGGCGTAGATCTCCATGAGTAGCTCGCTCTCGGCGAAGTCGGCCGAGCCGACCACGACCGTGCCCGCCTTGCCACCGCCCCCGGCGAGCGGATCGGAGGACCCGCAGGACGCCACGACGACAGCCACCAGGCCGGCCGCGATCAGTGCCACGATGCGCTTCATCGATCCTCACTCTCCACTCGGGGGAGATGGCCCCGGCCGTCTGCTCTTACCACCGGTGCCCGCCAGGGCCAAGCGCACTCCGGACGGCACCACAAGCCGTCCCGTCCCGGCCAGCAGCAGGTCGAGCACGATCGCCAGACCCGCGGTGAGCAGCGCACCGGCCACCATCTGCGGGTAGCCGCCGGGTCCTGAGCGCAGGCCGTCCAGCAGCAGACGACCCAGGCCGCCCAGCCCCACGTAGGCCGCGACGGTCGTGGTGGCCACCACCTGCAGCACGGCGCTGCGTAACCCGCCGAACAACAGAGGCAGCGCTCCGGGCAGCTCAACCTGCCAGAGCCGCTGCAGCGACGTCATGCCCATCCCGTCGGCCGCGTCGACGATGTCACGCTCGACGCTGTGCACCCCGGCGTAGCTGCCCGCCAGCACGGGCGGCACCGCCAGCACGACCAGCGCCACCACCGTGGACACGCCCTGTGAGCGCACCACCAGGAACAGGAACGTGAGCAGACCCAGCGTGGGCAACGCCCGCATCGAGTTGGCCAACCCGACCAGCACGAGCCCGCCCCGGCCGGTGTGGCCAACGACGAGCCCGAGCGGGATCGCGATCGCGGCCGCGATCAGCACCGTGACCAGGACGTAGTAGAGGTGCTCGGCGACCCGCACCGGCACGCCGCCGGGACCACTCCAGTTCTGCGGATCGCCGAACCAGGCCAGTACTTGGGAGAAGATCACGCCCGCTCCCATCGGGTGCCGGCCCAGCGCAGTCCGACCAGCAGCAGGTCCATCGCCAGCGCCAGGGCCAGGATCGTCACGATGCCGATCACGATCGGCGCCGGATAGCGGGTCTGGAATCCTTCGGTGAACAGCTGGCCCAGACCACCGATACCGATGAACGCCCCCACGCTGACCAGGCTGATGTTGCTCGCCGACGCCACCCGGACACCGGCCGCGAGCACCGAGATCGCTATCGGCAGCTCGACCGCGACGAACCGCCGGACCGGCCGGTATCCCATTGCGGTGGCCGCGGCGACCAGGTGACCCGGCACCGCGTCGAGCGCGTCGACCACCGGCCGTACCAGCAGAGCGGTGGTGTAGAGGGCCAGCGCCACCACAACGTTGACCCCGTCCAGGATCCGGGTGCCCAGGATACCTGGCATGATCACGAACAGCGCCAGCGACGGCACTGTGTACAACACGCTGGACGTGCCGAGCAGCGCGGGTCGGATCCAGCGCACCCGCTGCGCCGCGCACCCCAGCGGCACCGCAACGGCCAGCCCGATGAGCAACGGCGCCACGGCGAGCACGATGTGTTCACCGAGCAGCCCGACCACCTTGTCCCGGTTGCTGGGACTGCTCAGATACCCGCCGATATCAGCGAACATCGGCACGTCAGCGAGCATCGGCACCTCGCTGACGGCGCCACGCCGCGAGCACCTCCTCGGCGAGCACGCCGCCCATCGCCGCGCCCCGCTCGTCGACCACGACCCCCAGCCCCGAAGGCGAGGACAACGCGGCATCCAGCGCGCTGCGCATCGGCCCACCCAGCCGGTGCAGCGACCCGCCGGCCCGCAGCCCCTGCTCGGTCACCACGTCCGGGGTGTGCGCGGGGGTCAGCCAGCCGCGCGGTCTGCCTGCACCGTCCACCGCGAGCCGCCACCCGTGCCCGCAGGCACGGGCTCCGACCGGCACGGTGGCGAGTTCGTGCACCGCCACGCCGTCGGCGGAGATGAACGACAGCCCCCGGTATCCGCGATCGCGCCCGACGAACCCGGCCACGAAGTCGTCGGCAGGCGCGGCGAGCAGCCGCGGCGGCGGGTCGAACTGCGCCAGCACTCCACCGGTACGCAGTACCGCGACGGCGTCCCCGAGCTTGATCGCCTCGTCGATGTCGTGCGTGACGAATAGGATCGTCTTGCCCAGCTCGCACTGCAGCCGCAGCAACTCGTCCTGCAGCCCTTCTCTGACCACTGGATCGACGGCCGAGAACGGCTCGTCCATCAGCAGCACCGGGGGATCGGCGGCGAGCGCGCGGGCCACGCCGACCCGCTGCTGCTGGCCACCGGAGAGCTGCGCTGGGTAGCGCCGACCCAGCTCGGCCGGCAGGCCGACGAGTTCGAGCAGTTCGGTGGCCCGGGCTCGGGCGACCCTGCGAGCGGTACCGGTGAGCAGCGGCACCGTGGCCACGTTGTCCAGGACGGTGCGATGTGGGAACAGCCCGGCTTGCTGGATCACGTAGCCGATACCGCGGCGCAGCTCGGCAGGCGGACGGGATCGGACGTCGCGCCCTTCGATCAGCACGGCACCCGAGGTGGGCTCCACCATCCGGTTGACCATCCGCAGCGAGGTGGTCTTGCCGCAGCCGGATGGACCGACCAGCACAGTGATCTGTCCCTCGGCGGCGACCAGATCGAGCTGCGCAACCGCAACCGTGCCGTCGTCGAACCGTTTGGTCACACCTCGAAACTCGATCAATCGCTACGCCTCGATCAGCTGGCTGCCCGTTCACTCGTCCGTGTGCGCACGGTAACCCGAAATGCCGGTGCACGCTGCCCTTTACGATCACCTCGGTGTGCACCAGGGCCTGACACACCGGGCACCAGCGCCTGACACACCGGGCACCAGCGCCTGACACGCGGGACTAGGTGAGGCCGAGCAGGGCGCGGAACTCGCGTTGGGTCACCGGGCGGGAGAACAGCCAGCCCTGATAGGCGTCCACTCCGAGCTCCCGCAACACCTGGAACTGGGTGGCGGTCTCGACGCCCTCGGCCACACAGCATCGGCCCATGGCGCGGGCCATGTCGACCACCGCACGGGCCACCGCGACATCTGACGGGTCCACGCCGACACCGGAGACGAACCGGCGGTCCAGCTTGACGATCTGCGCGGGCAGCTCCCGGAGCCGGGCCAGGGACGAGTAGCCGGTACCGAAATCGTCCACCGCGAACCGCACCCCGCGCTCGACCAGCTCGGCCATCGCTTCCCAGGTCCGGTCCGGCAGGTCCATCAACGCGGTCTCCACCAGCTCCAGGATCACCCGGTCCCAGGGGATCCCGCTCTCGGCCACCGCGTTCTCCACGGTGCCGACGAAGTCCGGGTCGCCCGGCACCAGACCGGAGAGGTTCACCGCGACGGCGACCGGACGGCCATCCGGAGTCATCCAGTCGCGGGCCTGCTGCAGCGCGGTACGCAACACCCACCGGTCCAGCTCACGCATCAGGCCGCCCTGTTCGGCCACCGGAAGGAACACCTCGGGCGCGAGCATCCCGCGCTCGGGATGCGGCCAGCGGATCAGCGCCTCCGCCGTGTGTATCGCACCGTCCGGCCCCACCACCGGCTGGTAGTGCAGCTCCAATGCGTCGTGCAGCAGGGCCTCGCGCAGCTGGCATTCCAGCTCGACCTGCAGGTCGGCCGATGCCATCAACGCCGCATTGGCCAGTGCGACCTGCCCGGTGCTCTGCCGCTTGGCCTGGAACAGCGCCGCATCGGCGAAACGCAGCAGATCCTCGGGGCCAGCGGTCGAGCTGTCCCCCACCGCGACCCCGATCGCCGACGAGACCCGGACCGGCCTGCCGTGCACCGATACCACCGTCCGCAACACCCCCGCGACTGTGCTGACCAGCGCAGAGATGCCGCCCTGGGCAGCGACATCGGAGCAGATCACCACATAGACGTCACCGGACAACCGGCCCGCGAAGCAGCCCTGGGGCAGCCCGTCCCGCAGCCGGTCCGCCAGCACGACGAGCAACTCGTCACCGGCATCGTGGCCCAGTGAGTCGTTGACCCGGGTAAAGTTGTCGACATCGCAGAACAGCACGGCCAGGTCCCTGTCGGGCGCGGCCAGCATCTCGGCCAGCTTGTCCGTGATCGCGGCCCGATTGGGCAGGCCGGTGAGCTCGTCATGGGTGGCCTGGTGCTCGAGCGCCTGCGCCACCCGGGTGTGGGTGGCCCGGGTCTGGGTGGCCCGCTGCTCGGTGATGTCCTGCACGCTGCCGAGTAGCCGCACGGCTTCCCCGCCCTCGCAGCGTTTCACCCGCAACCGCCACAGGTACCAGGTCTCGCCGTACTCGGGCAGACCGCGGCATTCGCGCCGCACGGTGCCGGCTTCCTCGCTGCCCTCCTCCTCGGCGGCGACCAGCTCCTGCACCTGAGCCAGCAAGGCGGGCAGGTCAGCGGGATGGACCAGCTGGAACGGATCGGCGAGGTCGGAACAGTATTCGGCGAACAACTCCCCCAGCGCCGGGCTGTAACTCAGCTCGCCGGTGGACCAGTACCAGGTGAAGCTGCCGATCCGGGCGATCCGTTGCGCCTCCATGAGCTGGGCGTGTTCCCGCGCCAGTTCGCTGTCCACCCTGCGCCGCTCGGTGACGTCCCGGATGCACCCGACCTGGCGGATGGGCCTGCCCTGCTGGTCACGTTGCAGTTCGGCCCGCGCCCGGATCACCCGGACGGCGCCGTCCGGGCGCAACACCCGGTAATGGGTGTCCACGGGTGCACCGGTCGCCAGGTGCTCGCTCCAGGTATCGGACAGTCGGTCCCGGTCCTGCGGATGCGCCAGCTCCAGCACCGCATCCGCGCCGCAGACCACCGTGCCCGGCTCGACGCCGAGAATGTCGTAATGCCCGGGAGACCACTGGGTCGAGCCGGTGGCCGGGTCGAACTCCCACGATCCGATGCCCGCGACCCGCTCGACCTCAGTGAGCCTGCGCCGCTCGGTGCGCAAGGCGTCACTGGCCGAGCGCAGGTCGGAGACATCGACCAGGAACAGCACGACCTGACCGGCGCCCGGCACGCTCCAGCGCACCACCCGCACCGGGGTGGCCCGCCCGTTCGATCCGATCAGCTCGGCGTCGGTGCCCGCATCCACCAGCAGGTCCGGCAGGGACAGACCGATCAGGGATTCCGGCAGCCGGCGGCCCGCCAGCCGGGCGGCGGCCAGATTCGCCTGGACGACCACGCCGCCCTCACATACCAGCGCAGCGGATTCCGGCAGCAGGATCTGCTGCTCGGACCCGACGGCCCCGAAGGACCGGTACGCCACCTGTGAACTCGCGTCCCGGAGATCCAGTGATACGGGCACGAAACCCCCCCGCCCAGCCCGTTCGGCCACGACTCCACCCTTCCGCCGCGCCACCGCCCGACCCGCCGAGCGGCCACTGGCAGTCACGGAAGCAGTAACAGTTCTAACAGCGTGTTACACGCCTGTCCCATATAACGCGCGAACCAGCGATCAGTGATGCACGTCGGACAGAAATCTGTAACTCTTTGTGGCGCAAAGGGCGGAATCGGGCACCTGGTGTGTCACCTGATCAGGTGGCGCCCTCCTGCCGCGCCACCGCCGCCACCGCCTCCGCGACCGCAGGCGCCACCCGGACATCCAGCGGGCTGGGCACGATGTGATCCGATGCGAGCTCGTCGGCCGCGACCGCCGCGATGGCTTCTGCGGCGGCCAGTTTCATGCCCTCGGAGATGAAGCGAGCGCCGGCATCCAGCGCGCCTTTGAAGATCCCGGGAAAGGCCAGCACGTTGTTGATCTGGTTGGGGTAGTCGCTGCGGCCGGTGGCGACCACAGCCGCATGCCGAGCGGCGATCTCCGGGTGGATCTCCGGGTCGGGATTGGACAGCGCGAACACGATGCCGTCCGGCTTCATCTTCGCCACCAACCGTTCAGGCACGTTCGCCGACGACACCCCGATCAGCACATCCGCGCCGTCGAGAGCTTCAGCGAGCCCCCCCTTGCGACCGTCCGGGTTGGTGCGGACGGCCAAGTCCTCCTTCGCTGGATTCAAGTTCTCCCGCCCACTGTGAATGATCCCGCGCGAGTCAAGCACCGTCACGTCGGACAGACCCGCCGCGAGCAGGATCCTGGCGCAGGCGACACCGGCCGCACCCGCGCCGGTGATGGCCACCTTGAGCCCGGCGATGTCGCGAGCCAGCGCCGTGCACGCGCCACGCAGCGCGGCCAGCACAACGATCGCGGTACCGTGCTGGTCGTCGTGCATCACCGGGCAGTCCAGCGCGGCGATGAGCCTGCGCTCCAACTCGAAGCACCGTGGTGCCGAGACGTCCTCGAGGTTCACCGCGCCGAAGGTCGGGCGCAGCCGCACCAGCGTCTCGACGATCTCATCGACATCGGTGGTGTCCAGCACCAGCGGGATCGCGTCCAGCCCGGCGAATCCCTTGAACAGCGCGGCCTTGCCCTCCATCACCGGCAACGAGGCCCGGGGCCCGACGTTGCCCAGACCTAGCACCGCCGTGCCGTCGCTGACCACCGCCACCAGCCGGCTGGCCCAGGTGTACTGCCGCGCGAGCGTCTCGTCACCCGCGATCGCCCGGCTTACCTGTGCCACCCCCGGCGTGTACGCGATCGCCAGCGCGCGCTGGGTGCTGATGGCGAAGGGCAGACCGGTGGAGAGCTTCCCGCCCTCGTGAGCCGCGAAGATCTCGTCCTCGCTGAGGGTGCTGCCGTTCGTCTTACTGGCGTTCGTCTTACTGCCGTTCGTCTCGCCGGGGTCGTTCCTTTCGCTGGGCTGAAGCTGGTGGTGTTCTTGGCGCTGGGCTGAGGCAGCCACGTCCGTCCTCCTGCAGTACTGAGCCGGTGCCGGGCGAGGGAACCGGCGATGCGGCCAGGCATGGGCCGGGCCGCCGCATGACGAACCAGGGCCCGACGCGGGTGCCGTCAG
>DASXOV010000261.1:0-5533 GCA_036494005.1 Pseudonocardiaceae bacterium | reverse complement strand
CGACCGGGCGGTAGCCGTCGCCCAGGGCATCGACCCCGAGCGCCACCCCTTCGCGACGAACCGGGCTTACTACTGGGTTCACTACGGGCGGGCGCTCGCACGGGTACGCGGCCGCCGCAACGATGCTGTGATGGCGCTGCGCACCGCCGAGGAACTCTTCCCGACCAAGGTGCGCAGGGACCCAATGGTCCGTGACGTGCTCGCCGACCTGTTCGCGCGGTCGCGTCGGGACGCGGTAGGTAGAGAGTTGCGAGGGATGGCCTACCGGGCTGGCCTGCCTGTGTAACCCATCTGGGGGTGCTGCCGTACGGCACACCCGTCGTCACTGATCCGACACATTCGGTGACTGTGAGTGGACGCACATCCCTGGCACTCATTCCTGAGCTGGGCTTCGCATTCCTGCTGGTCCTGATGGGCACGCTGGTGCTGGTCGGCGGTGCGGACTGGTTCCGGCATTACGCGGACCGCGCGCTTCCGGGTGGTGTCGTCCCCCTAGCCGCGTTCTGGATGCACAACGCGAAAAGGGACTGGGGTGGGGAAGTTTCACTCAGTGGCTCGCGTGGGGGTGGGGAGGCGGGCGCCGGGTGCTACAACCCGAGGCCCATCCACTCTCGACCCCCGGCGGAGAGTTCATGTACGAGCAGGTGCTGGACCCGGTGGGCGGTTCACTCGCCCTCAGCGCCCTGGTCGCGGCGGTACCGCTGGCGGTGCTGTTCGTGCTCCTCGGCGTGGTGCGGATGACCGCGTGGAAGGCGTCGCTGGTAGCACTGGCGGCGGCGCTGCTGATCGCCACGCTGGTCTACCCGATGCCGGTGGACCAGGCGTTGCTGGCCACCACCCTGGGCGCCGCGTTCGGGTTCTTCCCGATCCTGTGGATCGTGATCAACGCGATCTGGATATACAACATGACCGTCGAGACCGGGCACTTCGACGTGCTCCGCCGCTCGTTCGCCAAGGTCAGCGACGACCAGCGGATCCAGGCGGTGATCATCGCCTTCTGCTTCGGCGCGTTGCTGGAGGCGCTGGCCGGGTTCGGCACGCCGGTGGCGATCTCCGCGGTGATGCTCATCGCGCTGGGTCTGTCCCCGATCCGCGCCGCGGCGGTGGCGCTGGTGGCCAACACCGCACCGGTCGCCTTCGGCGCGCTCGCGGTCCCGATCACCACGCTGGCCGAGATCACCGGCATGCCCGAGGCACACCTCGGGGCGATGGTGGGGCGCCAGACGCCGCTGCTGGCGGTGTTCGTGCCGATGGCGCTGGTGGGCATCGTCGGCGGGTGGCGCGGCGTGCGCCGCACCCTGCCCGCCACGCTGACCTGCGGGATCACCTTCGCGGTTGTGCAGTTCGTGTCGTCGAACTACATCTCGGTGCCACTGACCGACATCCTCGCCGCGTTGGTGTCGGCGGGCGCGGTGGTGCTGTTGCTGCGGTTCTGGGCGCCGGAGCCGGACGACGAGGTCACCGTCGACGAGCAGGAGCCGGTCGGCGCCACCGGCACCGGCGCCACCGCGGTCAAGGCCGACACCGACATCCGCCCGCAGAGCCACACCCACCGCCGCACCGAGGTGCTCCGCGCCTACGCGCCCTACCTGATCATCATCGCGGTCTTCGGTCTCGCCCAGCTCGGCCCGATCAAGGACGCGCTGGATTCGGTGACGGTCACGTTCGGCTGGCCGGGCCTGGACCTGCACGCTCCCGGCGGCAAGGCGCTGTCCATCACCGACTTCAAGCTGAACTGGCTCTCCGCCGCGGGCAGCCTGCTGCTCATCGCGGGCGTCCTCACCATCCCCGTGCTGAAGATCCGCCCCGGGCGGGCGCTGGCCCGCTACGGCGCCACCTACGTCCAGCTCGCGGCCGCCATCGTCACGGTGATGACCGTGCTCGGGCTGGCCTACGTGATGAACGCGTCCGGGCAGACCGCGACGCTGGGCCACTGGATGGCCGGTGCGGGCGGGCTGTTCGCGGTGCTGTCGCCGGTGCTCGGCTGGCTGGGCGTCGCGGTGACCGGCTCGGACACCTCGTCGAACTCGCTGTTCGGCACCTTGCAGGTGACCGCGGCTCAGCAGGCCGGGCTGGACCCGACGCTCATGGCCGCGGCGAACAGCTCGGGCGGTGTGCTGGGCAAGATGATCTCCCCGCAGAACCTGGCGATCGCCGCGGGTGCGGTCGGCCTGGCGGGCAAGGAAGGCGACATCTTCCGCAAGGTGGTCGGCTGGAGCGTGCTGTTCGTGCTGCTGATGTGTGTGCTCGTCGCGCTGCAGGCCACCCCGGTGCTGTCCTGGATGGTGGTGGGCTGAGACTCCGGTGGTGGGGCGATCGCGCCTCGCCCCACCACCGGGTCGCCTCACCCGGCGAGCCGGGCCTTGGTGGCCTCGAGGTCCATCCCGTGCAGCCGCAGCAGGTTCTCCCCGAGGATCTTGCGCTTGGCCACGTCGGTCAGCTGCGGGTAGCCGTAGCCGTCGCACAGGTCCTGCGGGATGGCGAAGTCCTTGAACGCCCGCAGCGCCCACTGCGGGTGCCACAGCGGTGCCTCCGAGCCGTACACGATCTTGTCCTCACCTGCCCAGAACAACAGCTTGCCGAGGATCTCGGCGAACATCCGCGGTGCCCGCACCACGAAGTTGATCGTCGCCGCGATCGAGGCGTACAGGTTCGGGTGGCGGATGAGCTGCCAGCAGGTCTCGTCGATGAACGGCAGCCCGACGTGGAAGATCACGAAGTTGATGTCGGGGAAGTTGGCGGCGGCGCCGTCCATGTCCCAGGTCTGGGTGGCCTCGATCGGCTGCGGGCCCAGCGGGACGCCCTTGTGCACGCCGATGAGGTTGACCCCGAGCTCCTGCGCCTTCTCGAAGATCGGGAAGGCGATCTGCGGGTCGTCCATCCGCCACGGGTACGGCTTGCCGTAGTCGTAGCGCACGTTGTAGAACTTGAACGCCTTCGCGCCGAACTCGCCGACCTGCCGCTCCATCAGGTCGAGCGCCTTGCGGCCCTCGAGCGGGTTGACCGAGCCCCAGAAGATGGTCCGGTCGGGGTCGCGGCTGGCCAGGTCCGCGCACTCTTCCCACGGGGACAGGCCGTCCTTGAACAGGTCGGTCAGCGGCAGCGGCATGGCCACGAGCATGTCGGTGTCGGACTCCTCGTAGACCATCTTGCGGATGTCCTCCACCGTCCACTGGCGCAGGAACTCCTCCGGCGGAAGCTTCGGCAGGTTGTCCGGGGTCAGCGCGTTGTGGAACGCGTACAGGTGGTTGTCGAACATCACCCCGGGCGGGCCGAACGCGTTCTTCGGGTCGAAGTTGAAGATGTGCGCGACGCAGTCGAACACAAAAGCGTCATCGATCATCGCTGATCACCTCTCGCGGGCTGGTGTGCGGCTGGTGCACGGCTATGTAGGCGCCGCGGTCGGGCACCTGCGCGGGCGGCGGCAGGAACTGAAGCAGGCTGGCGGCCCGGGGCGAGAGCCGGTCGGTGGTCCACGCCTCGTCCCAGACGACCTCGACGTCGGCGGACCTGACGCCGGGCTGCGCCTCGATCCGGTCCCGGATGTCGGTCAGGACCCGGGCGGCGAACGGGCACCAGCCGGTGGTCAGCAGCAGCTCGACGCGGACGTGGTCACCGGTCGTGCGCACCGAGCGCAGCAGCCCCATGTCCACGACCGATATGCCCTTTTCCTGACAGCATGGGTCGTAGACGTCGCTGAGCGCTTCGAGGGCCCACTGTGGCACGTCGGACATGCGGCCATCGTCGGCCCGGCGGCGACCGCGCGGAACCCCCGAATATTTCACATGGTGAACTGCGGACCGGGCCAGCCGGACGGTTCCCAGCCGTCCGCCGGCGCGGCATGCTGTGAAGGGTGAGGAACCCGGGCAGCGACGCCGAGCCCACCGACCTCATCCGCAGCGTGTCCCGGGCTCTGCGGATCATCGAGGAGGTGTCCGGCTCGCCGCGCCCGCTGCCGGTGAAGGCCATCGCCCGCCGCTGCCAGCTGCACGTGTCCACGGCCTATCACCTGGTCCGCACCCTGTGCTACGAGGGTTACCTGGTGCGCCTGCCCAGCGGCGAGTACGTGGCCGGGTTCGAGGTCGCCGAGCGCTTCCACGAGCTGATGGGCTCCATGCGCCGCCCGCCCCGGGCCCGGGCCGTGCTGCAGCACCTGGCCGACGCGACCGGGCACACCGCGTACCTGGCCTGCATCACCGCGGGGCGGCTGGTGATCGTCGACATCGCGGAGGGCGGGAAGTCACCCTGGCTGGAGGACCTGCAGCCGGGCCTGGAAACCGCCGCGCACGCGACCGCGCTGGGCAAGGCGCTGCTGGCCACGCTGCCCGGCCGGGCCCGCAGCAGCCTGCTGGCCGAGCAGGGCATGCGGCCGTTCACCCCGGCCACGGTCACCGAGCCCGCCGAGATCGAGGCCGAGGTCACCCGGCTGCGCCCGGGCGACCTGGTCACCGAGTACGGGCAGTACCGCCCCGAGGTGTGCTGCGCGGGCGTGGCGATCCCGGACTCAGGCAGCTGGTGGGCGCTGGGCTCCTCGGCCCGCGGGCTCAGCCTGCCCGGGCCGCTGCTGGCCGAGCTGCAGGTCGCCGCGGCCGACCTCAGCCGCGCGGCGGGCTGAGCGCCCGGCGCACGTAGCCCAGCCTGGCCGCCCGCGCGGCCTGGGCCAGGGCGGTCTGCGGCGCCATCCCGTCGAACCCGTGGAACCCGCCGGGCCACAGGTGGAACTCGACCGAGACCCCGGCCCGGGACAGCCGGGCCGCGTAGTCGATGTCCTCGTCCCGGAACGTCTCGACCGATCCCACGTCGATGAACGTGGCGGGCAGCCCGGTCAGGTCCTCGGCCCGCGCGGGCGCCGCGTACGGGGACACGTCGGGGCCACCCCGGGCGTCGCCGAGCAGCGCCGTCCAGCCGGTCAGGTTGGAGGTCCGGTCCCAGATGCCCTCGCCGTCGAGTTCCTGGCTGGACGGGGTGATGCCGCGGTCGTCGAGCATCGGGCACATCAGGATCTGGTGGGTCAGCGCCGGGCCGCCCCGGTCGCGGGCCATCAGCGCGGTGCCCGCGGCCAGGCCGCCGCCGGCACTGCCTCCGGCGATGACCAGCCGGGCTGGGTCGATGCCGAGCTCCCCAGCCTGCGCGGCGGTCCAGACCAGGCCCGCGTAGCAGTCCTCGACCGGCGCCGGGTGCGGGTGCTCGGGCGCCAGCCGGTACTCGACCGACACCGCGACCGCGCCCACCTCCTGGACCCAGAGCGCCAGTTCCTCGGCTCCGGTGCGCCTGGTGCCGAGCACCATGCCGCCGCCGTGGGTGTGGTAGATCCCCGGCCACGGGCCGGTGCCGGTGGCCGGCCGCAGGATCAGCACCGAGACGTCGGGCGCGCCTTGCGGCCCCGGGACCTGCCGTTCCTCCAGCTCGACAGCGCCGCCGCGGCGCAGCATCTCGTCGCTGCCGTCGAGCAGCTTCGACGCCTCCTCGCGCCAGGGCAGGATGTCCTCGGCCAGCAGCGGCTTCTGCAGGTCGGCGGGCAGCTCGGCGAGCG